>JAPOHH010000001.1 GCA_029979505.1 bacterium | reverse complement strand
TGTCTACCAATTCCACCACAGTGGCAAATTATTTACATTCTATGTTATGATATTGGCATAATGGATTATATCATATATTTTACAATCATAATTGTTGCTGTTCTAATCGTAGTGTACATAAAAAAACAAATCACATTATCTAGAGATATTCGTATTGAAGATACTACTCTGGAGAAACTTGACGAAAAATTAAAAAAACATAAGTTAATCGGCGGAAGACACAAAAGAACTAATAAGAAAAATCCTCCAATAGTCTAACTATTTTCTTCTTTTGCTGATTGTGCCATTTTGGCCATTTCTGGTGTGTATGCTTCACCTTGCCACAACATGTCGTACACAATTTCCTCATTACCATTTTCACAAAGATCTATCACTTTTTGAAATAAAGGTTGAAACTTATCACTTTTATGAGAATTTTCATGTTCTTCATATGAATTCCAATATGTAATAATAAGAGCTTCTTTGTTTTTTAAATCACTCTCTAAAGCTTTACCAAGATTACTTCCTTCATTAGATATTTGACCGCTATTCAAAACAACCATGCCTCCAATAAATCCCGTTTCAGAATGATATGTTTTTACATTTTCGCACATCAGAGCAACTCTCTCTTGAAGATCGTCTATAGTATGTCCTTTTTTAAGAATTACGCGATTAATAGTCACTATACCATCATGAGGAAAATTTTTTATCAATGCCATAGTCTTGCTCCTTTACTATTCAAAAAAAACCAATGCTTATTTTGTATCAAATTTCTTTTTAATTTGCAATGATGATAACTTATAATTCATCCTTATGAAGACAAGTATTGAATTATATAACTATGATTTACCTGATAACCTAATTGCACACTCTCCACCATTAAAAAGAGATAGCTCAAAGTTGATGGTATTTGATAAATTATATGATTCATTAGAACATACATCTTTTTCAAATATTTGTGATTTTATTAATGAAGGTGATTTATTAGTTTTGAATGATACTAAAGTGATTCCTGGGAGGTTATATGTTAAAAAAGAATCAGGTGGAACTGTAGAGTTACTATTTCATAAGACATTAAATTCACAGAAAGCTATTTGTATATTTGGTACCTCTAGAAAATTGAATATAGGAAGTATCCTTCATCTTAATAAGCAATATTATTTTACTGTGACTAATATAGAGCAAAACTATGTTACGTTACAATCTGAACATAATATAATGCATCTTTTTATTAAACATGGTGAAATTCCTCTTCCCAAGTATATTAAAAGGAAGGTAAATGAAGATGATGTTAATAGGTATCAAACAACCTACGCTCTGAATGATGGTTCCGTTGCTGCTCCAACAGCTGGTTTGCATTTTACAAAAGAGATTTTAAATAAATTGGAAAAGAAAGGTGTGTTGCTAGAGTACTTAACTTTACATGTTACATACAATACATTTAAACCTGTATCTAGTGATAATTACCTATTACATGATATAGGATCTGAATATTGTGAAGTTAATAAAAGCACCATTGATAATATTGAAAATGTTAAGAACAATAATAAAAGAGTAATTGCGGTAGGAACTACTGCAACAAGAGCGCTAGAAAATTATGCTACCAAATTATATAAGCATGATTATAAAGGTGAGGCTGATTTGTTTATTACACCTGGCTATGAATTTAAAATAATAAACGCCCTTATAACTAATTTTCATTTACCTAAATCAACTCTGTTATTATTAGTAGCATCCCTAGTAGGCAGAAAAAAATTGTTTGAGCTATATAGAAAAGCTATTGATCATAATTATAGATTTTATAGTTATGGGGATAGTATGATGCTTAAGGTTTGATATGAAATTTTCAATAAAAAATACACATAAACATTCAAGAGTTGCATCTTTGACGATAAACAATAAAACGATTAACACGCCAGCATTCATGACTATTGGCACCTATGGTGCTGTTAAAACTATGGATTCGTCTGATTTAAAAAAATGTAAAGCAGAAATTATATTATCAAATGCTTTTCATCTTATGTTAAGACCAGGTGTAAATCTTATTCAAAAATTTGGTGGTTTGCATGAATTTATGAACTGGGATGGCATGATATTAACTGATTCCGGTGGCTATCAAGTATTTAGTCTAGGCAAAGATGTTAAAATTACAAATAAAGGTGCTGAATTTAGGTCACCATTTAATGGTGATAGAGTTCTAATGACTCCAGAGTTATCAATTGATGTACAAACAAAAATTAATACAGATATCATGATGATATTTGATGAATGTATCAAATATCCCTCAGATATGTCTACTACAGATAAATCTATGGAATTATCTTTACGCTGGGCAGAGCGGTCAAAGCAATCTAATTATTTATCAAAACCTCTTTTTGGTATTGTACAAGGTGGCATGTATCCAGAATTAAGAGAAAAATCCAGAGAAGCATTAATAGATATGGAATTTGATGGATATGCTTTAGGTGGATTATCTGTTGGAGAGCCAACAGATTTAATGTATGAGGTAATAGATGAGAACGCACATAAACTACCTACTAACAAGCCAAGATATGTAATGGGTATAGGAAAACCATTGGATATAGCATATGCAGTTAGAGCAGGAGTAGATATGTTTGATTGTGTTATACCAACTAGGAATGCTAGAAATGGTCAATTATTCACATCAACCGGCATAAAAAGGATTAGAAATGCTAAATATACTAATGATCTCAGTCCGATAGATGAACAGTGCGAATGTTATACTTGCAAAAACTTCAGTATTTCCTACATAAAGCACCTTGATCGTTGTAATGAGATACTAGCTGCGAGACTTATGACTATCCATAATGTATACTTTTACCAAAATTTAATGATGGAGCTAAGAAATGCTATTATTTCCTCATCATTAGACGATTATATTGCTCAACTTGAGAGAAATTTCAGAGAGGTGAAAAATGATTGAATCAGCATATGCAGCAGGACAACAAGAACCATCTATGATTGGTTTTCTACTACCTATATTTATCTTGGTATTGATGTATTTTATTCTTATTAGACCTCAATCAAAGAAACTTAAAGAACATAAAAAAATGGTAGCGTCGCTAAAAGTCGGTGATGAAATAGCAACATCTGGAGGCATTTATGGAAAAATTACAAAACTAACTGAATCTTATGCAATGCTCAAAATTTCAAATAATACTGAAATTAAGCTTCAAAGAAATTCCATAAATCAAATACTCCCAAAAAATACACTTGATAATGTTAAGTAATGTATAAATATCCTACCTGGAAATATATTTTAGTGCTGCTAGTTTTAGGGTATGCGGTAATATATTCTTTACCAAATTTTTACATGACTTATCCTTCTATTGAAGTAACAACTTTTGATAAGAAAAAAGTTGACAGTTTAGATTTACAAAAACTATCAAAGGATAATGACATTTCTAACATTGGTATCGATAATAATAATCTTTTTTTTAATTCTATAGACGAACAATTGAGTGCATATAATAAATTGATTAAGACATCATCATATCAGTACACATTAAGCAACTATAATCATATTCCTAAATGGCTAAGCGCTATTAATGCTAATCCCGTATCTCTTGGTTTAGATTTAAAAGGAGGGGTTCACTTTTTGCTTCAGATTGACAGTGACAATGTAAAAAAATCAAGATTTAATCAACTTGAAAATAATCTCAGAAACTTTTTTATTGATAATGGAATTCAATACAATAGTTTTTTTACAGACGCTGATAAAGTCACATTCAAATTTAATAAAGATACGATGGATACTGAAGTTTTAAATACACTCAATGAAAACTTCTCAGATTATATTATTACATCTATAAAATCTGATGATAGCTTTAATATCAACGCGACTTTATCTCCTGATTCTTTTCAAAATGATATAAGAGCGTCAATGAAAAAGAATTTGGCTATATTAAGATCAAGAGTTAATGAGCTTGGAGTCTCTCAACCTATTATCCAGCAGCAAGGTAAGAATCGTATTATTGTTCAACTACCGGGATTACAGGATTCAACTAGAGCTAAAAGTATTCTTGGTTCTACAGCAACTCTAGAATTTAGACTTACAAAAGGATCACAAGATGATTGGAGCCAATCAGAAGCCATAGGTACTAATACTATTAGTGAATCATTATTATACAGACACAAAAACGGTTCTCCTGTATTACTTTCAAGAAATGTTATTGCTTCAGGTAAGGATATTGAAGGAGCTAATTCTGGTTTTGACGGTCAAACAAACCAGCCCGCTGTTTTTGTGAATCTAAGTTCATATGGTGCATCTAATATGCTTGATACAACATCAAAAAATATTGGAAATAGAATGGCCGTTGTATTTGTTGAACAGGACAAAAATCAGGTTATAAATATTGCTACAATAAGAGAAGCATTTAGCAAACGCTTTCAAATAACAGGGCTTGACCTTCAAGAGGCCAAAGACTTAGCAATACTTTTAAGATCTGGATCATTAAGTGCTCCGATGACAATAGTTGAAGAGAGAACAGTTGGACCAAGTCTCGGAAGTGCAAATATTGTCTCAGGGAGAGACTCTATGCTATTAGGTATGATTTTAGTTATATTATTCATGTTTATTTATTACAAAAAATTTGGCTTCATAGCAAACATAGCTCTAATATTTAACATATTAATTATCACAGCTACACTAGCTCTTTTTCAGGCAACACTTACTCTTTCTGGTATTGCAGGGATTGTACTTACAGTTGGTATGGCTGTGGATGCAAATGTTCTCATATACGAGCGTATTAGAGAGGAGATTCTTAATGGTAACAGTCCCAATGCTAGCATCATTTCTGGTTATAATAAGGCATTCTCAACTATTTCTGATGCGAACATTACTACACTCATAGCAGCAATTGCATTGTTAACAATTGGTACAGGTGTAGTAAAAGGATTTGCTGTTACATTAGTTATAGGTATATTGTCTTCTATGTTTACAGCTATAGTTGGTACTAGAGCCTTGGTAAGTATTATTTATGAGAACAAGAATAATAAAGGATTATCTATTTAATGTTTAGAATCGTAAAAGAACTTGATATCAAATTCATGGAAATAAAAAAAATTCCATTAATTATCTCAACAGTGTTATTACTCGTGTCTCTCTTGAGTATCTCAATTAAAGGTTTTAATTTTGGCATAGACTTTTCAAGTGGGTATATTGTCCAGTTAAAATTTGATAATCAAGTAACAGCTTTAGAAGTTCAAGATGAACTCTCCAGAAAT
Organism: bacterium; assembly: GCA_029979505.1. Taxonomy (GTDB): domain Bacteria; phylum Pseudomonadota; class Gammaproteobacteria; genus CACLCV01. The sequence continues at coordinate 225,371 of JAPOHH010000001.1, read as the reverse complement.
AATATAAATGATTCAACTGTTCAGCTATATGGATCAAGCAAAGAAATACTAATAAAACTCAAAGACGAAGAGATTTTCAAGAAAAAAAATATCAATAATTATCTTAATGAGATATTCAAGGAGAGTAATTTTGAGATTACTAAACTTGAATATGTAGGGGCACAAGTAGGAAGTGAACTAAGAGAGAAAGGAGAATGGGCTATGTTAATAGCTTTATTTAGTATACTGATATATGTAGCTTTAAGATTTGAGCTCATCTACGGATTAGGGGCGATTTCAGCTTTAATACATGATGTTGTTATAACACTTGGGTTTTTTTCTTTTTTTAATTTAACTTTTGATTTAAGTGTTTTAGCTGCAGTCTTAGCAGTAATTGGTTACTCACTAAATGATTCAATAGTGGTATTTGATAGAATTAGGGAGAACAATATCATTTTAAGAAAGCTGTCTATATTTGCCGTTTTAAATAAGTCAATTAATCAAACTTTATCCAGAACACTTGTAACTTCGTTTACAACAATGCTTGTTGTAATCTCATTATTACTATTTGGAGGCAGTGCAGTTGAAAACTTCTCTATAGCTATGCTCATTGGAATTTTAATAGGAACATACTCATCTATTTTCATTGCCAGTGCTAGCTTATCATATTTTGGAATTAAACGACCTGAAGAGAATTAATTTACTTGAAGTTTTCTCATTGTTTTTTCATTAGCTAAAATCATACAATCATTTTGCTCATTGATTATTATTCCTGATTCTTTAGCAACAAGTATGCAGTCTTGATTGCTTTTATAATCATCCTGACTTAATACATAAAAATCAATTAATCCCCTTGCCAGATATATCAATTCCACTGACAGAGAATTTAGTGATAAGACCTTGTGTTTATTTAGACTTTTAGGCATCTTAATTTTATTAGAACATGCATAAATTAATGTATCAGATTCATTACTAGCTCTAACCTTTCTTTGATTGTTTACTGCCCCAGATCCTTTTTCACTAAATAAGGAAATATCTAAAAATGGATTTAAGATGAATGTAGAAATAATATGTTTTTTATGTGCAATAGATAGTGATAATGTCCAAAATGGTAGTTTCCTGCAAAAATTGTCAAAATCATGAATAAAATTTATTATCCATATGTATGCTTCCTCTGAATGTATTTCCTTATTAAAAATTATATTTGGATCCTCGAGTCTAAGACGATTCTTATCTTCGATGTAACTAAATTCTATATAGTCATCCACACCTAATTTATAATATGTATTTATATGTTCGACTGCTTTGCTTGTTAGTATTTCTTTGACCGGCATATTTCGTAGAGCATCTGTACTTTTATTTAGAAATAATCTTCTTACTTCTTCTTCTAGAAGTTCGCCAGCTGATTTTGCTACGTTGAGTCTTGGTTGCATAATATTATGTTGTTAGATAATGTATATTACATTATGTCATCGAATATTAATATTATTTTAGTGAATACCAGTCATCCTGGTAACATAGGGTCTACTGCTAGAGCAATGAAGACAATGGGCTTGCAAGACCTTATTTTAGTTGAACCTAAGATTTTTCCATCTGATATAGCAAATGCTAAGGCTGTTGGCTGTGTTGATGTATTAGATAATGCAAAAGTTACAATGTCTTTAGATCATGCACTTTGTGATTCAAATTTAGTTATTGGATTTTCTGCAAGGTCAAGAAAATCTAATATACCTTCATTATCTATGGAACAGCTGATGTTTTTGTTGAATAAGCATAAACAAGATACAGTATCAATTGTATTTGGAAATGAGCAATCAGGATTATCAAATGATGAATTACAACTGTGTAATTACTTAGTATCAATTCCAACCCATCAATCATATGCATCACTCAATCTTGCATCGGCTGTTCAGATATTTTCTTATGAATATTTTAAGGCTTCTAACATAACTCCTACGATTACAAGTACTAAAAAACTATCTAATCATTCTACAAAGCTTGTATTAATTAAAAAATTTTTATCAATAATGGAAGATTTGAAGATAATTACAGAAAAAAATAAAAATTCTCTCACTCAAAACATACATATTATTTTTAATAAAACAGATTTGTCAGAAAATGAGGTCAATCTCTATCTTGGGATACTATCTAAAATTCAAAAAGCCCTAAAAAAATAATAGTTGACTGTTAAAGTCAAGTATATGATAATGCTTGCATGAAATTAAGTACTAAATCTAGATATGCGATAACAGCAATGATTGACCTAGCACAAAATCAAGATGGCGCGGTATCTCTTAAGGATATTTCAGATAGACAATCAATTTCACTATCTTATTTAGAACAACTGTTCTGCAAATTGAAAAACTTCAATGTTGTTACCAGTAGACGTGGCCCTGGAGGTGGGTATGTTTTAAGTAAGAAATCTAGTGACATTTCTCTTTATGAAATTATAACTGCTGTTGAAGAAAATATAGATCAAACTCAATGCGGTGGAAGCATGAATTGTAAAAAAGATAAACCATGCACGACACATCATGTTTGGACCGGACTTAATAATATTATCAATGATTACATGAAGAATATAACTATCGAAGATGTAATATCTAATCAAATTGTACATAGTTTGCATGATGCAAGGGAGAGCGATACTCATGTCAGTTAATACAAAAAAAATAAATTCTACTTTAAATATTCCAATTTACTTAGATTATTCCTCAACAACACCAGTAGATAAGAGAGTTGCTAAAAAAATGTCTGAGTGTCTTACATTAGATGGAGCTTTTGGCAATCCTGCATCAAGATCACATTCTTTTGGATGGGATAGCGATTATTTAATCAAAGAAGCAAGAGAGCATGTTTCAAAATTAATTAAATGTGATACTAGAGAAGTTGTCTGGACTAGTGGGGCGACAGAATCAAATAACCTTGCAATAAAAGGTGCTGCACATTTCTATAAATCAAAAGGTAATCATCTAATAACTCTTACAACTGAACATAAAGCAGTTCTCGATACAATGAGGCAACTTGAATCGGAAGGTTACAATGTTACATATTTAAATCCTGAACCTAATGGATTAGTTGATTTAGAAAAACTAGAAAATGCTATTACAGATCAGACTATACTTGTATCTGTTATGCACGTAAATAATGAAATTGGAGTGATTCAAGATCTTGAGAGTATTGGGCATATCACCAAAAGTAAAAAGGTGCTATTTCACGTAGATGCGGCTCAAAGTCCAGGTAAAGTTGACATTGATGTTAATAAATTCAATGTTGATTTACTATCATTATCTGCACATAAAGTCTATGGACCAAAAGGCATAGGAGCTCTTTATGTTAGAAGAAAACCTAGGGTAAGGCTAGAAGCTCAAATGCATGGTGGAGGGCACGAGAGAGGGTTTAGATCAGGAACATTGCCTACACATCAAATTGTTGGTATGGGCGAAGCATTTAGAATTGCAAATGAAGAGATGAATGATGATAACAAGCGTATTAAAGCACTAAGAGATAAATTCTGGAATAATCTTAAAGATGTGGAAGAAATATACCTTAATGGTGACTTAGACAACAGAATTCCAGGTAATCTTAACGTTAGCTTCAATTATGTTGAAGGAGAAAGCTTAATAATGGCAATAAAAGATATTGCTGTGTCATCAGGTTCTGCATGCACATCTGCAAGCTTAGAGCCTAGCTATGTTCTTAGAGCACTTGGAAGAGATGATGAGTTAGCACACAGCTCGATAAGAATTACTATTGGTAAGTATACTACTGAAGAGGAAGTAGATTATGCAGTAGAGTTATTAAAAAAATCTGTTGCTAAACTTCGTGACTTATCACCTCTATGGGATATGTATAAAGACGGAATTGATATTAAATCAATTAAATGGAATACGCATTAAATTATGATTAGTGTAACTGACAAAGCTGCTGATCATATCAAAAGCCAATTAAATCAGAGAGGAAAAGGCATTGGTATAAGATTAGGTGTAAAGACAACTGGGTGCTCTGGTTTGGCATATGTTATTGAATTTGCTGACACAGAAAATGACGATGATAATGTATTTCAAGATAAAGGTATAAAATTAATAATTAATCCTAAGAGTTATGTTTACCTCAAAGGTACAGAAGTAGATTTTGCTAAAGAGGGAATTAATGAAGGTTTTAAGTTTAATAATCCTAACGTTAAAGACACTTGTGGCTGCGGCGAAAGCTTCAATGTCTAATGACAGTTTTAAAACTTACTTACTTTGAGTTATATGATATTAGTGTGAATATAACTCTGGATTTGAATGAGCTTAATAGTAAGTACTTAAAGCTTCAGACTAAATTCCATCCTGATAAATACTCTAATTCTTCTGCTATGGAAAAATCTATGGCAGCTAGAATTTCTACTCATATTAATGATGGATACAAAGTTCTTGGGAATCTTACTTCTAGAGTTGATTATATTTTAAAAATTAATAACTTTACTATGGACGAAAATAAAACATTTAAAAATAATCAATTTTTGATAGAGCAAATGGAGCTTACTGAAAAAATTAATAAATCTAATCAAACACAACAAGATGATATTAAAAATTATATAAAAGAAAAAATATCATCTCTCATTTTAGACATGAAAGATAATCTTTCTAACAAAGATTTTGATATACTTTATGAAAATAATTCTATGATTAAATTTTATAAGAAAAACATTAACCAATTAAGTAAATAACATGGCACTTATACAGATATCTGATCCGGAAAAATCAACTGAAATAGAAAAAAAGCTCTCAGTTGGTATTGATTTAGGAACAACTCATTCTTTAATTGCTAAACGAGATGGGAAAAACTTAACAATTTTTAAAGATAATAATACAATTTTGATACCTTCAATTATATCTGACGTCAATGGTAAACTAATCGTAGGCAACTCAGTCTCTGATGATTCAGTTAAGTCTATAAAAAGATTAGTAGGGCTTACATCCAAAGATATTCATACAATTAATTTTGATAATCTTCAAATTAATACAGACCAGGATTTACCTCGAGTAATCTTAGGAGGTAAAAAATATAATGCTATAGAGTTGTCATCAAGAATACTCTCTCATTTATGTGAAATTGCTAAGAATCATGAAAATAATTTTGTACAATCTGCTGTAATAACAGTTCCAGCATATTTTAATGATATGCAGCGACAGGCTACTAAACTAGCTGCTGAAATGGCAAATATTGAGGTATTAAGATTAATTAGTGAACCTACTGCTGCTGCAATCGCATATGGTATTGATGATAATCAAACAGGTAATTTTATTGTATATGATCTTGGAGGGGGAACATTTGATGTTTCTATCCTCTCTATAGAAAAGGGTGTATTTAAAGTCTTATCAACAAAAGGTGACACACATTTAGGTGGCGATGACTTTGATAGATTCCTCGTCGAGTATCTTAGAGATAAATATCCTCAGTTATCAAAATTAGATATAAATGAGTTATACAATCTAGCTAAATTTCTTAAACATGAATTATCCGAAAAAAACACTGCGATAAGTGAAAAACATAATGTTTCAATAAATTTAAAGGAATTTAATCATCTCATAAATTCATCGGTTGAAAAAACAATAGCGTTAGTAGATGAAGCTATTATTGACTCTAGTATCAATATAAACGATATAAAAAATATTATATTAGTTGGTGGTTCTTCAAGATTAACCACAGTAAAGATGAAACTAAATGAAAAATATAATATAGAAATTTTAGATCATCTCAATCCTGATACTGTTGTCGCAGAAGGTGCGGCTATTCAAGCAGAAGTATTGTCAGGAAATAACAGAGATGATTTTCTTTTACTAGATGTGTTGCCATTATCTTTGGGCATTGAAACATACGGTGGACTATCTGAAAAAGTTATCCATAGAAACACACCTATACCTGCGTCATCCAACAAAACATTCACAACGTTCAAAGACGGTCAAACAAAAATGATGATAAATATTGTTCAAGGTGAAAGAGAAGATATTTCTGAATGCATTTCGCTTGGACAATTTATATTATCCGATATTCCATCTCTTGTCGCAGGTGCTGCAAGAATTATAGTTAGATTTCAGGTTGATGCTGATGGACTATTGACAGTATCTGCGAAGGAGGAAACTATCAATAAAGAAACATCAATTGAAGTCAAGCCATCTCATGGTCTATCTCCGGAGTTAATTCAAAACATGATTAGTACCTCTAATAATATGGCTGAGGATGATAAAAACTTTCGAGCTTTAAAAGAATCGATTGTAGAAGCAGAAAGAGCGATGTATGCAATTCAAGAAGCTTTAAAAATTGACGGCGATGAATTACTAAGCAGTTCGGAATTAGATTTAATTGAACAATCAATTTCTACTCTACAGGATGCTATTCTTACAAACAGTATCGATGTTATCAAGTTAGCTAATGTGGAACTAGAAAATACCTGTGAATTTTATGTAGAAAGAAGGATGAATAATAGCATTAAGTCATTAATTACAGGTAAAGATATTAATGATATAATGTAAATATGCCAAAGTTAACATTCTTACCTAATCCTGAAATATGCCCTGAGGGTATGACTGTATCAGCTAACAAAGGTGATTCAATATGTAAAGTTGCTTTGCAAAATGGAATTAAAATTGAACATGCTTGCGAAATGTCATGCGCATGCACCACTTGTCATATATATATTACTAAAGGCTATGATTCACTTGAGCCTCCCACAGATGATGAGGATGATTACCTTGATAAGGCATGGGGCTTGAGTCCGCAATCAAGATTGAGTTGCCAGGCGCAAATTGCAGATGAGGACTTAACAATCGAAATTCCAAAATATACAATAAATCATGCATCGGAGAATCATTAGTGGCACTAAAATGGACTGATACATTAGATATTGCAATTAACTTAAGTGAAAAATATCCTGATATAGATCCTCAATTTATCAGATTTACAGATTTGCATTCATGGGTATTAGAATTAGATGATTTTGATGATCATCCTGAAAATTCTAATGAAAAGATTTTAGAAGCCATTCAAATGAATTGGATTGAGGAGTTGTGACATGGAGAAGACATTAGCATTAATTAAGCCTGACGCAGTCCAAAGAAATATTATTGGCATGATTATAGCTATGATTGAGAATGATGGTTTCGTAATAAAGAAGATGAAACTCATGAAAATGTCAGAAGAACTTGCTAAAAAATTCTATGCTGTTCATGATGGAAAAGAATTTTTCAATAAATTAATTACATATATGACTTCTGGTGATATTGTTGCACTTGTCTTGGAAAAAGAGAATGCAATACTAAGTTATAGAAAACTAATTGGCTCTACTGACCCTAAAACAGCAGATGATAATACTATAAGAAAACTGTATGCTATAGATAAATCATTTAATTCTGTTCATGGGTCTGACTCGGCTATCAATGCTAAAAATGAGATATCAATAATATTTGGTAACTAGATGGGTAATCTTATATCAAAAAAAATCAGAGGCTTTAGAGATATTCTTCCTGACGAAAGTCAAAAATTTCTTCATATTGAAAATCTAATAAATAATGTAATGCCTCTATATGATATAGAGCAGGTAAGGCTACCAGCTTTAGAGTCTGCCAATCTTTTTCAAAGATCGATAGGAGAGACATCCGATATAGTTACAAAAGAAATGTATTCATTTGATGATAGAAATGGTGAAACGTTATGCATGATACCTGAAGGTACAGCATCATGTCTTCGTCTAGCGCTTGAAAATAATCTTATATATGACAGAGGCCCTAAGAAAAAAAGACTGTATTACATTTCGCCCATGTTTAGACATGAAAGACCACAAAAAGGAAGATATAGACAATTTACTCAACTTGGCGTTGAATTTTATGGGGACGAATCAATTCACGATGATATTGATTTACTTCTACTGACATCTAATCTATTCCATAAACTTGATTTAAATGACATTAATTTACATTTAAATACCATTGGTAGTACTGACGATAGAGAGAAGTATTCCATTAAATTAATTGAATATTTTCATAAGTATGAAAAAACACTCTCAGATGTTCAGAAAAAAACATTATCTAAAAATCCAATGAGACTTCTTGATACTAAAGACCCACTGCTTCAAGAAATAGTCTCATCAGCACCAATCATAACCGATTTTATAAATAAAAATTCTTATAAAAATTTTGATTTAATCTTAAATCAGCTTAATGATTTAGGTATACCGTTTATTCACGATTCAAGGCTTGTCCGTGGACTTGATTATTATAATGATCTTGTATTTGAATGGAAAACATCAAAATTAGGATCCCAAGACGCCGTATGTGCTGGAGGAAGATATAATAATTTGTCATCTATTATTGGTGATACATGCATACCTGCAGTTGGCTTTGCCATGGGAATTGATAGGATGGTTGAACTATTTCAATATAATTCTTCTCGAATCAATATTGGCTTTGCTGACATATCAGATAAACATAGTTCTATAAGCTTAATTATCAAAGACTTAAGAGAGCTGGATTGCAACTTTAATCTTAAGATAATGGATAGAAATAAATCATTAACTAAACAAATTAAACAAGCAGACAAGGAACAATGTGAGCTTTTATTAATTGTAGGTGAAGATGAAATAAGCAATAATATGTTTACTATTAAACACCTAAGAAATGATGAAAAAGATAGAAAAATAACATTTTCAGAAGTTAAAGATATTATTTTAGGACATAGTACGTAGTTTAAGGATTTTAGAAATGAGTGATGAAGAAAGAGTAATAAGCTGGTTTGAGGAAAATTATAAAGGGCTACTAATTGGTTTAGTCTTAGGTTTGGGCATATTATATGGCTATAAGTTTTTCTTATCTAATCAAAACTCATATCAATTAGAGTTATCTAGTCAATATGACATTGCTATAAATGATTATAATAGTGGTAATAGTAAAACTATAATAGATTTCTCTAATAAAAATATCATAGATAATCCAAACAATACATACACTCTCCTTTCGAGTCTATATTCAGCGAAGAGAATGTATATAGATAATAATTACGAACAAGCGCATAAGTATCTCAATCACATTATTAACAATTCATCTGATGATGAAATAACCGAGTTAGCTAAATATCGCAAAGCTAAAATATTTTTTGATCAAAATAAATATAATGAAGCTCATGTGATTCTGGGTGATGCACCAGAGAACTACCAACATGCAGAACTAAAAGGTGATTTGTACTTTATACAAAAAAATTATAACAAGGCAATTGAATTTTATAACATCGTTCTTACATCTAGTATAACTCCAAATGAAAGAAAAAATATTATTCAAAAAATAAACTTAATTAAATGAATATAATAAGATATCTGACCTTTTTAGCATCTACTTTAATTTTGTCTTCATGTTCAAATTTTTTGACTTGGCATTTAGATAGAGGAATTCACATTGCAAATAACGATATTAATAATGCATCAGATATTACATCGCTTAATAAGGAAATTAAAACAACCACTAGTATAAATCTTAATATTGATATTATTTATAATAAATCAATTAATTCTGGTATACAGGGTAATAGTGGCTACCTTCATATGCAGAAGGAGGATGGTGTACTTTATGTAGTAGACACTGAAGGCAATCTAACAGGTATTGATTCAGATAATGGGACTATTTTATGGAATGTCGATACAAAAACAGAAATTAGTTCTGGATTAAGTATCGTGAATAATTCAATATGTCTTGGCTCAGCTAAAGCTGAATTACTTTGTTATAATTTAGACTCTGTAACTAAGAATAAATATACGCCTTTACTAACAAGTTTATCTAATCTGTCATCTTTTTCTGAATACAATTCAGATGTCAATATTCAACTATTAACTGAGCTAGCTTCACCTGTCCAATCAATTAATAATCTTTTTCTTCTCAAGCTAGATAATGATGATTTGTATTTGATAGATCCAGATGATAACAAGCTAATTTGGAAATCTGAAAGCCAGAATATATCACTCAGAACTAAAGGGGCATCTAGTCCACTAATTATTGATAATAGCATCATTGTTGCAAGAGATAATGGTTCAGTGTCCTCCTACAATATGGTAGATGGCACATTAGAATGGTTTACAATAATATCATCGAGATCAGGAAGAAATGATCTTGAATCTCAGCGTGATGCCGAGATGGATCCTGTAGTTAGTGACAGAACTTTATATTATGGTCATTACCAAGGAGAGTTAAATGCACTTGATATATCTACAGGAGATATTATCTGGGCAAGTCCATTCTCATTCATTAACAACATCGCTATTAGTGAAAATTCTATATATGGTTCAACATCCGACAACTTTATAGTCTCCATAGATAAAGCTTCGGGTTTTATTAACTGGAAGGATAATATTGATGCCTCAATACTTACTGAGCCTTTTATTATTGGTAACTTATTATTTGTATTTACCATTGAAGGCAGACTGTATGTTTATGATAAAAATGAGGGACATAAAGTTCATAAGGATGACTTCAATCTTGAGTTACATCCTCAAACTAACTTTATAATAGACAAGGATAAAGTATATTTTTATACACAGGATGGTGATATAGTTCACATCAAAATTACTATTTAATTATATGACAGAATCCATAGCCCTTGTGGGTAGAACTAATGTAGGTAAATCCCTCTTATTTAATAAATTAATTCAATATAAAAACTCTATTGTATTAAATAAACACGGAGTAACGAGAGATGTTAATCAGGGTAAATTACTTTTTGAGGATAAGTATCTTGATATTTATGATACCGCTGGTATAACCTCAGATGATGAAAAATTTTCAAACCTAGCTTATGAAAAAACACTCCAAGCTGTTAATAAATCGTCATTAATATTTTTTGTCACCTCATTAGAGGACGGCCTAACAACAAAAGACAAAGAAATATGCTCTATACTTAGAAAACTTAATAAGAGAATAATCCTAATTATAAATAAATGTGATAAACAAAAGTCGAATCTTAAAAGATATGAATTTTCTGAATTAGGAGTTGATCATATGTATGAAGTATCTGCAAAAACTAATAAAGGATTATTGCAGTTAATTGAGAAATCATTTTCTTTGACAAAGGCGTCTATATATAAAATATCTAAAACTAGCCGAATTGCATTTATAGGAAAACCAAACGTAGGCAAATCAACTCTTATAAATAGTATACTTAACGAAAGTCGCTCAATAACTTCTAATACTCCTGGTACAACGATTGATTCATTAGAGATTCCTTTTAACTTTAAAGGTAATAACTATCTTATTTATGATACTGCTGGAATTATGAAGAAATCATCAACAAATGAGATAATCAGTAAATACTCTATCAATATGTCTCTTAAATGTATAAGTGATGCAAATGTATGTATTCTTGTAATATCCGCTGAAGAGCTCATATCAAAACAGGATAAAAATATTTTTAATATAATTAAGGAAAATAATAAGCCATTTATTCTAGTTATAAATAAAATAGATATAGTATCCAAAAATGAAATGAAAAAACTTAAAAGTAATGTTGATTATTTTTCGAATATATTATTTGGTACTAAAATAATCTATTTATCTGCTCTTGAAAATAGAAACATCAGGAAGCTTCTATTTACAATTAACCATCTTGCTAATAATTTGTACAAAGAATACAGACCTTCAAAATTAACGAAAATTTTGAATGATGCTTGTAATAAACACCCAGTGAAAAATAGTAGAAATAGATTAATTAAACTTAAATTCGCAAAGCAAAACAAGAGTTCTGATTTGTCTATAACCATTCATGGTAATCAGACAGATAAAATTCCAGATTCATATAGGAAGTATCTTGTAAATTATTTTTCGGATCAGTTGGGATTATCTGGTGTTCCAATAAGACTGATATTTAAAAAAGAAAAGAACCCATATAATATGGGTTCTTAATCTTAAAATATTACTCAGCAGTTTTCGGACTAATAATATTTTTAACTTCAGAGATGCTGTTTGCAGGAAAACCACCTGTGTTTGCATGATCTTTGATTAATTGCTCATTATCAGCGTTGTATACACAATATACTTTATCGCCTGTAACATAGCTTTGTACCCATTCAATGCCTGTACCCATATCTTTTAAGATACCGCATGATTTCTGCGAAATACCTTGAAGATCTTCTTGTGTTAAATCACCAGCTCCAGCTATTTCTCTTTCAATTACATATTGTGGCATAATACCCCTCCTTTGTTATGTCTAGACATTATCTAATTATATTTATAATTTATCAAGCATCTCAGACTTGGTTAATTCACTAGTGATAAAGGATTAATGTATGTATTATTCAGCAGAACTGACCAATGTAGATGCGGCCCTGTGGATAATCCTGTCGAACCTATAGTTCCAATTATTTCACCTTTTTTGATTATGTTCCCTTTTTTAATATGAATATCATTTAAATGGAGAAACATACTAATAAGATTATTCCCATGATTTATCATAATAAATTTACCATTGTAATAATAATCACCAGTGAGTAATACTTTTCCTGAAGATGGCGCATAAACTGGTGTACCAGTTTTTGCAGCTATATCATGACCATTGTGAAAATTACCTTTTTTTCCGTTGTAGTATCTCTGTGTACCATATATTCCAGTTACAGTTCCTTCAGCAGGTATTATAAAATTAAAATCAGGATAAGTATTATATAAACTTTTTTTGGCATTTATTATTTCTTTCCTTTCATTAATAATCCGATCTATTAGGTCTTTATTTTTCTTACTAGATTTATTAATTTTGATATCCTGTATAGGATATTTTTTAGCTACAATCTCAGTTGTATATTTTTTTGTATAATTGTTACTAGAGAAATGAAATGTAATATCTCCATGTCTTGTTCCATAAGGTATACCAAACAAAAGATATGGACTATTGTCCTTCATTACTGTTGTTACTAAGTTTTTCTTGTAATAGAAATTTTCAGTATGATATGAGCTATCCAATGGTATCAAAATCACATCACCAGGAGAATATGATTGATTTGAATACGAAATATTAGAAAAAACAAAAAAAACTATTACTAATATCGTTTTAGAGAATATTTTTATTTTTCCATCCATTTTTTATTTTTCTTACTTCTACGTGTGTTGTGATTCCTCCTCTAACTTTCCAATGAGCATTAATGAACATATACCTTGGTTTAGTAAGCATGAATAGATGATTGAATATTTTATTAGTTACATCCTCATGAAAGGCCCCAATATCTCTGTATGAACCCATATACAGTTTTAACGACTTAAGTTCTACGCATAATTTATCTGGAACATATTCTAGATGAAATTCAGCAAAATCTGGTTGAGACGTTAAAGGACAGATACATGTAAATTCAGGTATGTCCATTTTTATGAGATAATCATCTTTCTTTTGTGGATTGTCAAATGTTTCTAAAATGTCTTTCATATGCTTTAAAAAAATCAATATATAGTATAATACAAAATAACATATTATAATCTAAAATCATCAAATGAGATTATCAAGAATTAAATTATCAGGCTTTAAGACATTTGTTGATTCAACATCATTAAATTTTCCAAGTAATTTAACAGGGATTGTGGGACCTAATGGCTGTGGTAAATCAAATATAATTGATGCTATTAGATGGGTAATGGGCGAGTCGTCCGCAAGAAATCTTCGAGGTGAGACTATGGATGACGTAATATTTTCTGGATCCTCATCCCGAAGCGAGGTTAGTCACGCTAGCATTGAGTTACTATTTGATAACTCAAAAAATAAATTAGATTCAAAATTCGCTAAATTTAGCGAAATCATGATTCGCAGAGATGCAAATCGTGATGGAACATCTTCATACTACTTAAATAATACAAAATGTAGAAGAAAAGATATTAGAGAGGTATTTTTAGGAACTGGTCTTGGCCCAAGAAGTTATGCAATCATTGAACAAGGAATGATATCTAAGATAATAGACTCAAAGCCTGAAGAGCTAAGGACATATTTGGAAGAAGCTGCTGGGATAAGCAAATATAAAGAGAAAAGAAGAGAAACAGAGCTTCGTCTCAAACATACTTCTGAAAATTTAAAAAGACTTAACGATATTATGCGAGAAATCAATTCAGCTCTTACAAAATTACAGAAACAGGCTAATGATGCTGTTTTATATAAAGATCTTAAGAACACGGAAGAAGACCTAAGAATTAAGATTCTAGCAAAGAAGATAATTCGCCTTGATGAACAGTTAGAAAACGTACAAAAAAATAAACAAGATAACTTATTAAAAAAAGAAAGACTACAATCTGAAATCACAGGTTGTTTGAGGGTAGTGGAAGATTTGAGGTCATCTCGGGATAATGAACAACAGGAATATAACAAGATTCAATCAGAATCATTTCAAATCGCTGCTGAAATTGCCAGAGCTGAGAAAGATATTGAATATACACAGCAGATTGAAACAAGTAAAAAAGATAATATTAATGATATAAATAAAGATATAGATAAAATACAAAAAGAGATTGATGAATTAAATGATAAGCAAGTAAAAAATAATGAGGCAATTATTACTTGTGAAAATGAAAAAAATGAGCTTCAAGAAAGAATAAAGAAAATTGACAATGATATTAAGGATTCATCGTTTGCATTACAAAACTGGCAATCTAATTTCAATTCATTTTTATCTGATAAGCTTGAGCTTCAAAATAAGATTGAACTTGAGAAATCTAGAATTGAATCATTTGTTGATAATATAAATAATCTTGAAAAAAGACTAAAAAAGTTTAATGAGTCTGAAGATAATAAGGACAATAATATACAAGTAGAATTACTTGAGCAATCTGAATCATATCAAAATGCATTAATAAACTTTAAAGTTGACTATGATCGACACATAAGTAGTCTACCAAAAGATATAATTAATCCTTTAAATCTCAAGTTGAATCATTTAGTTGATGAATTCAAAAGAATTATAATTAAGATTAAAGAAAATAATAAATCGATTACTCAACAAATCAAGGATATAAAAAATAATCTTAAAACATATAAAGATAGAATTATCTCAAGTGAAGAAACATTAGTTAAATATTCAGGAGAATTAGATAAGTATGAAAAAAATAAAACTCAGCTTGAGAAACATAAGATTGAGTTAAAACAATCCTATGACAAACTAAACTGGCAATATAATGAATCATCTGAAGCTATTAATGCCAAGAATGTTAAAATTACAACGCTTAGAACAGAAATATCATCTTTTACGGATAATATCTCAAGAGCAAAAGCTGACATAAGCGTTCTTACTCAAAAAAAACAAGATATTCTTTCAGACACGAATCAACCAGAAAAATCAAATATAAAAAGCAAACTTAATAAATTTATTAATTTAAAAAAAGAAAAAGATTCAGAGCTTACATCATCTCAAGACAAAATATCATCGATTGATATTGATATTAAGACTAAAGAAGATGAATTAAATAATTTTACAGCCGACAAAAACTCAACTGAAAAGGATATTAATGATATAAACATTACATTGGCGGAAATTAAAACTAATAAATTATCGCTTCTTGAAAACTCTGATTATGATAATGAAAAAATTATCAATACAATAAAAAATATTGATGATGATTCATTGACAGAAAATGAGAATACACTTATTAATCTAAAAAACAGAATTGATAAATTAGGCGCAATCAACCTTGCTGCTATTGATGAACTTAGGGAAAATACAGAAAGAAAAAATTATCTAGATAAACAATATGATGATCTTACTAATTCCGTGGCAACTTTAGAAAATGCAATTAAAAAAATTGATAATGAAACTAAATCAAAATTTAGAGAAACATTTGATTCTATTAATAAAAATTTATCTTATTTCTTTCCTAAAATATTTGGTGGTGGGAAATCATATCTTGAGTTAACTGATAATGATTTACTTAATACAGGAGTAAATATCATGGCAAAACCTCCTGGAAAGTTAGTAAAAAACTTAAATCTTTTGTCCGGTGGCGAAAAAGCAGGAACTGGTATAGCATTTGTCTTTTCTATCTTTAAAATAAATCCAGCTCCATTCTGCTTATTAGATGAAGTTGATGCCCCTTTGGATGAGGCAAATAATGAACGTTTTTGCAGTGTGGTAAAAGAAATGTCTGAATCTGTTCAGTTCATATTCATTACACATAATAAATCAACTATGCAAATTGCTGACGTACTATCAGGTGTTACTATGAGAGAAGCTGGTGTATCAAAACTAGTATCTGTCAATGTCGATGACGCTCTAGAAATGACCTCTGATAATTAATATTTTTAAAATATTTATGAACAGTAAAAAAAATATTATTAAAAAATATCAAAAACTTATTACTATTATTAATAGACATAATTTACTTTATCATACATATGATTCTCCTGAGATAACTGATAAAGAATATGACCAGTTTTATTCAGAGCTTAAACAGATAGAAAAAGAATATCCTAATCAAATTGATTCGAATTCTCCTACTCAAAGAGTTGGATCCTTATTACTAGATCAATTTGATAAGATAAAACATGATACACCTATGCTGTCACTGTCAAATGCTTCGAACGAATCAGAGTTCTCTGAGTATTATAAAAAAACTAACATTACATTAAATAGAGATAATACTGTATTGTTTGCAGAACCTAAATTTGATGGTCTTGCAATCAGCTTGTTATATATCAATGGTAATCTTTCAAAAGCTATAACTAGAGGTGATGGACTTATTGGCGAAGATGTTACGCAAAATGTCAGAACAATTAAATCTCTACCTTTAACAATTACTGATAAAAATGTTCCAAAAAAATTTACCTTAAGAGGCGAAGTTTTCATTGATAAGAAAGATTTTAATAAAATAAATAACATTCTTATAAAAGAGAATGAAAAGACTTATTCAAATCCTAGAAATCTTGCTTCTGGCAGCATAAGACAACTTGATCCGAACATTGCTGCGAGTCGTAATCTGAAAATATTTATTCATGGTGTAGCAAATTATAATCAATTTGATGGCATTATTGAGCACGATAAACTCATGCGATTTCTTTCTGATTTAGGGTTTCCTGTAAATAAATATTCTAAGTTAACAACTAACCTAAAATCAACACTTAGATATTTTAATGATATGAACGCTATGAGAGAAGATATTCCTTATGAAATTGATGGCCTTGTGTTTAGGGTTAATGATTTATCTAAATATCCTTTATTAGGCGCTACGAGTAAAGCTCCAAAGTGGGCAATAGCATATAAATTTAGAGCACAAGAGGCTTTAACAAAAATTAATGATGTTACTTATCAGGTTGGACGCACTGGAACGATAACACCTGTAGCAGAATTAGAAACCGTGAATATTGCTGGTGTAAATGTATCTAGAGCTACTCTCCATAATTTTTCTGAAATAAAATCTAAAGATATTCATATAAACGATTATGTTTATGTGAAAAGAGCAGGGGATGTTATTCCTGATATTGATAGAGTAGAACTTAAAAAAAGAAAAAATATCAAAAAAATCAAAGTTCCTAAAGAGTGCCCCAGTTGTAAAAGTATTTTATTCAAAGTAGAAAATCAAATTGCATATAAATGTCTCAATTCAAAAAAATGTAAACCTCAAATTGAACAATCAATAATTCATTTTATATCACGTAAAGCTATGAATATTGTTGGGATTGGAAATCAAACAATTATTGAGCTTATTAAAAAAAATATTATTTCTAAGACATCGGATCTCTACAATCTCAAAAAATCTGATTTTGAAAAGCTAGATAGGGTAGGAGAAAAATCTATTTATAATTATCTGAAATCTATAGAGAAATCTAAAAATGTCACTTTTAATAAATTCATATATGCATTAGGTATCAAAGAAGTTGGTGATGCATCAGCTAAATCACTCGCTCAGTCTTTTTCTAATATTGAAGAACTATTGGCATGCAGTAACTCTGATTTACAAAAAACTTCTGATATTGGACCGATTGTTGCAGAAAATATTATCAATTACTTAAATGATAGAGATAATCGCGATAATATTCTTAAACTTATATCATACGGTATAAGTATTACTTATACTAAACAGACCAGTAATAACAAAACAATTGTTATTACAGGACAGTTTGATAATTATTCTAGAGAAGAAATTACTGATAAGATTTCTATGCTTGGCTATAAAGTTACAAGTTCCATTTCAAAAAAAACTAATTTACTAGTATGTGGTAGCAAACCCGGTAGTAAAAAAAAGAAAGCTGATGATTTAGGAATTGAAATTATTTATGAAGACGAATTGTCTAAGCTTCTCTCAGAAGTTCATTAATTCCAACTTTGCTTAGTGTTTTAGCATCGACTTTCTTGACAATTACTGCGCAGTAAAGGTTACATGTTCCATCTTTTGATGGTAGTGAACCTGATACCACAACAGAACCTTCAGGAACTTCTCCGTATGAAACTGTCTGTGTTTCTCTGTCATAAATCTTTGTACTTTTTCCAATAAAAACTCCCATAGAAATTACAGAGTTTTTTCTGACTATAACACCTTCAACAACTTCTGATCTTGCACCTATGAAGCAATTGTCTTCTATGATAGTTGGTGAGGCTTGAAGCGGTTCTAACACACCACCTATTCCGACTCCACCTGATAGGTGAACATTTGAACCTATTTGTGCGCATGATCCAACTGTTGCCCAAGTATCAACCATTGTCCCAGAACCTACATATGCACCTATATTTACAAAAGATGGCATGAGCACAACATTACTATCAATAAACGAACCATATCGTGCAATAGCTTGAGGTACAATTCTAATATTTTTTTTCTTTAGATAATCTTCTGATGTATTTAGAAACTTGGAATCAACTTTATCATAGAATTTAGTGTAGTTTGTATCAATGCATTTATTTTGATTCAATTTAAATGATAAAAGAATAGCTTTTTTTGCCCATTCATTTACTGTCCAATTACTTTTAGGTCCAGGTTCTGCTACACGTATATCACCACTATCAAGGGATTTTAGTGTTTCAGCTACAGCATTAGATACTTCTTCTTTATTATTTTCATTTATACCTGTTTCAAATGCCTGATTTATTATATCTATGTTAGTCATAATGTTTTGGGGACCTCTATTGTTATATTTTCATTTATTTTTTTATCTTTTTCCTCTAAGAACGAAATTATATCATAATATTGTTTAACATTTTCTATATATTGAACAGCTTCCCAACCTCTTGCATAACCATATTGCATCTTTTTATAAAATTTTTTCTGATTTAATTTTAGTAAATATTTTCTGAGATTATCCCATATATTGATATCAATATTATCTTTATTAAGAAGAGAAACAACGTCATCTACATGACCAGAACCAACATTATAAGAGGCTAGCATTAAGTTTAGTCTAGTAGCATCAGTGTAGTCTTCATATTTTCTTCTTAGTGAAACTAGATATTTTGCGCTACCATCAATACTTTCTGATGGAATTAATCTATCTACTTTCAGCATTTCAGCAGTATTTTTCGTTAACATCATTAATCCCTTTACGCCAGTGGGAGACACTGCTTCATTGTCCCATTTTGATTCTTGATAAGAGATAGCTGCTAACAATTTCCAATCAATATCATATTTAGATGAAGCATCTTTGAAAAAATATTCAAATTTTGGTAATTTTGTAACAATATCCGATATAAAAATTCTTGATCCAATAAAAATATATGACGACATTGAATCTTTTGAATAGTATTTCTTATTAAGATTATTAATCAAATTTAATGTATATTCTTTTTCTAGAAATTCAAAAAGGTTACTTTGTAATGTTCCATCATCATTAGTAAAACTCCACAAGAGCTTTACTTTACTAATGTTCTTTTTGATAAATAGATTAGGGTAGTACTTTTTAAAAAAAAGATATGTACTTCTAGTAAGTATAGTATGACTTATAAGGTTATTGCTTAGATTATATACAAGTACATCTAGCTCATTATCTACATAACTTATCTGATATTTTTTTTTAATGCTATTATCAATTTCTATATCATCTAATATCATAGATATTTCAATATCATTGCTATTATCTTTATGCGCATTAGATACTAATAGTAAATCCTCTTCTCTAATTACAACGCAGGTGTCACAAACATTAGATGAATAGAAGATTTCAATATCAGAATTTTTTTTCTTTTGAATAAAATTATATTTATTTAAACTTTTTAAATAACTTTTCAATAATTCATATTGATATCCTCTAATCTCTTCTTTCATAGGAAGTATTATTTCTGGAATATTTTGGAAATTTACTGCTAATACATTTTTGCTTTTAAGTTTTTGTAATGATGTATATGAACTATTTATATATACCAGATAAATACCTGAGATAACAATCATGATAGTAAGAAATCTTACAAATAACTTAAGCATTACTCTTGATTATTTTTTGCTCGGGTATTTTTATTATAGTTCCTACGATTATTCGACTTGTATCTATTATATTTATAATTTTTATTATATCGTCTATTTTTATTGTAATACCTGCGAGGTTTATGGTTTCCATTATCTTCTTCTTTGGAACCAAAAATCATTCTAAATATTTTTGTGAATATATTAACTTTAGGTTTAACTGTTTCTATCGATGATTTTTTAGGTTTAGGAGGAGCACTCTTAGGTTTTACAGCAGACATTAATGCAACTTCTTTGTCCTGTATAATTTTTCCGTCTGATGCTTTATTAAAGTTTTTATTACTTTTATTATTTTTATTTCTGCTTTTTAGTTTTTCTTTAAACTCTGATTCACTTAAACCCTCATTATCTATCTCATAGCTTGATGTATCTAAGTCTGGATCTGGTACTATCTTAATTTCAACTTTGTGTCTAGATTCAATATTTAGAATAGTATCTTTCTTTTCATTGAGTAGATAAGTAGCTAGCCTAACTGGTAGATAAACTGTTTGTTTTTCTTTAGCATTCATAGCCTCTTCTTCTATTATCCTTAGAAGTGATATTGCTAGTGATGAAAGAGATTTGATTTGGCCAGTTCCATCACAAGTAGGGCAGTTTTCATAATTATTTTGTATGATTGAAGACTTTAATTTCTGTCTTGATAACTCCATGAGGCCAAATTTAGAAATCCTAGCAAATTGAATCTTAGCCTTATCTTTCTTTGCATATTCAGCAACTTTTCTCATGACATTTTTCTGAGAATTAATTGACATCATATCTATAAAATCTATTACAACTAGCCCTCCGATATCTCTGAGCTTGAGTTGTGTTAATATTTCTACGGCTGCTTCAATATTAGTATTTTGTGCCGTATCTTCTATATCAGCACCTTTTGTAGATCGTGCAGAATTAACATCAATACTTACCAATGCTTCAGTTGAATCTATTACTATGTTACCGCCTGATGGCAAATTAATATTTCTTTTATAAACAGTTTGAACTTGCTTTTCTATTTTATGCTTACTAAATATTGGTGTTAAATCAGAATGGTGTTCAGTTTTTATTTCATGATGAGGCATAAAGAGTTTTTTTGCCCCAATAAAATTATCATAGAAACTTTTATCATCTATATACACTTCATCTATAGTTTCATCGCAATAATCTCTTATTAATCTCGCCATCATGCTACTTTCTTGATATATGAGGAATGGAGCACTTTGTTGAACTGATGTTTCTAGGACAGATTCATAAATTTGTATAAGATATTCTATATCCCATTTAACAGATTCACTGGATGCATCTAAGCTTGATGTACGTAGTATTACACTCATACCATCAGGGACTTCTAATGACTCCATAAGTTTTTTAGCTTTATTTCTATCTTCCCCCTCTATCCTTCTTGAGATGCCACCTGTTGATGGATTCTTTGGAAGTAGAACAAGGTATTTGCCAGCTAAACTTAAATAAGTTGTTAGTGCCGCACCTTTATTGCCTCTTTCTTCCTTATCTACTTGGATAATAATTTCCTTTCCAACTTCAAGGCAATCACGTGATGATTTGTTTGTATGTGAGAAAATTTCTGGCGATATCTCTTTAAAAGGAAGAAATCCATGCCTCGTTCTACCAAAGTTTATAAATGCAGCTTCTAAGCTGGGCTCAACTCGAGATATCTTCCCTTTGTAGATATTTGATTTGATGTTCCTTGATGGAAAGTCTATGTCTAAATCTGTTAGCTTGTTGTCTTCTATAACAGCAAGTCTCACCTCTTCCTTCTGGGAGGCGTTGAGTAATATTTTTTTCATTATGAATCCTGTTTATCATTATATTTATAAGTATTTCTATATTTTTGTGCGCATTTTATTTGTGTCATCCAGCGCTACTATTTACATATGTTCTTTTTTATATAAATTTTCTATTTTAATACATTTGAACTTTATAAAACACTAATATAGCAATGATTAATGTTATCATCAATCTAAAATACATAATCTAGCCATGGAAAAAACTAATATTCTTCAAGTTAATAAGGAATTATGCGGCCAAAGGCTGGATAACTTTTTAATTAAAAGGCTAAAAGGACTGCCAAAAAGCTTAATTTATAAGCTTATTAGAAGCGGTCAAGTCAGAGTAAACAAGAAAAGATCAAAAGTATCTTATCGAATTGCAGATAATGATTTAATTAGAATACCTCCTTATCTCATTCATGATCAGTTAATTTCACAAAAAATCATGTCAAATTCTTCAGATTACATACATTTTGAAAACGAAGATTTTATAATAATAGACAAGCCATATGGAATAGCTGTTCATGGAGGTACAAATCAGGAGGTAGATTTTTTATCATCTCTTAAAAATTCTCTTGGAAATATCAATTTATCCTTAGTACACAGATTGGATAAAAATACATCTGGATGTATGCTTGTATCCAAAAACTATCAATCAGCATCATTTCTAGGTAAAGAGTTGATGAATAGAAATATTCAAAAAAAATACTATGCTCTTTTATTAGGTAGGATGAGTAAAAGTATAGTAGAAATTGAATCTAAGATAGAAAAAGATAATAAAAGTCAAAAAATGACCATCAATTTTGAAGATGGCAGAGAAGCCTACACTAAGATTAATTTACTCAAACAATATAAGACGCACTGTTTGGTAGATATAGAGATAGAAACCGGTAGAACACATCAGATTAGATTGCATGCAGCATCAATTGGACACCCTGTCGCTGGTGATAATAAATATAATAAAGATAACAAACAATCGGACCTAGATATTGGCCTTAAAAGGCTATTTTTACATTCTTACTATTTATCATTTTACTATAATAAAAAATATGAATTTATATTAGATTTACCTTCTGAATTAAAAGAAGTACTATCTATGCTAGAGGAAGAAAATGACTGATAATGATAAAGCACTAAATTCGATTGTTTCTACATTACTCGAAGAACGTAAACGCGACTATAGAAATAGAATTATTTTCAGGTCACTTCTTTTTATTGCTTTTTTATCTTTGATATTTTTTGCACCTATAAATAAAGACATTAATATGAGTGCACCACATATTGCGTTGATTGAAATAAACGGACTTATCTCATCTGAAACTCCTGCTAGTGCTGAAAATATCATTCCTTTATTGAATCAAGCAGATGAGAATAGTAGTGCTAAAGCAATTATTATCAAGATTAATAGTGGCGGAGGTAGTGCTACGCAATCAAAAATTATTTTTGATGAAATAAGTAAAATAAAAAAAAAGTCAGATAAGAAAATTATATCTGTTATTGAGGATGTTGGAGCTTCAGGTGGTTATTATATAGCCATGGCTGCAGATGAGGTTATTGCTGCTGAAACTAGTATAGTTGGATCTATAGGTGTAAGACTGGATAGTTATGATGTTAGAAGTTTATTCAGTAAATTAGGCATTAAATCTAGAACAATATATTCTGGAGAAAATAAACTTATCCTTGATCCTTTCCATAAATTAACATCAGATCAGTATAATCATGTAAAAAACCTAACAAATGAAATCCACAATCAATTTATCACAGATCTATTTGAAAGCAGGAAAGATAAAATTAATCCTGAGGATAAATTAGTATATTCAGGATTGTTTTATACTGGAGTACAAGCAAAGGATATTGGTTTAGTAGATGAAATATCATCTATATATAATTTGAAAAATGATAAATATAAAAATATAAAAATACATAAATATAACAGCAACGATAATATATTTAACCAACTAATAAAAACATATATATATAATTTTTTTCAACTTAAAACATATTAATATGTCGAAAATATATTTCTATCCTGATATTGACTATCACGATATAAAAAATATAGAAAAAAATCATACCATTGATGATGAGAAGTTTCTTATTAATGAGGCAGTTAGTCTTATTAGCAAAAGATTACTGGAATTAGTAAATAAAACTGAACGTTTATTATTCGTCTGTGGCCCAGGAAATAACGGATTAGATGCTTTTTATGCTGCAAAGAAGCTTATTTCGGAAAATTATAATGTAGACGTATTTGTTACTGATCAGTTTAAAAAATCCCTTAAAAATAATGATTACGATAACTGTAATATCATTGATAATCTTAATAATTTGTCTAACTATAATTATATTATTGATGGAATTTTTGGTTATGGTTTAAATAGAAAACTAGAAGAAAAATATATAAAACTAATAAATCTAATTAATAATTCTTCATCTTATGTAGTATCTATTGATATCCCTAGCGGTTTAAATCATCAAACTGGAACGCCTATGCCAGTTTCAATAGAATGTAATGTTTTGATTTCACTTTTAACTATTAAGAGAGGACTATTCACTAATTGTGGGCGTGATACGTGGATGAAAATCTTACATCACAATTTAGTTGATTATGATTGTTCATCAAATAATTATCTAATTACTGCAAATAGCGAAATTCTATCAGACTCTGCAAAATATAAATCAAGAAAACTTTATCAAAAAGAACTTCACTCTCAACATAAAAAATCTAATGGAATATCTTGTATTGTTGCTGGACAGAAACCTTATCATGGTGCTTTAATTTTATCCGCAAAAAGCTCAATAGAAACGGGAACTAAATATATACATGTATATACTGAGGCTGAATATTCATCCACTCTTCCATTACTTATTCCTGAAATAATTACAAATTCATATTCTATAAAAACATTTAGTAAAGCTATAACTTCTTACAAACAAATATTAATTGGGCCTGGTACTACTTCAATAGGAAAAGATTATGTTAATGTCGCTCTAGAAA
This sequence comes from bacterium, assembly GCA_029979505.1. GTDB lineage: Bacteria > Pseudomonadota > Gammaproteobacteria > CACLCV01. The sequence goes on along the minus strand of JAPOHH010000001.1, from coordinate 200,205 downwards.
ATATTAACTGTTGTAAATCTATAATAATTGATGCTGGAGCACTCAAGTACATAGATAAAAATAAATCCTACTCTGATAAACTCATAATTACTCCTCATCCTGGTGAGGCAGCACAATTACTGAATATTGATGTATCGGATGTCCAAAATGATAGATATGCAGCAGCCCAGAAGCTTCATGATATTTATGAATGTATTGTCATCCTAAAAGGTTCAGGAACGATAATATATGACGGAAAGAGCTTTTATACATGTATGGATGGTAATTACAGAATGGCATCTGCTGGAACTGGCGATGTTTTGTCTGGCATCATATTATCAGAAACTTCACTCCAAAATGATAATATTGATGCGTGTATAAAAAGCGTTACGTACCACTCGTATTCTTCAGATATAATTTGTAATGAACAAAAAAATAAAAATTTCAGACCTTCAATGATTCCTGATAAATATAGTGAATTAAGTGCCTTATGATACATAAAAACTTTATTGTTGATACTTTGATAGACTATGATGCTTTATTATCTAGTTTGATTTTACTTAATAGGAAGAAATCTATTGTTTTCCTAAAAGGAGAGCTAGGTTCTGGAAAAACAACTTTCATCAAAAGATACATGGAATATAACTATAATTTCAAAAATGTGACTAGTCCAACTTTTGGAATCATTAACAGTTATTTGAATAAAAACAATACAATATATCATTATGATTTATATAGAATTGAAAACGAGAGAGAATTAGATGAATTTGGCTTTTATGAAAATCTCGATATCAATACTCTACACCTCATTGAATGGCCTGAAATAATACCTGATGAAATTATTGTCCCAAATATTATAATTAACTTTAAGTTAATCAATGATAAAAGACTATTATCAATTAATTATCTTGATGACTAACATAATTATCCTTCTTGGACCAACAGCGTCAGGTAAGTCTAATCTTTCTCAAAGACTTGCATCTGATTTTCCATTAGAAATAATTAATGCAGACCTCTATTCAATTTTTAGAGGTCTTGATATTGGTACAGCTAAACCAAAGAAAAAAATATTAACTAAACATAAACATCATTTAATAGATGAACTTGATCCAGATATGGAATATAACGTTTCAAAATATTGCCATAATGTCGGTAAATGTATTCAAGAGATAACTTCTCTAAATAAAACTCCCATAATCACTGGTGGATCGATGATGTATGTACATCAACTTTTAAATGGTTTATCTCATCAATATAGCACTTCTGACACCGACTTAAAGCTTATCAATTATATTTTAAATAAATATACGAATGAAAAAATTATTAATGCTGTTAGTAAATACGATTATGAACTTATTAAAAAAATAAATGTAAATGATACTTATCGGGTTGAAAAATTATTAGAACGTTTAATTAGTTCAAATTATGTATTGAGTGATACTCAAGGTCTTTATAGGAATCCTAATCTGAGGATTACAATTATTTTTATTAATATTCAAGATAGAGATGTATTGAGAAAGAATATTCAAGAAAGAACATTAGCTATGTTAGATGAGGGCCTTATTGATGAAGTAAAAAATCTTAGAGATAATTTTAAGTTAACAAATAACCATCAATCAATGAAAGCTATAGGCTATAAAGAAACACTACAATATCTAAGTAATGAAATTACATTTAAAGAACTTATAAACTCAATCACTATTTCCACACAACAGTTAGCAAAGCGTCAAATTACATGGATGAATAAATTTGATATTGATTATCAGCATTTATATCCTGATGGTGATTATAAGAAGCTATATGACTATGTTGGAAATCTTTTGAATTAATTTGATTTGATGACGCCATTCCTATGGTATATTATTTAATCAGGAGATTAATTATATGGCATGGAACGAACCTGGTAACAAAGACCCTTGGGGTAGAAATAAAAATAACTCTAATATAGATGGGGTTATAAAAGACTTTAAAAAAACTATCGATGACCTGTTTGGTAACAATGGGTCTGTGCCACCTTCTTCAAAAAAGAATGCCGGCTTTCTTGCAGGTATTTTTTTTGTAGTTTATTTATTATCTGGAATTTATATCGTAAACGATGGTGAAAGAGGGGTCGTCCTGCAGTTTGGTAGCTTCAATGAAATTACAATGCCAGGACCACATTGGGTACCTAGGTTCATACAGTCTGTCGAAATAGTAGACGTTAGTAAAATACGTTCAGTTCAACAAAAAGCTGTCATGCTAACAGAAGATGAGAATATTGTTAGCATAAGTTTTGCTATTCAATATGATGTTAAAGATGCTAGTGATTATATCTTCAATCTCAGAGAACCTGATATAACAGTTTCACAAGCTGGAGAGAGCGCAATTCGTGAGGTTATGGGACAAAATACAATGGACTATATCATTACAGAAGGAAGGACAGGTGTAGCAGCTGATACAAAAAAATTATTACAAAGTGTGCTTGATAGTTATGGCGCAGGAATAAATGTTCAAACCTTAAACATATTAGAAGCTCAACCCCCAGAACAAGTTCAAGATGCTTTTTCTGATGCTATCAAAGCACGAGAAGATGAACAAAGATATATTAATGAAGCAGAGGCATATAGTAATGAAATAATTCCACTTGCTAGAGGAGAAGCTAAGCAAATGCTAGAGCAAGCGATTGCATATAAGGTTAAATTAATAAATGCTGCTGAAGGTGAAGCATCTAGATTTACTCAACTCTATAACGAGTATAAGAAAGCACCAGATGTAACAAAAGAAAGACTTTATATTGAAGCGGTTGAATCTGTGCTATCTAATAGTAGTAAAATAATGATAGATGTAGAGGGAGGTAATAATCTTCTGTATCTACCACTTGATCAGTTAGTAAATAAAAATCAACCTAAACAAAATGATATGCAGCAAAGTGAGAGTGAAGTAACTATCATGGATAGAATCAATTCAAATAAAAATAATTTTAATTTAAGAAAGAGAGATTTATACAATGAATAATAGAAACTTAGTCACTGGTTTGCTTGCATTTATTTTGATTGCGATTTCATCTACATTTATTGTTGATGAACGAGAAGTGGTAATTAAATTCAGGTTAGGTGAAATTGTATCAACATATGATGAGCCAGGTTTATATTTTATGATTCCTTTTTTGAATAATGTAAAAAAATATGATTCTAGGCTCTTGACCATGGATTCTAAACCAGAGCAATTCCTAACAAGTGAGAAGAAAAACGTTATAGTTGATTCATTCGTCAAATGGAAAATTTCAGACCCAAGAAACTTTTATAGATCTTCAAAAGGGGATGAGAGAATTGGTGTTAATAGACTCTCACAGATTGTAAATGATTTAACCAAAAGTGAATTTAGTAAAAGGACTGTAAATGATGTTGTCTCTGGAGATAGAGTCGAGATTATGGCAAAAGTTACAGAAGAGGCCAATCAATTGTCACAAACACTTGGCATTACTGTAGTTGACGTTAGGCTTAAAAAAGTTGATTTACCTGATGAAGTGAGTAATTCAGTATACGCAAGGATGGTAAAAGAAAGAGCAACCGTTGCAAAATCATTTCGATCAAAGGGTAAAGAAGAGGCTAAAGGTATTACAGCTCTTGCTGAACGTGAATCTGAAACTATAATAGCTGAAGCATACAAAGAATCTCAAGAGATTAAAGGTCAAGGCGACGCACAATCAACCCAAATATATGCAAATGCCTTTTCCGCAAGTCCAGAATTTTACTCATTCTACAGAAGTCTAGAAGCTTACAAATCTACGTTTGATGATAAGAGTAATATGATATTACTAAAACCAGACTCTGATTTCTTTAAGTATTTTAATGATACTAGCGGTGTTAAAAAATAAATAGTCTAGAAACCGTAGCTATTGTTATTGCCTTTATATTAATTATAGAGGGAATTGTCCCTCTGTTATACCCAAATACTTTCAAAAAGATGCTTCTTTCTATAGCTGATATGGATGATAAAACATTGAGAATGATTGGTCTTACATGTATTATCTTTGGGTTAGTTATATATTATATGGTTTTATAAATAAATTATGAATAATCAAAAATTTTTAATCCCAGATGGCATTGATTATTATACCGGCAGTGATGCAGTATTGTTTGAAAAACTTAAATTAGCTGTTATTAAGATATTCAAAAAATATAAATATGAATTTGTTGTTACTCCTGTTGTTGATTCAATTAATAATTTAAATAATCTTAGTAAAGATAACTTGAAGAATATAACAGTTTCATTGTCAGATAGGAAAAATCTTGGTATAAGATCTGACATAACACCACAAATATCAAAACTAGATTATCAATCATATAAAAAAAATAAATCTAATAAATTTTCATATATGGGTGAAATTTATAGAGAAACTCAATCACCTTTTGATAGAAATAATCCATTTCAAGTTGGTGCGGAGTATTTTGGCAACATTTCGGATTCAATAGATATAACTATGATAAAAATGTGTCATGAGATTGCTTGCTTATCAAAATCTAAAAAAATTCTTATTGAACTTAATGATGCATTCTTTATTAATAAATTCTTTAGCACACTGAATATATCTAAATCTGATAAAGAGCAACTCTCAGTCTTAATAAGCATCAAATCTATAGATGAGATAATTAATTTTTTTAGCTCTAAAAAACTTACAACTAAAAAACTCAATGAATTAATTGATTTACTGAAGTTAAGCGGAGATGCTTCTACTATTAAAAAAATTAAACTATTCTCAAAAAAATATAAATATAACGCAGATAATGATTTAGGAAGTTTAAAAAAAATTATTGAAAAGATTAGTTTATTAAAAAATACTGAGATTATAATAGATATATGTTCATTAAGCTCAATGGATTATGAAACAAGTTTTAATTACACATTTTATATTGATAAACTTAGAAAACCTTTTGCTTTTGGGGGACGATATGAATCATATACACTCAATGATGGTAGCGTAAGACATGCAACAGGATTCAGCTTAGATTTAAAGGACGTAGTTACATTATATGAAAAATAATATTTTTCTAATTGGTACACACTGGGGTGACGAAGGTAAAGGAAAAGTTGTTGATGTATTATCAGCTGAAGCAACTGCATGTGTTCGTTTTCAGGGTGGTCATAATGCAGGCCACACACTAGTAATTAATGATAAAAAATTTATATTACACTTAATCCCATCTGGAATACTTAGAGATGATGTTAAATCTGTTATTGGCAACGGAGTTGTCGTGTCCATAGATGCTCTGATAACAGAAATTAAAGAATTAGAAAACAACGGGATTTCTCTTGATAATAAGCTCTATATAAGTCAAAACTGTCATATTATTCTGCCAACTCATATAGCAATTGATCAGGCAAGAGAAAAAAAACTTGGTAAAAAGTCTATAGGTACAACTGGTAGAGGTATAGGACCTTGTTACGAGGATAAAACATCTCGTAAAGGAATAAGATTATTAGATTTAAAAAATGAAGAAATATTCTTAAAGAAATTAGAAAATCTAATGGAATACCATAACTTTATTTTGAATAGTTATTTTCATGAGGATGTTATAGATATGAAATCTGTTGCAGATGAACTTCTCACTAAATATAAATTAATATCTAAATATCTAATTGACACTGATAATTTTATCAATGATTTATGTCTAAAAGGAGGCGTGGTATTTGAAGGTGCTCAAGGTACTATGCTTGATATAGATCATGGAACTTTTCCATATGTTACATCTTCAAATACAACTTTATCAGGATTAGTATCTGGAACAGGTGTTAATATGTCACTAGTTAACTATGGACTGGGAATTACTAAAGCATATTCAACAAGAGTAGGACATGGTCCATTTCCATCAGAATTAAAAAATGATATTGGTGAGCGTATTGGTGAAATAGGTGGCGAAATTGGAGCTACAACTGGCAGAACAAGAAGATGCGGTTGGCTTGATACAAAAGTTCTAAAAAAATCCATCCGACTAAATAATTTATCTGGTATAGCACTTACTAAAATTGACGTACTAGACAACTTTGATGAGATATCAATATGTGTTGATTATGGCAAAATTGACTATGAATCATTTGCAGTTGAAGACTTAAAGTTTATAAAGTTACCAGGTTGGAAATCTTCTACGGTAGGCATTACAAATTATAAAGACCTTCCGAAAAATGCTAAATTGTATATTGAAACTATAGAGGAATTGGTACAAATACCTATTGATATTATTTCAACCGGTCCTGCAAGAGATGAGATAATACAAAAAACTAATATTTTTTAATGTCTGAACCTTTAACAAGATATATATATGGGATTCATGCTATATCCAATATTATAAATTCTGATAAAGATAGGATTAAAAAAATATATTTTAAAAAAGATATATCAAGTAAAAATTTACATCTCTTATATCAAAAAGCATTAGATTCTAGTTTATTTATCGAGGAAACATCAATAGATCAACTTATACTTTTATCACAAACAACTAAACATCAAGGAGTTGTATGTGAGCTACAAGATAAAAATCTTTCTGTATTTGATCTTGAAAACTTTATAAATTTAAATAAAAGTCCTTTTATTTTAATATTAGATCAAATAAAAGATCCTGGTAATTTAGGTGCATGCATTAGGACTGCTAACGCAGTTGGTTGTGATTTAGTAATAAAAAGAAAATCTAATTCTGCACCCATTTCACCTGCTGTTCACAAGGCTTCATGTGGAGGCACATCTGGTTTGTATATTTATGAATCAAATGATTTAAATGGAATCGTAAAAAAACTAAAATTAAATAATATAAGAGTTTTAGGGACAGATCATAAGGCACGATCAGATTATCATGAAATTGCAAAGCTAAAATATGAAGGTATATGTGTGATAATGGGCGCAGAAGATGTTGGTATTTCCAGATCACTTAAAAACTCATGCGATGACTTATTTTCTATACCTATAGTTGGCTCTGTAGAATGCCTCAATATCTCTGTTGCATGCGGGATAATACTATACGAAGTTGCTAAATTTAGATAAATAATGCAGTGATTAATTGAAAAATCTACCTTTGTACTGTAGTATTGCCCTAGGTAAAATTATGAAAAATTATGAATTAGTACTTATGTTTTCTGTTGGTGAAGATACACTCACTAATCAGACTATAGAAAAATATAAATCTGTAATCACTGAAAATAATGGAGTTATAGATAGATATGAAGACTGGGGGTCATTAAAGATGTCTTACGACATCAATAATGAGAACAAAGCTAGATACATCCTTGTCAATTTTAAAGCTGATAATAAAATTATAGAAGAGCTAAATGAATTGATTAAATTTAATGATCACATACTCCGACATTTAATAATAAACACCAAGGATTCTCATACAGAGCCGTCTTATATGAACAAAGAACAACTAAAAACAGCTTAGAATATGGATAAAAATAAAAATATTATTGACTATAAAAACCTCGGATATATAAAAAAGTATATCTCAGAGGCTGGAAAACTAATACCTAGTAGAGTCTCTGGGTTAACTGCTAGTGAACAAAGGAAAATGAATAAAGCAGTTAAAATAGCAAGATTTCTGGCACTTATTCCCTACTGTGATAACCATAAAAGACAATGAAGTTAGTATTACTCAAAGATGTAAAACACCTAGGTAAAGTAGGTGAAGAAATCAATGTAAAAGGAGGGTATGCACGAAACTTTCTTTTACCAACAAAATCTGCACTAACTCCATCTCCTGAAAACTTAGAAGTTATAAGTAAAATGAAAGATGAGTTAATTAAAAAAGAACAAGAATTGAAAGAGGCTGCTATGTCTCTCAAAGAAAAGCTAATTGGTTATAGTCAGACACATAAAGTCAAAGTTAAAGATGATTCTAATGAGCTTTTTGGATCTATAACTCTCCAGAACATCATGGATAGAATGAAAGAGGATGGGCATCCTATTGAAAAAAAACAGGTTAATCTACCATCTGGAGCTATAAAAGAACTCGGTACTTATAATGTAAACGTGTCACTTCATTCAGAAGTAGCCTGTGATGTCATTATCGTGGTAGAAAAATCTGAAGAAGAAAGTTAATAAACTCATTAAGTCAATCTACAAAATAAAATAAATATCAGATAATATATTTGATAATGAGTTCAATTCCTAAAACACCAATATCTATAGAATCTGAGAAAGCCTTACTAGGCTCACTTATAATAGACTGTGAATCATGGGAAAAGATATCAAATTTAATAACACCTGCTGATTTCTATGATTCAAAAAATCGTGATGTATTCTCAGAAATTTATGACCTTCAGATAAATGATCAACCCCTAGATATTCTTATTTTAGAGGAAAGTCTTAAATCTAGAGACAAACTATCTAAGATAGGTGGAATTGAATATTTAAAAGAGCTCGCAAAGACGGTTCCTACATCGGCTCATATCGTTAAATATGCAGAAATTGTAAGAGAAAAGTCAGTAATGAGAAAACTTATAGGAGCAAGTACCCGAACGATAGAGAGCATTCATCAAGATACAACAGAAGATATAAGTTCAATCTTAGATAAAGCTGAGGCTGATATTTTCTCTATAGCGTCTGACACCAAAAAGCATGAAGGATTAGTCCGCATAGGACCTATTGTTAATGAAATGGTAGATTCTATCTACAATAAAAAAACAAATAATATAATAGATTACCTTCTGACAGGATATTCAAAACTAGACGAAATTATGGGAGGGCTTCAAAATTCTGATTTAGTAGTGATTGCCGCCCGACCATCTATGGGTAAAACGGCATTAGCTATGAATATTGCTCAAGATATAGTATTTAAGCAAAAGAAGAAGGTAGGATTTTTTAGTCTAGAGATGTCATCTCAATCTATAGCTCTTAGGATGTTATCGTCCCTAAGTACAGTAGAATTTTCAAAAATCAGATCAGGTGACTATGAATCATCGAGTGATGATACTAGAGCTGTAACTCAAGCAATTGAAATGATGCAGGATTGCTCATTGTATATTGATGACACAGGAAGCATTACACCTATGACACTTCGATCAAGAGCTAGAAGAATGAAGAGAGAAACCGGTATTGATATGATTATATTAGATTACCTTCAGCTAATGACACTGCCTGATAAGAGTGAAAATAGAGTAAATGAGATTGCTTCTATAACTAGACAGCTTAAAAGCTTAGCAAAAGAACTTGATATACCAATAATTGCTTTGTCACAATTGAATCGTAGCTTGGAGCAGCGAAATGATAAAAGACCATTTTTATCAGATTTAAGAGAATCAGGTTCTATAGAACAAGATGCAGATGTTGTAATGTTTATTTACAGGGATGATGTTTATAATCCAAATTCAGAAGACAAAAACATTGCAGAGATTAATATAGCTAAACACAGAAACGGCCCTACAGGGACAGCAAAGTTAACATTTTTATCGCACTGCACAAGATTTGAAGATTATCATCCTCAGATATTTGAAAATACCGACAATCTCTAAATCTCTATTCTTCTAGGAGTTTTAGTTTATCAGGTTTATTTTCCCATTCTTTAGCATCTGATGGTGCTGATTTTGCTTCTGTAATTAACGGCCATGTCTTTGATAATCTTGTATTTATTTCAAGATACTTTTTGTCTTCTTCCTTTAAGTCATCTTCAGACAATATTGCATTGATAGGACATTCCGGTTCACATAAACTACAATCTATGCATTCTTCCGGGTTTATTACCAAAAAATTTGGCCCTTCATGAAAACAATCAACTGGGCAAACCTCTACACAGTCTGTGTATTTACACTTAATACAATTCTCTGTTATTACATATGTCATCTTAGGCAAATTTTATCATACACTTAAATAAAAGACATTTTTTAAAAATGAAAAATAAAATAACATTTTCTACTCAAATTTAAGTTGTAATATATACTAATCTTAATTTAAGATGTAAAACAGAATCTATTTCAATCAATCCAAAAAATGATTGAAGATTAAGTGCTTTTTTATTACTATCTTGTCATTATTCCTCGGTAGCTCAGTTGGTAGAGCGAGTGACTGTTAATCACCAGGTCGGCGGTTCGAGTCCGTCCCGAGGAGTATAAACCCTCTGATTAATCTAACTTTTTAAGACTTGCAACACATTGTGTAGTATAGTGCACACTAAAATTCTTTTAGAACATTACAAATATGGAACAAATCAGGAATATTGCAATTATAGCTCACGTTGATCATGGTAAAACTACTCTGATAGATTCTATTATGATGCAAGCTGGTATTTTTAGAGAAAATAAATTAGTTACTGAGCGTGTAATGGATTCTGGTGACTTAGAAAAAGAGAGGGGTATTACTATACTAGCAAAACCAACTTCTATTCTTTGGAATAAAACAAGAATTAATATTATAGATACTCCTGGACATGCTGATTTTGGAGGAGAAGTTGAGAGGGTACTTAGTATGACGGATGGTGTAATTTTGTTAGTAGATGCTGCTGAGGGTGCAATGCCTCAAACAAAATTTGTTTTATCAAAAGCATTGGCCCAAGGTTTAAAACCAATAGTAGTTGTAAATAAGATTGATAAACCTGACAGTAGAGCAGATAAGGTAATTGATGACGTATTTGATTTATTTGTTTCTTTGGATGCTAATGATGATCAATTAGATTTTCCAATATTATATGCTTCAGGAAGAGAAGGCTGGTGTACATCAGATATTAACAACAGGAAGGATAATCTCCATGAAATGTTAGATTTGATTGTGAAATATGTTAAAGCACCAGATGTTGATGTTAATAAACCATTTGCTATGCTAGCTACACTTCTAGATTCAGATAAATATCTGGGTCGGTGTTTGATAGGAAGAGTTGAGCAAGGGTCAGCTAAAGTAAATGATAATGTTAAGGCAATAAACCTCTCAGGGCAAAGGGTGGAATCAGGAAGACTTACTAAACTATTTAAGTATGAAGGTACAGATAGAATTGCTGTCGATAAAGTAATTGCAGGAGATATTATATGTATCGCTGGATTAGCAGAAACATCTGTCGCTGATACAATCTGCAATGAAATTAATGAAACTCCGATTAAATCAACACCAATTGATCCGCCAACCATGTCTATTACTATAACTGTAAATGATTCGCCTATTTCAGGATTAGAGGGTAAAAAGGTAACTTCTACATTAATAAGAGAGAGATTATTGTCTGAAGCGGAGTCCAATGTTGCGATATCATTCAATGAAAATGAACAAAAAGACTCTTTTGAAATTGGAGGACGTGGAGAGTTACAGCTAGGTGTTCTCGTTGAGACAATGAGAAGAGAAGGCTTTGAGCTTACGGTATCTAGACCCAAGGTCGTATACAAAATTAATGACAAAAATCAGAAATTAGAGCCTATTGAAGAAGTCATAATAGACGTTGACGATGATTATACGAGTACTGTTATTGATAGTATGAATAAAAGAAAAGGCACAATGCTGGATATGACGAATATCTCTGGCAAGACACGTTTAGTTTTTAAATGTCCATCAAGGTCACTTATAGGTTATCAAAGTCAGTTCCTAACTGAGACTAGAGGTACAGGTGTCATGAACAGATTATTTGATTCTTATAAAGAATATAAGGGTGACATTGCTTCAAGAAGAAATGGTGTGCTTATAGCTAACTCAACCGGTAATTCTGTAGCTTATGCAATTTTTAACTTACAAGACAGAGGGATAATGTTTATAGACCCTCAAACAAAAGTTTATCAAGGAATGATTGTTGGTGAGCACAACCGTCCAAATGATCTGGAAATAAATATTCTTAAAGGAAAACAGTTAACAAACGTTCGCGCATCAGGAACTGATGAAGCAGTAAAACTCGTTCCGCCACGAAAAATGTCACTCGAACAAATGATGTCATACATAAATGATGATGAGGTATTAGAAGTCACACCGATTAATCTTAGGCTTAGAAAAAAACATTTAGACCCTCATGAGAGGAAAAGAGCTGCTAAATTATGAACTAAGACTTTTATTGAGTCTATGCATAGCTTCCTTTAATGAATCCATATCTATTGCAATGGATATTCTAATATGATTGTCTATGCCAAAAGCACTCCCTGGAACAACCGCTACTTTCGCTTTTTCTAAAATATATAAAGCAAGTTCAGTGTCATTTGATATTTCGTTACTTTTCTTTATGTAATTTTTAAATGATGGAAAGACATAGAATGTACCATCGGTAGGTTTACAATCTACCCCATCAATTTTATTAAGTTCAGACACAACAAAATCATGTCTTTCTTTATATTCTTTATTCATTGCTGGCAACTCATTACAAACAGTATTCAATGCTGTTGAAGCAGCTGCTTGAGATATTGAAGACGCACAAGAAGTACTCTGAGATTGAAGAGTTTTCATTTTTTTTATAATTTCTTTATTGGCAGCTGCGTAACCAATTCTCCATCCAGTCATTGAGTATGCTTTTGAGACTCCATTCAATATTACGGTTCTCTGTTTTAATTCTGGACAGACATTTAAAATATTGTGAAATTTTTCTTGATGCCATTGAATATGTTCATATATATCATCAGAAGATATAAGTATGTTTTCATTTTTTATTAACACTGATGAAATTTTTTTGAGTATTTCTGAATCATAGTACTTTCCGCTAGGATTATTCGGACTATTAATCATAAATAATTTAGTTTTTTCATTAATTAAATTTTCTAGTTTTGTTATATCGATATCAAAATTAGTCTCATAGTCTGTTTCAAGCATGACTGGTACGCCACCAGAATATTTAACCATGTCAGCATATGATACCCAATATGGTTGTGGAATAATTACCTCATCACCATCATCAATTACTACTTGAAGAAAATTAAATATAGATTGCTTACATCCAGCTGAAACAATAATTTCATCAAAAGTATACTCCAGATTATTTTCTGATTTTAGTTTATTTATAATGGATTTCTTAAGTTCGATAGTTCCGTCAACAGCAGTATATTTCGTTAATCCAGCATTAATTGCTTCTTTTGCACTCTCTTTAATGTAATTTGGAGTATCAAAATCAGGTTCTCCTACCGTAAGAACTATAATATCCTCACCTTTCTGCTTGAGTTCATTAGCTTTTGATGTAAGCGCCATCGTTGATGACGGCTGAATTAAATTTATACGTTCTGAAAATTTCAATAGAGTTCCTGTAAAAAGGTTATAATACCATGAATGAACTAATTAAGTAAGAGAGCTAAAAGAATATTGTGAAAAGACTAACTTTAAAATCTTCCATGAAACCGAATGGTGATCAGCCAAAAGCTATTGAGGCTCTTGTGAGCGGTATATCAAAAAATCTTAAACATCAAACATTACTAGGAGTAACAGGTTCTGGTAAAACTTATACTATGGCAAACATTATCTCTAAGACAAATAAAACTACATTGGTCCTTGCACCAAATAAAACACTTGCTGCACAACTTTATTCTGAAATGAAAGAATTTTTTCCAAATAATTCTGTAGAGTACTTTGTTTCTTATTATGACTACTATCAGCCTGAAGCTTATGTACCAGTTTCTGATACCTTTATAGAAAAAGATGCATCGTTAAATGAACACATAGAACAAATGCGTCTATCTGCTACAAAGTCACTTACCGAGAGAAAGGACGCCATAGTTGTTGGAACTGTCTCAGCTATATATGGTCTAGGTGACCCTAAAACATATTTTAAAATGATTTTACATCTTGTAAAAGGTGATGAAATTCATCAAAGAGATATTCTAAGAAAACTAACTGAACTCCAATACATTAGAAATGATATTGAGCTTAGGAGAGGAACATATCAGGTCAAAGGACAAATTATAGATATTTTTCCAGGTGATTCGGAAAAATATGCTGTACGTATAGATTTATTTGGAGATGAAATAGAAAATATTTTTTTATTTGATCCTTTGACAGGAGATATTTTCAAACAATTAAATAGAGTTACAGTTTATCCAAAAACACATTACGTAACACCACAGAATAAAATTGATGATGCTATGATTAAAATCAAGAAAGAACTCAAAGAAAGAATTAAGTATTTCTCTGATAACTCGAAATTAATTGAAGAGCAAAGAATACGAGAAAGAACTAACTATGATCTCGAAATGATGAAAGAAATGGGATACTGTTCTGGAATAGAAAATTATTCAAGATATTTGTCAGGAAGGAATCCAGGTGATCCGCCTCCATGTTTATTAGATTACATGCCCGATGATGGTCTTGTAATTATAGACGAGAGCCATGTGGGAGTACCTCAATTAGGTGGTATGTATAGAGGTGACCAATCAAGAAAGCAAACATTAGTTGACTATGGATTTCGTCTACCATCCGCTATGGATAATCGACCACTTAAATTTGATGAGTTTGAAGCGTACGACTTTCAGACTATATATGTATCTGCTACACCAGGGCCATACGAAGTTGATAAATCAAACGCAATTATCGAACAAGTGATTCGCCCAACTGGATTAATAGATCCAATTATTGAAGTCAAGCCATCTTCCAGTCAGGTTGAAGATGTTTTATCAGAAATTAATAGTGTTATTGAGCGTGGTAACAGAGTGCTCATTACAACACTTACTAAGAAGATGTCAGAGAATCTATCAGAATACCTCCAAGAGCATAATGTAAAAGTAAAGTACCTTCATTCGGATATAGATACTGTTGAGAGAGTAGAAATAATAAGAGATTTAAGAAAAGGAGAATTTGATGTTTTAGTTGGCATAAATTTATTAAGAGAGGGTTTGGACATACCTGAAGTAGAATTAGTGGCAATATTTGATGCTGATAAAGAAGGATTTCTAAGATCCGATAGGTCTCTCATACAGACAATTGGCCGGGCTGCCAGGAATATTGACGGTAGATGTATTTTATACGGAGATGTGGTTACCGGATCAATGCAAAGAGCGATTGATGAAACTGATAGAAGAAGAGAAATACAAATCAAATACAACACGGATAATAATATAAATCCTGTTAGTGTGAAAAAAGATATTAGACAAGCTCTTGATGAGGATACTTATATAGAGAATGAATCACTGGATAAGCTACAATTAGTAACTAATAATAAGAAAAAGCTAACAAAAGTTAATAGTGATAACGTAGTGTCAATAATATCTCAACTTGAAAAGGAGATGTATACACATGCAAAAAATCTTGAATTTGAGCAAGCAGCAAAAATAAGAGATCAGATTAATGAACTTCAAGATAAATATCTTATGATACCAAAAGCAAAATCCTGATGAATTCTTGTCTACACTCCCATGACATGTTAATTTACCAATTCTTACAGGCGCGTAGCTCAGCTTGGTTAGAGCGCCACCTTGACATGGTGGAGGTCGTTGGTTCGAGTCCAATCGTGCCTATAGAAATTGAGATATTATGAAAATTACAGTAAATGATAAAAATTTAGCCGTTGAAAACGATGACACTCTTGAAGATGTAATAAGAAAGCATTTTAAAGATAAGAATATAGTCGCTGCTATTGTAGATGATAATTTAAAAGACCTATCTGATACTGTTGTTGATAATTCATATATAAAACTTGTTACTACAGACCATAAAGAAGGCTTAGATATCTTGAGGCACACATGCGCACATATATTTGGTCACGCGATTAAACAAATCTATCCAGAAGTTAAAATGGTTATTGGTCCTGTGATAGATAATGGGTTTTATTATGATATTTTGTCAAATCAACCAATTACAGAAAAAGATCTTAAGCTTATAGAGAATAGGATGAGAAAGCTTGCTAAAAAAAATTATCCAATTGTGAGAAGCGTTGTATCTAAAGAGGAAGCAATTAATATTTTTTCTCATAGGAATGAGCCATATAAAGTTGAATTACTTAAAGAAATTGATAATGATGAAACCATAGCTGTGTATTATCACGAAGAATACATAGATATGTGTAGAGGACCCCACCTTACAAACACAAGACATATCAAGGCATTTAAGCTTATGAAAACCTCAGGTTCTTATTGGAAAGGAAACTCCAATAATCAAGCTCTAACGAGAATATATGGAACTGCATGGCCTAGTCTAGAGGAACAAGACAATTATCTTAAAACTTTAGAAGAAGCAGAGAAAAGGGATCATAGACTTTTAGGCAAAAAACTTGATCTATTTCATTTTCAAGAAGAATCTCCGGGTATGGTATTTTGGCATGATAAAGGCTGGACAGTTTTCAATTTAATTAAGGACTTTATTACAAATCATCTGAGAAAAAATAATTATAAAGTCATTAATACTCCTCAGATATTAGATAAAAGCCTTTGGAAAAAATCTGGCCACTTAGATAAATTTGGTGAGCTAATATTTGATGTAGGCTCTGAGAAAAAAGAGTTTGCAATTAAACCTATGAGTTGCCCTGGACATATTCAGGTATTTAATCAGGGACTCAAAAGCTATAAAGACTTGCCATTGAAATATGCAGAATTTGGTGTAGTACACAGGAATGAACCATCAGGAACTCTGCACGGCCTTCTTCGAATACGCGCATTCACCCAAGATGATGCACATATATTTTGTACTTCAGATCAAATTGAAGATGAAATATCATTATTAATCAATGATATAAAAACTATTTATAATAAATTTGGATTTAATGATTTAAAGATTGAACTCTCAACACGTCCTGAAAAAAGAGTTGGATCAGAAGAAATTTGGGATAAAGCAGAGGATAGTCTGAAAAAAGCTTTGGATTTAAATAATATTGAATTTACTATTAATCCAGGAGATGGGGCTTTTTATGGACCTAAAATTGATTTTTCACTTAAAGATTCTTTGTCGAGAGTATGGCAATTAGGAACGATACAACTTGATTTTTCTATGCCTGGCAGACTTGACGCCTCATATATTGATACTGATGGAAATAAAGTGACTCCTGTTATGATACATCGAGCAATTCTAGGGTCACTAGAAAGATTCGTAGGAATATTAATAGAGCATTACTCTGGTAATTTACCAGTTTGGTTAGCTCCTACACAAGTTGCTATTTTAAATATTACTGACAAGCATAGAGAATATTCAGCTACGATTAATCATAACTTACTTGAACTTGGTTTCAGATCAGAATGCGATCTAAGTAATGAAAAGATTGGTTACAAAATTAGAAATCATGCGATGACTAGGGTACCATACATGCTTATCATTGGTGATAAAGAGCTGGAGGATAAGAAAGTTACTGTAAGAGATAGATTGGGCAAAGATTTAGGCAGTATGAACCTTGAGCAATTTTGCGAATTACTAAAAAACGAGATAAATTAACTATATAGGAGAACAATCATATCGAACATTAAAAGAATGCGAATTAATGAGCGCATTAATGCTACCGAAGTTCGCTTAATATCATCTTCAGGTGACCAAGTGGGTGTAGTAACTAAAGCTAAAGCACTAGAAATAGCTAAAAATGAGGATTTAGATTTAGTTGAAATTGTTGCAAACCAAGTACCGCCAGTTTGTAGAGTTATGGATTTTGGGAAATATAAGTTTGAACAATCCAAAAAAGCTCACGCAGCCAAAAAAAAGCAAAAGCAAATTCAAGTAAAAGAGATTAAATTTAGACCTGGAACAGAAGAGGCAGATTATCAGGTTAAACTTAAAAATCTCATTAAGTTTCTTCAAGGAGGAGACAAAGCTAAAATTACTATGAGATTCAGAGGCAGAGAGGCTGCGCATCAGGTAATTGGGCGTGAATTCCTTGAAAGAGTTGAAAAAGATTTATTTGATTACGGTCTAATCGAGCAAAAACCTGCATTTGAAGGAAGACAAATTGTAATGGTTATAGCACCGAAGAAATAAATAGGATATACTACCCAAAATATTTAGTAAGAGTAAGTTATGCCAAAAATGAAATCACATAGCGGTGCCGCAAAAAGGTTTAAGAAAACACCTACAGGCAATGTAAAGAGAGGTCAGTCTCATCGTAGTCATATTCTTACTAAGAAAAGCACTAAAAGAAAGAGACATTTAAGAGACGACGTAGTGATAAGCGCAGCAGACAAAGCGGCGATTAATCGCATGTTACCTTATTAGGGAGATTTTAAAACATGGCAAGAGTTAAAAGAGGTGTAATTGCAGGCGCTAGGCATAAAAAAATTCTTAAACTTGCAAAAGGATACAAAGGTGCTAGAAGTCGTGTTTATAGGGTAGCAAAACAAGCCGTGATTAAGGCTGGTCAATATGCCTATCGTGATAGAAGACAAAAGAAAAGACAGTTTAGATCACTTTGGATTACAAAAATTAATGCCGCAGCTAGACTCAATAATCTCTCATATAGTCAATTTATGAATTACTTACATAAATCTGAATTAGAAATAGACAGAAAAATCTTAGCTGATATTGCATCCAATAATCCAGAAAAATTTACAAACATAGTTAAGACTGTACTTCCAAATTAAGACTTCTTTATGTTATGGATATAAACCATACTGATTTAGAATATTTACTTAAAGAAGATTTAAAATCATGTAATAAAGAACATGATTTATTACAAGTCAAATCAAAATATCTTGGCAAAAAAGGTTTACTGACTTCCTTATTTGCTTCAATCAAAAAACTAAATCAAGAAGAAAGAAAAAAATTTGGTGTTGAGCTAAATAATGTCAAAAATACTCTTTTATTATTGTTGGATAAAAAGCTTGATAGTCTGAAAGTAACAAATCAATCGACCATAAAAATAGATCTAGATGTACCTCCTAGACATCACAATAATGGATCTCATCATCCTATTTCTCTAGTTATAAAAAGAATAGAGAATATTTTTTTAAAATATGGATTTGATATTCATGATGGTCCTGAAATTGAGACGGAACATTATAATTTTGAGTCACTAAATATTGGAGATAATCATCCTGCTAGAGATATGCATGATACTTTTTATTTAAACAACAAATTATTATTAAGAACACATACTTCTTCAGTGCAAATTCATGCAATGGAAAATTCTGCCCCACCTTTTAGGGTGCTTGCTCCAGGGAGAGTATACAGATGTGATTCTGACCCTACACACTCACCAATGTTCCATCAAATAGAGGGCTTATGTGTAGATACTGACATTACTTTCAGTAATTTGAAATGGATATTGAATAATTTTATAAGTGATTTTTTTGATAATAAGAATATTAAAACAAGATTCAGACCTTCTTATTTTCCATTTACTGAACCGTCTGCAGAGATGGATATTATGTTCAATAATAAATGGTTGGAAGTTTTAGGTTGCGGTATGGTACATCCTAACGTTTTAAAAAATGTAAATATAGATTCAAAAAAATATTCAGGGTTTGCATTTGGTTTAGGTATTGAGAGATTTGCCATGCTGGCATATCAAATAAAAGATTTAAGAGTTTTCTTCGAAAACGATATTAATTTCTTAGAACAATTTAAAAATATTAGACTATCATGAAAATAAGTAAAAACTGGCTTTCTGAATTCGTGCCAATATCTAAGTCAAATATTAATCTAGAAAACGATCTTACTAAGCTTGGCCTTGAAGTCGATACAATTGTAAAAGATAAAGATGATTATGTGATTGATATCGAATTTACACCGAACAGAGGTGATTGTCTGTCTGTTTATGGGACCGCTAGAGATCTTAGTGCATACAAAGGAAAAAAAATTAATAAGCCATCTAGCTCTAAAATATTTTCGACAAATAAAAATATCAAAATTAAAGACGTTGATCCTATGATTTCACCTGAATATAGGTATATGATTTTGGACAATATTAATATTAATACTAAAACTCCTAATCAAATAGTCAGAAAGCTTAAACAGGCTGATATAGCAACTGTAAATATTATTGTAGATATATCAAATTATGTAATGCTTGAGATTGGTCAACCAACGCATGCATTTGATTTAGATAAAATTAATGGCAAATTATCAATTACAAAACTTAAGAAAAAAAATAAATTCATAGGTATCGACAACAAAGAACATATAATTGACAAAGGTACTGCAGTAATTGTAGATGAAAAAAATGTCATTCATGCATTACCCGGTGTGATTGGAAGCAAAAAATCAGCAGTAAGCATAACAACCAAGAACATTCTTTTTGAGAGTGCATTTTTTGTACCTGATATTGTACGATTGCTCTCAAGGAAGCTTAGAATTCAGACTGATTCGTCTTATAGATTTGAAAGAGGAGTAGATTATAATTTAGTAGACTATGCATTATCAAGAATACATTTTTTATTATCTGATCTTCTAATTATTGATAAGTGCATAGTTACTAAAATTAGTAAAAAAAGCTTATTAACAAAAGAAAAGACTTTTAATTATGATTCAAATCTCTTTAAAAGAATCCTCGGCGTAGATATCGGTACAAAAAATATTAAATCAATACTGCGTAATCTAGGTATAACTTTGAAAGCTAAGAAAGCAATAA
Organism: bacterium; assembly: GCA_029979505.1. Classification (GTDB taxonomy): domain Bacteria; phylum Pseudomonadota; class Gammaproteobacteria; genus CACLCV01. The sequence continues at coordinate 179,848 of JAPOHH010000001.1, read as the reverse complement.
TACCTAGCTACCGTTTTGATATCACAAATAATTATGATTTGGTTGAGGAGGTCAGCAGAATATTTGGATTTGATAACATTAAGGAAGCACCTTTATGTATTCCTCCTGCTAATAGGAATCATTCTTATAATTTTGATGAGAAGTTAGTAACTCTTGGATATAAAGAAGTAATAAATTTCACATTTATCTCAAAAAATTATTCAGACAAGTCAAGAAGTCTCAGATTGGAAAATCCGATTTCAGTAGAAAAGTCTGTTATGAGAGAATCTTTGTTGCCAGGATTATTAAGTAATATAGTTTATAATTCTAATAGACAGCAGAAAAGTATTCAATTATTTGAAATAGGAAAAACCTACCTTAAAGACAAAGCCAAAATTATTGAACCGAAAGTTTTGTCAGCTGTAGTATATGGCAATAAGTCATCTGTCGATCTTGTTGCAAATAGTTATCTATTTGGTATTGCAGATTTAAAATCGCATATTCTATCCATCTTTCCTGATGCTATATTTCAACAAAACAATAATTCGGTCTATTTCGATAAAGATAACTCTCTCGAAGTCCTAATTGACAATAAAGTTATAGGTGAATGCGGATTAGTCTCTCCGAGTGTTGTCGATGACTTTAACCTTAAGGCATCAGTTTATGCGTTCGAGCTTTGTATAAATAACATTTCATTTAAAGATAAGCTTATTTTCAAAGAATTATCACAATTTCCAGCTGTATATAAAGACATTACGATAATTACAAATATTGAAACTAATGTATTGAATATCATTGATGAACTTAGAGAAGAAAGCTATAAATACATGAAAAATATAAGAATTAAAGATATATTTATCAATAAAGATAAACTACAATCAAATAATAGAAATGTGACTTTAGAGATCTGTCTTCAATCTAATCGTAAAACTTTAGAGGACAAAGACATTATAGAAGATATCAATAAAGTTATTAGTAATCTAGATAATAAGCATAAGATAAAAATACAAGAAATATAGGTATGACAATTACAAAAGATTCTCTCGTTGAAATGGTCCACAGTGAAGTGGGGCTTAACAAAAGAGAAGCTAAGGAATTAATAGAGTGTTTTTTTGAACAAATTAAAAAATCACTTGAAAATGGAAATGATATTAAACTATCCGGATTTGGTAACTTTATACTCAGAAATAAGTCACCAAGGCCAGGAAGAAATCCAAAAACAGGTGAAGAAGTAACTATCTCAGAGAGAAGGGTTGTAACTTTCAAATCTGGTTTAAAATTAAAATCTAAATTAGAGGCATATGATGGAGTTGAGTAACTCTATAGAGATACCTAATAAAAGATATTTTACAATAGGAGAGGTTTCAAAAATCACTCATATTAAAACACATATTTTGAGATATTGGGAAAAAGAATTCAATATGCTCGAGCCAACTAAAAGGAGAGGAAACAGAAGATACTACACCCAAAATGATATTCTCACTATTTTTAAAATAAACGAACTAATATCATCCCAAGGATTCACAATAGAGGGAGCTAAGCAGAAACTTGAATCTGTCTCAGATACGACCACTAATGAGGACCCTACTTATTCTCTATTGAAAAAAGACATACAAAAAATTCTCGATGTCCTTGATAAATAACGGAGTAAAATTCACGCCTGGATATCACTATAGTGTTAATCAGGTAATAAAGCGTAACAACTTTCGATATTATAAAATAAATAATATATTGGTTCCGAGTGTTACATCTATTCTAAGACTATCCAGATACAAACAAGGCGATAATTTTTCAGCAAAACAGACTGACTCTTTTGAAATTGGTAATCTCATGCACCATTATCTTGATTGTTTCGTAACACAGAAGGATATTGATTGCCAAGACAATAAGAATGAGAAAATTGCACTAAAATTAAGTCACGTGATAATTGAAAATATATTTCCAAAAATTGATAAATTCATAGCATCTGAGGCTACTGTACATGACAATCATAGTTATGCAGGTACCCTTGACTTATTAGGAATAATAAATGACAAGCTAACTGTTATTGATTATAAATCGACATATAGAAAGAAAAGTGCATTTATGATTGATGAACATTTTCAGCAATTAGCTGCATATGCCTCAGCTCATGATAAAATGCACAATACAAAAATAGAACAAGCTATGATATTTGTGGTTTATAAAGAAACTTATAAATATGATATACTTACAGCCGACTTATCTCTATTAAATCAGTATAAGATGATGTGGAAAGAAAAGCTTGAATACTACAGGGAGATATCTGTATGACAAAAATAAGAGAGCAGATAACTGATGTCCTAGAGGAACTAAAAATAAATAAGCTCAAGTTTGATGAGTTAAGGGGGTTAGTTTGACTATGACTCCATTGATGAACACATTAGTAATATTAATAATCAGCTGAATAATCCAGACGTTTGGGAAAATAGAGATTTATCAACTGAGCTAAATAAAAAGTTAAAATCTTACTCAACTTTAAAAGGCATGATCGACAATATCAGTTCAGACATTGAGTTAATATCATATACCCTTGATAGCATAGTAGTGGATGCGGATAATACCTATGACGATACCTTGGTTTCTGAGATACTACAACTCCACAAGAAAACATCAAAAGAGTTAGATAATCTCTCATTTAGACAGCTGTTTAAGGGTGATAACGATCAATCTGATGCCTATATTGATATTCAATCTGGATCTGGTGGAACCGAAGCTCAAGATTGGGTTGCTATGATTATGAGAATGTATCTAAAGTGGACTGAGAAACACGCTTTCTCTACAGAAATTACTGAATCAAGTGAAGGCGAGGTGGCAGGATTTAAAAACGTGACCATAAAAGTTAATGGTGATTACGCTTATGGATGGTTGAGAACTGAAACTGGAGTACATCGCTTAGTAAGAAAGTCACCTTTTGACTCAGGTAATCGAAGACATACATCTTTCGCATCAGTTTTTATATATCCTCAGGTAGATGATTCATTTGAAATTGATATAAATCCCTCTGATTTGAGAATAGATGTATTTAGAGCAAGTGGAGCAGGTGGTCAGCATGTCAATACTACAGAGTCAGCTGTTAGAATAACGCACCTACCAACTAAATTAGTTGTTCAGTGTCAAAATGGAAGATCTCAACATAAAAATAAAGAATCAGCAATGAAGCAGTTACGTGCTAAACTATATGCACACGAATTAAATAAAAAAAACGAAATAAAGAATCAAGTTGAATCTGAGAAGTCTGATATTAGCTGGGGCAATCAAATTAGATCATATGTTCTAGATGACTCTAGAATAAAAGATTTAAGGACTAATTATGAGACTGGTAATACACAGTCGGTGCTAGACGGCAACTTAGATGATTTTATTCAAGAGAGTTTGAAAAGAGGATTATAAATGTCAGATGATAACAAACTAGTCGTGGAAAGAAAAAAGAAGCTTGATGAGCTATCAAAGTTATCTCAGCTTTATCCCAACACCTTCAAAAGAAATAAAAGTACACAAGAGTTACGAAAAAAATTTGGTGAAAAAAGCAAAGAAGATCTCGAGTTTGAGAAAGACACATATGCTTTATGTGGAAGGCTATTAACAATAAGAAAAATGGGAAATTCAACATTTGCTAATCTCCATGATGAGTCTGGAAAACTCCAGCTTTTTTTATCAAAAAATTCTACAGGTATAGATACATACAAACTTCTTAACCATACTGATTTAGGAGATATAGTCGGAGTTAAAGGGACAATTTTTAAAACAAAAACTGGAGAACTATCATTAAACGTATCTGAATATATAATTTTATCTAAATCACTTAGACCGCTTCCAGAGAAATTTCATGGCCTGTCAGATGTAGAAATAAAATATAGGCAAAGGTACGTGGACCTAATGACTTCTGAAGAATCAAGAAAAGTATTCACAGATAGAATAAAAATTGTCTCACATATTAGGAAGTATTTTGAAAATGAAAATTATCTAGAAGTAGAAACTCCTATGATGCACCCTATAGCTGGAGGTGCTGCAGCAAAGCCATTTATTACACATCACAATAGTCTTGATATGAATTTATTTTTAAGAATTGCACCTGAATTGTATCTAAAAAGACTAATTATAGGAGGCTTCGAAAAAGTATTTGAAATAAATAGAAGTTTTAGAAATGAAGGTCTGTCTGTAAAACATAATCCTGAATTTACTATGATTGAATTCTATGCGGCTTATGAAGATTATAACTATCTCATGGCTGTAATTGAGAAATTAATTAAATCTTTAATAAAAGCTTTAAATCTAGATGAAAAATTTAATTATCAGGACTATAAAATTGCTACAGATAAACCTTTTGAAAAGCTTAATTTTCATGACTCAATAGTAAAGTATTGCGATGGTATAGACGAAAAGAATATAAATGATTATTCGACTCTCGAGAAATACTGCAAGACAAATAATATTGAAATTACTATCAAAGAATCTTTGGCTAAAACTCAATTAGATATCTTTGAAAAAATAGTTGAAGGCAACCTTATTAATCCAACATTCATAACAGAATATCCCACTGCAGTTTCGCCATTATCAAGAAGGTTTGACAGTAATCCTGAAGTTGTAGAGAGATTTGAATTGTTTATTGCAGGAAGAGAGATAGCTAATGGATTTTCTGAACTTAATGATCCTAGAGACCAAGCTCAGAGATTTAGTGAACAGCTTGAGAAAGATGATGAACAAATGAATTATGATGAAGATTTTATTACCGCCATGGAATATGGTATGCCTCCAACCGCTGGCGCTGGTATTGGAATCGATAGACTCGTGATGCTACTGACAAATTCTACATCTATACGTGATGTCTTGTTTTTTCCATTAATGAAACCAAAAAGCTAAACTACTAGTTTTTTTATTTGCTCGAAATAATTATCGGTAGAATTATAAAAATATTTTTCATCTCTACATGAAATAATTATGTTTTCATCAGTAATATTTATGGAAATCAAATCTTTATCTAAAGGATAAATCTCAATATTATTTTCAAATGACTGATATTCAATATTATTTATATCTAGATATTGTTCAACTATAGAAATGATTTCATGATGATTATTCATCACACAGTTTTGTAGCATAACCAATATATTTCTTTGGCGTCAGTTCTAAAAGACAATGTTTTTCAGACTCCGGTATTTGAAGTTCTTGTATAATTTTATGTATTACTTCTTTATTTACTTTTTTGCCACGTGTATGTTTTTTTAGATATTCATATGAATCAGAAATATGATACTTCCTTGCGACCATTTGTATAGGCTCTGCTAAAATTTCCCAACTATCATTTATATCAGAATTAATTTTGTCCTTATTTATTTGAAGTTTATCTAAACCAATTAATATATTTTTGTAAGCAATAATTGAGTATGAAAATGTTAGACCAATATTTCTTAGAACGGTTGAGTCAGATAAATCTCTTTGTAATCTAGATATAGTTAGTTTATTTGAAAAAAAGTGATTCAACGCATTACTCATTCCTAAATTTCCTTCTGCATTTTCAAAATTGATAGGATTTATTTTATGAGGCATTGTCGAAGATCCAATCTCACCTGTAATATTTTTTTGAGTAAAATAATTTTTAGAGATATACGACCATATATCTTGAGAGAATCCAATCAATATAGAATTTATATGATTTATTTTATTGCATATATCTGCAATATAATCATGTGGCTCAATCTGTGTAGTATGGCTATTAATATCTATTTTTAAGTTGGATAGATATCTTCTAATAGATTTTGGCCAATCAATGTTTGGGTAAGTGACACTATGTGCTGAATAATTACCTGTAGCTCCATTGAATTTTCCTTGTATTTTTATATTTTTAAGATCATGTATCTGACTTGATAATCTTTTCTGGAAATTAATTAACTCTTTCCCCATCGTTGAGGGTGAAGCAGGCTGTCCATGTGTATGAGATAAAATTGGAATTTTTTTATATTTCTTACCTAAGCTTTTAATTTTTTTTTGTAGTTTATCAGTCTCTATAAGCATACTATCTCTCGCACTCTTAATCATTAGTGCATATGCAACATTATTAATATCTTCAGATGTACAACAAATATGGATATGTTCTTTATATTTATATATTGATTTATTAGATTTAATCTTATCTTTAATAAAGTACTCGACAGCCTTAACGTCATGCTTGGTAACATCTTCAATTTTTTTAACTTTAGCTGAGTCCGTATAATTAAAGTTTAGATAGATTGACCTTAAGAAACTTACTTGATTATTTGTAAAGTTTGGTAAGGATTTTAGATTTTTCAATTTTGAGAGAAATATGAACCATTCTATCTCTACTTGAACTCGAGTTTTGATTAAATTATGTTCTGAGAAAATTTCATTGATATCACTACATAGGTTTTTATATCTACCATCAGTAGGAGCTGAAACATCAAGGTTATATTTTTTCATATTAAACCAGTTTTTAAAATGTTATTATAGCACATAATTAATCTGAATAATAATAAGCAACTAAAATGACAAAAAATAATTATAGAATTGAAGAGGATTCATTAGGAAAAATTAAAGTTCCAAAAGATGCACTTTATGGAGCTCAAACACAGCGTGCTGTAGATAATTTTAAAATTAGTGGAATCACATTTGATCCAGCATTCATACAAGCACTAGCTAGTCTTAAGAATGCTTGCGCATCTGCTAATGTTGCATGTAAAACACTTACAAAAGCTAAAGGAACAGCAATATCAAATATTAGTAAAAAAATCTCATCTCATCCAATAGATTTTATCGATCATTTTCCAATTGATATTTTCCAGACAGGTTCAGGTACAAGTACAAACATGAATATGAATGAAGTTATATCTGAAGTTGCCAAGAGAACACTTAAGCGGACGATACATCCAAATGATGATGTGAATATGTCGCAAAGTTCAAATGATGTAATTCCTACCACTATTAATATATCTTGTTTGACTATGAGTAAGACATTATCTACATCTCTTGATTTCTTGTGTGATTCATTAAATAAAAAATCAAAAAATTTAAAAAATATTATTAAGTCAGGGAGAACACATCTAATGGATGCTGTACCTATTTCGTTTGAACAAGAACTTAATGTCTGGGAAGAGCAAGTTAGAGCATCTCAAGCACAAATAGATTTATCTTGTGAAGAGATATCTTATTTGCCAATTGGTGGAACTGCAATAGGGACAGGTATCAATGCTCCAAAATCATTTTCTAAAAATGTTTGCATTGAACTTAATAAAATATATCGTGAATTAAAAATAAAATTTAAGCCTTTATCAGTTAAAGGAGAAATGATGAGCTCACAAAATCATATTCTTTCGTTAAGTTCTGCTTTAACTAGATATTCATCTACATTATTAAAGATTGCTAATGATATCCGCTGGATGAATAGTGGTCCTATATCAGGATTATCGGAGATTACCTTAAAAGCACTTCAGCCTGGAAGCAGTATCATGCCAGGAAAAATTAATCCTGTTATTTCTGAATCTATTATGATGGCAGCTGTGCATGTAAACGGTAATCATGCTACTGTCATGCAAGCTAGTAGTAGTGGTAACTTCCAGTTAAATACTATGCTTCCTGTGATTGCGCACAATGTAATTGAGTCGTTATATTTAATGATTAATTGCTCGTTTAGCATGATTGATTTAATTGACAGCTTTTCTGTAAATATTGAATCTGTAGAAGATAGCTTATTCAAAAATCCAATAATTGCTACAAAGCTTAATCAAGTTATTGGTTATGATATGGCCTCTAAAATTGTAAAAGAAGCTTACAAGACTAACAGCTCAATTTTTGACATAGCAGAGAAGATGACCTCGCTTACAAAAGCAGAGTTAATAAAAATATTAGATCCAAAAAAACTTATATAAATGAAACAATCGGATATTGATAATATATTCATCTATTGGATTTATTTCGTATCTCTGATTTTTATAGCTTTATTCGTTGTAGAATCAATTGGATATATATCTAATATATTTGAGGCAGATATAAGTTATATATCCTCATTAATTTTTATTATTTTTAACTTTTATCTAATTCAGTGTGGATATTACTTATATAAGTTAAGAGATGCTGTATTTACAATAGATACTAACAATTCTTCTATATCGAATAATATATTTCTAGATATAAGCTCTGAGTATCTAAAGCTAAGCGATAATAATGATAACCAAGAGAATCTTAAAGATGATTTTAAATCAAAACTATATGAATTTGTAGACAACGGCTTTTTTATATCTGATCTTTTACTCAAGTTAGGTATCATAGGTACAGTTATAGGGTTCATTATAATGCTAAGCTCATTATCTGCTATTGATGAAATGAATTTGTCAAAGATGAATAATCTTTTGTTGAGCATGAGTGCAGGGATGAAAGTAGCTCTCTATACAACATTAACTGGATTAGTTGCATCAATCCTTCTAACGATACAATATAATTTCTTTGAAACTAAAATTAATATATTTATTAGTAAAGTTTTTAACTCTGAGAGACATGAGAAGAAAGAATAGAACTAGAACTGAACCCTTCACCGATTTATTATTCAATACACTACTTGGTTTTACCTTCCTTTTTTTTATAACAGTCCTTTTTATAAACCCTATCTCGAAAATAGGCAACGTTAATATGAAAGCTGAGTATATTATTACAGTTGATTGGAAAGATAGTTTGCCAGATGATGTTGATATTTGGGTCCAAGATCCCAATGGCGAAACAGTCTCATACCTAAAAAAAGATGCAGGCTGGTTACATCTCGACAGAGATGACCAAGGTATAATCAATGATGTAGTCACAATCGATGGTGAGGAAATAATTTATCCTATAAATAGGGAAGTTGTTACTCTTAGAGGAATTATACCAGGTGAATATATCTTAAACCTTTATCTCTATGAACATAAAAGTAATCATCCTATTGATGTAAAGGTAATTATTGAAAAAGTAAATCCTACATTAAAGTTAGTTTATGCCAATAACATAACACTTGAAAAAAAAGATTCTGAAGTAACTGTAACAAGGTTTTTTTTAGACTCAAAAGGAGAGTATTCATCTGGAGATTCACAAAAAAAAATTCTTACTCCATATAACCTAAAAGGATTTTGAAATGATTATGTATTTATACTTATTGATACTTTTACTAATATATATTTTTCTAATTAATTATTTTATTAAAAATAAAAAATATAAAACTAAATTATTTATAGTATTAAGTATTTCAATATTTTTTAGTGTTTTATATCAAAGTATTAGAGATAACCAAGGTTATGCAACAACAGCAGACCTTCCTAAAAGCTTTTATATATTAAATACTCATGTGTATGAAGATAGTGTTTTAATGCTTATAAAAGAAAAAAATGCTAATCCCAGACTATATAAGATTCACAAATCACTTAAATTAAATAAATTCCTGAAAAAATATAAAGGTTTGAAAAATGACGGTCAGGATGTTGTTGTAAAAAAAGATACACGAAACAACAAGGATTCTCTTGGTATGTACATCGAGAGCGTGCAAAAGAAGTTACCTCTAAAGTAAGACATAGAATTAGATCATTTTATTTGTTAGAATACGGCAGATTCTACTCAAGAGGGAAATATAATAATGTCAGAAAAAACAAAAATATCCATAAATAATAATAACTTCAATGTCTTTAATATCAAAAAATATAATATCAATCATCTTCCTTATTCATTGAGAGTTTTAATGGAGAATTATCTGAGAAACGAATCAGACAATGATAATTTCGACTCTATTGTAGAGAAATTTACTAAATGGAATGGCAGTACAGACTCTAATACGGAGTTAACATTTTATCCTAGCAGAGTAATAATGCAAGATTTCACAGGCGTACCAGCAGTTGTCGACTTAGCATCAATGAGAGATGCCATGACATCACTAGATGCTTCAAAAGCAGATGCAGTAAACCCTCAATGCCAAACTGATTTAGTCATAGATCATTCTGTGATGGTAGATCATTTTGGTACCTCTGATTCTAAAGATTTAAATACTAAACTAGAGTACGAGAGAAACACTGAAAGATATAAGTTATTAAAATGGGGGCAGCAGGCATTTAAAAATCTCAGAATTGTACCGCCTAATAATGGAATAATCCATCAAATTAATATCGAATATATTGCAAGAGTCATATATGAAAAAGAAGGTAAATTGTACCCTGATACTGTTGTAGGTACAGACTTTCACACTACGATGGTCAATGGCTTAGGTGTACTAGGGTGGGGAGTCGGCGGTATAGAAGCAGAGGCTGCTATGCTTGGTCAGCCAATACCGATGTTACTTCCAGAAGTTATTGGTTTTGAATTAACCGGTAAATTAGGTCAAACCACGACTGCAACAGATTTAGTTTTAACTATTGTTCAAATGTTAAGAGAAAAAAATGTTGTTGGAAAATTCGTGGAATTTTATGGATCAGGTTTAGATAATTTGAGTATTGCTGATAGATGTACAATTTCTAATATGGCACCAGAATATGGGGCTACATGTGGATTTTTTCCAATTGACGCTTTAACAATTGATTATTTAAAAATGACTGGTAAGGATGATAATCATTTACAAATAGTTGAAGATTATAGCAAGGAGTGTGGATTCTTTAGAGATGACAACCAAGATATAAAGTATACAGATACGCTATCTCTAGATATGAGTCAGGTACAGGCATGTCTTTCGGGTCCAAAGCGCCCACAAGACAGAGTTCTTTTATCAGATGTAAAAAAGATTTCAGAAGATGAAATACATAAATTAAAAAAACAATCTAAATCTGAAGGGACGATTAATGATGGCAGCATTCTCATTGCTGCTATCACAAGTTGTACTAATACATCAAATCCAAGTGTAATTTTGGGAGCTGGCTTATTGGCTAAAAAAGCTATTGAAAAAGGTCTTTCAACCAAAGAATGGGTAAAGACTTCTCTGGCTCCTGGTTCAAGAGTTGTAGAAAATTATTTAAAAAAAGCAGAGCTATTAGACCCGCTTAATAAATTAGGTTTTAATATTGTAGGGTACGGATGTACAACATGTATAGGTAATTCTGGACCTTTGGATGATAAATATGTAAAAGAAATTAATGATAGGGATTTGGTTGTAAGCTCTATATTATCAGGAAATAGAAACTTTGAAGGAAGGATTCACCCTGAAATTAAAATGAATTTTCTTGCTAGTCCAATGCTAGTAGTTGCATATTCTCTCATCGGGAAAATCAATATTGACATTAACCATACTCCTCTAGGACAGGATAAAGAAGGTAATGATATTTTTCTAAAAGATATATGGCCTTCGAATGATGAAATCAATGAAATAATGAATAAGACAATTGATGGTGATATGTTCAATAATTCTTATAAAAATCTTTTTGATGGGGATAGTAATTGGAAGTCTATTCCAACCTCAGACTCAGATCATTTTGATTGGGACGAAAAATCTACTTATATACAACCTTCACCATTTTTTGGTAAAGAAAAAGATAATCAAGAAAAATTACCAGCAATTGAATCCGCATACCCACTTGTAATTTTAGGTGATAGTGTTACTACTGATCATATTTCACCTGCGGGTTCTTTTAAAGATACAACACCAGCTGGTAGACATTTAATAGATAATTCTGTAAAAATAAAAGACTTTAATTCTTACGGATCTAGAAGAGGTAATTTTAAAATTATGCAAAGAGGTACTTTTGCCAATATACGTTTATCTAATAAGCTAGTTCCAGAAAAGACTGGTGGCTACACAAAACTTTTGCCTAAGGGTACTGAGATGTCGATATATGATGCTGCTCAAGAATACAAGAAGAATAACACTAATCTTATTATATTTGCTGGTAAGGATTATGGTTGCGGTTCATCACGTGATTGGGCTGCGAAAGGCACAAAACTTCTTGGAGTTAAAGCAGTTATAGCAGAAAGTTTTGAGAGGATACACAGATCAAATCTGGTTGGTATGGGTATTATGCCGCTTCAATTTAAAGACAATGAAAATTTTGAATTACTTGGTTTATCAATGACTTCATCGTTTGATATTGCAGAGATTAATAAAGATGCAAATTCTGTACTTATTTCAGAAAAAGAGACCGGAAAGTCTTTTGAAGTTAAGGTGAGAATTGATACTGCTAAAGAGTGGGATTATTTTGTCAGCGATGGCATTTTAAACTATGTACTTAAAAAGCTTGCGAACTAGACTCTGAGGGCTAATTCGGCAATTTTTTTTCGAAATAGGAAGATTCTAAGTTTGGATCCACCTGACTGTTGCCATAATATATATGATCTAATTGCTGACATCAACAATGCACGTATCATTGATGCATTCTTACTATCTGTGAGATGTTTATTGTCACCGTTAACGATGATTCGTGGTTCCACTTTACTCACTGTCCTTAGGTAAAGTTTTGATAATGTTTCTGCGTGATCATCAAGATTATCCTCTCTAACTTCTTTTGAACTGTTTGACAGTTCATCACGTAAACTTAGAATAACTTTCTCGTTTTTTTTCATATTCTTAACTAATATTCCAATAGCTTCAAAGTATCTAGTAACTTCAGCATCTTTTGAAAATGCATCACCAACAAGTTGTTTTCGTAAGAAATCTAGTCCAGGATTAAGTCGTTTTGTATTTATATAAATATCTTCAATATCTTCTGATGTTGTTTGATAAATACTATAAATAAGCGGCTGGACAATATTTTTTGTTATTATACCTTCCCATGCTATTTTTTTTATCTCATTACTAGCCTGATAGATTGCACCTAATGCAATAGTTTCATTTTTTAATTCACGCTTAAACATTTTGATATAACCGTTCCTCCGCCAATACATTCAGTTCCACTATATATAACAGCAGCTTGGCCTTTAGCAATACCTCTCTCTTTCTCATATAGTGTAATTGTGTATACATTATCTTTTATATTCAACTTACCCTTTTTTAATGCACCTCCATGTCTAAATCTTACTTTAATGTCTTGATTATCATACGCTTTGTTAATTGAACTGAAATTACTTAATTCTATTTCTCCTGAATAAAAAAGCGGGGATTGATTTTGACTTACTGTAAGTGAGTTATTTTCTATATCTTTATCTATAACATACCAAGGCGAATCTTCACTATCTTTCATACCGCCTATATTTATACCTTTCCTTTGGCCAATTGTGTATTTACTCAATCCATTGTGAATACCTATTTTTTCTTTATTTTCATAGTTAATAATAGGGCCACAGACTGGCTGAACATAAGAATCAATAAATGTAGAAAATTTTCTCTTACCTATGAAGCATATACCCATACTTTCTTTTTTGTTATCAAGACCTAAATCTAATTCGTTTGCAATCTTTTTTACTTCATCTTTATACAGATCCTCAAGAGGGAATAGTATATCTTTCAAAACTTTTTCTTTAAGTGTATACAAAAAATAAGTTTGATCTTTACTTTTATCTTTAGGCATGTGTAATTCAATACGTTCACCTGTTTGCTTTTTTGCATAATGTCCTGTAGCAATTAAATCAAACCCTAATGTCTTCGCATACTTATAAAATTGATTAAATTTTATCTCCCTATTACAAAATACATCAGGATTAGGGGTAAATCCTTTCTTCAAGTCATCTACAAATACTTCAAATACGTTTGTCCAATATTTATCTGAAAAATTAACAAGATTTAATTTAATATTGAGTAGCTTTGAGACTCTAGCAGCATCTTTATAGTCGTCTTTAGAATTACATTCATCATCATCATCCTCTTCCCAATTTTTCATAAAGATACCTTCTACGTCATAACCTTCCTGAATAAGCTTATATGCAGCCACAGATGAATCAACGCCACCTGACATTCCCACTGCAACTTTTTGTCTTGATTTAGTCATATATATCCATTTAATAGCAATATTATAATTGAAATTACAAATCATCATAATAATCAGGCTATTTGATTTGTCAATTTATCAAACAAGTAGTATCATCTAGCCAATTATTTTTATGACTAATGAGGTAATAATGAACAAAATGAGATCTGCACAAGATATTCAAAAAGACTGGGATAGTAATCCTAGATGGAAAAATGTAAAACGTGACTATTCAGCCGAAGAAGTTGCTAAATTAAGTGGTAGTGTAAATATTGAGTATAGTCTTGCTAAACAAGGCGCTGAGAAACTCTGGAATGAGATAAATAACAGCGATTTTGTGAATGCTTTAGGTGCTCTAACTGGAAACCAAGCGATGCAACAAGCAAAAGCTGGCCTTAGAGCTGTTTACCTATCTGGTTGGCAAGTAGCTGGTGATGCTAATACAGGTATGCAAATGTATCCAGATCAATCATTATACCCAGTGGATAGTGTTCCTTCAGTCGTGAAACGTATTAATAATTCATTAAGAAGAGCAGATCAGCTAAATATAGCAGAAGGAAATGAACCAGTAGACTACATGCTACCAATCGTTGCTGATGCTGAAGCAGGATTTGGCGGTGTTTTGAATGCTCATGAGCTTATGAAAGCTATGATTGAAGCAGGAGCTGCAGGAGTTCATTTTGAAGATCAATTAGCATCAGCTAAAAAATGTGGTCACATGGGCGGAAAGGTACTTGTCCCTACACAAGAAGCGGTTCAAAAACTTGCAGCTGCAAGATTAGCTGCAGATATATATAATACTCCAACTGTATTGCTAGCTCGAACAGATGCTGAAGCGGCAAATTTACTAACTAGTGACGTAGATGAACGAGACAGAGAGTTTACTACTGGTGAAAGGACTGCTGAAGGCTTTTACAGAGTGAAAAATGGTATAGATCAAGCAATATCCAGAGGTTTAGCTTATGCTCCTTACGCTGATTTAGTCTGGTGTGAAACTGGGGTACCAGACCTTGATTTTGCAAGAAAGTTTGCTGAAGCGTTGAAAAAAGAACATCCAGAGCAGCTTTTAGCATATAACTGCTCACCCTCTTTTAACTGGAAGAAAAATTTAGATGATGCTCAGATTGCTAAATTTCAAAAAGAACTAGGAGCGATGGGTTATAAGTTCCAGTTTATAACGTTAGCTGGCTTCCATGCCTTGAATTACAGTATGTTTGAGCTTTCAAAAGGCTATAATGCTGAGCAAATGACTGCTTATGTCAAACTTCAAGAAGCAGAATTTGCTGCTGAGAAGGATGGATATACAGCTACCAAACATCAGAGAGAAGTTGGTACTGGTTATTTTGACTCAGTAACACAAGTAATTACTGGCGGTTCTTCATCGGTTACAGCATTAACTGGCTCTACCGAAGAGGAACAATTTGATAAGTAGGAGCTTATTGATTGAAGCTTAATATTCCATCAGATGGAACAAAAATTGGGCATGACGGTGAAAAACTTATCGTGCCCAATAATCCAATAATCCCATACATCATAGGCGATGGCATAGGTATTGATGTTACGCCAGTTATGAAAAGAGTATTAGATTATGCTGTAAATAAAGCCTATGGAAATTCCAGAGAAATCAAATGGTTAGAGCTTTATGCAGGTTCTAATTCTAAAGATTTATATGGATCTATTCTTCCAGAAGAAACTATTGATGCTATGAAAGACTATAGGATATCAATAAAGGGTCCATTAACTACACCAATCGGCACAGGCCACAAGTCTATTAATGTAATGATAAGGCAGAAGCTGGACCTTTTCGCTTGCGTGAGGCCTATTAAATATTTTCCTGGTACTAGCACGCCAATGCTTGAATCTGGTCTTACAGATATGGTTGTTTTTAGAGAAAATACCGAAGATTTATATTCGGGAATTGAATGGGAACCTGATTCTGATGGAGCAAAAAGAATTATAGAATTTATTAATAAAGAATTAGGACATTCTCCATTTAGGTTTGAGGAAAACTGTGGCATAGGAATTAAGCCTGTATCAGAAGAAGGCACAAAGCGGCTGATAAGGATGGCTATTGACTATTCTCTGGCCCTGAATAAATCAAGCATAACGATAGTGCATAAGGGAAATATCATGAAGTATACAGAAGGTGCATTTCGTGATTGGGCATATGATGTTGTAACTCAAGAATATAACGGAACTATTCAGAAGGATAATACATATATCATTGAAAATTCTAAATTTAATTCTGAAATTATCATCAAAGATTGTATAGCAGATAATTTTCTTCAACAAATTATTCTTGCTCCAGAACAACATGACGTTATAGCTACTCTAAATCTTAATGGTGACTATATTTCAGATGCACTAGCTGCACAAGTTGGCGGTATAGGAATGGCGCCAGGTGGGAACATTGGTGATGGATGCGCTGTATTTGAGGCAACTCATGGATCAGCAGAGCCATTTGCTGGAAAAAATAGAGTCAATCCTGGTTCAATTATTCTATCTGGAGAAATGATGCTTAGATACTTAGGGTGGACTGAGGCAGCGGATTTAGTTCTCAAAGGTGTAAAAGGTGCTATTCAAAACAAACAGCTTACTTATGATTTGGCAAGAGCCCGAGCCGGCAAGAGATTGATAAGAGTTAAATCATCTGAGAAGCATAAAACAGTTGATGTAAAAGAGGAAATAACAAAGCTAGTTCCTGGCGCAACATTGGTTTCAACTAGTGGGTTTGGTGACGCCGTGATAAACAATCTTAAGTAAAATTATTTATCTCTAAAAATTATTCTTCCTTTGCTTAAATCATATGGAGTTAGAGCAACCATTACGTTATCACCTCTTAATATCCTGATATAGTGCTTTCTTATTTTGCCGGAGATATGTGCAGTCACAATATGACCATTCTCTAGTTCAACTCTAAACATTGTATTGGGAAGTGTTTCAATAACCTTCCCTGACATTTCAATCTGTTCTTTTTTTGCCATATGTAATATATTGAGGTGTATTGTAGCAAAATAATAATATTTATAACACACATGTTTAGAAACGATAAAGAAAACAAAAGAGCAGGATATAAGGAAATTAATTTCAATCACCTTATGTCTATTTATGAACTAAACTATCATAATTTTAAGCAAGCAATAAACTCAAAATTTGCTAATAAACATAATAGAAAACACTCTAAAAATTTAATTATCGAAGACATTTTCCACGATAAATTCACACGTATTTTTAAGATGTATCATAAATTTAGTTATGATGATCAAGTACAGTACAGCAAGACTTTCTCTATTAAACCTCATTTGATTTTTTACATGTATGAGGATGCTCAGCTGTTGGAGGTTAAGTCGTTAAAAGACAATCAGAACTTTCAAAGCACTATAGATAATAAAATTAAATTAAACTTGAATTTATTTTATTGGTTAAAAACTCTTATTAATCAATAATATATAGATAAATTCTCTATTAGATATCACTTACATATCCCTAACAAAGTTATCTCATTAGGTTGAAAAAACAATATTAAACCTTACAATAATAGTCAGGAATTAAGGAATATCATTTTAAAGGAGGACATAAAATGAAATTATCAGCAAAAGGAAGATATGCAATTAAAGCATTGGTTAATATTGCGACAAATGACTCAAAAACACCAAAAACACTATTAGAGATATCAAAATACCAAGGAATCTCATTGTCATACTTAGAGCAATTATTTTCCTTACTAAGGAAACATAATCTTGTGAGCGGTGTACGTGGTCCAGGCGGAGGGTATAGACTCAAGGATAATCCAGACAATATAACTATTGCTAGTATTATCAAGGCTATTAACCCAGAAAATATAAGCCAGGTTGATTCTGAGAAGACGGATGATGCAGTTTGGGAGAAGTTTAGTAATAAACTTACAAATTATCTTGATACAGTAACATTAGGAAGTTTGATTGATGAAACAAAAACCAGCAATAATGAGATTGATTTAGATGAGTTGACAGACTATTATCGTCAAAATTAGTTTTTTATTATTAGATAATCAGGGAGATAAAATGGCATACAGTGATAAAGTTTTGGATCATTATGAAAATCCAAGAAATGTTGGGACTTTTGATGGTGAAAATAACGTAGGAACAGGCATGGTTGGAGCGCCGGCTTGTGGTGATGTTATGAAACTACAGATAAAAGTTAACGATGATGGTGTTATTGAAGATGCTAAATTTAAGACTTATGGATGCGGATCTGCAATTGCTTCTAGCTCTTTACTTACAGAGTGGGTAAAAGGTAAGACACTTACAGAAGCATCTTTAATCAAAAATACTGATATTGCTGAGGAGCTTGCATTACCTCCTGTTAAAATACACTGTTCTGTATTAGCAGAAGATGCAATCAGTGCAGCTATTGAAGATTATAAAAGCAAAAAAAAATAACATTGCGGACGTAGATATATTTTAATAGTATATATACAAGCAATATATTAAGGAGTAAATGATATGGCAACTACACCTAAAACAATGTCTACAAACGTTGGTGGCATGGAAAGAATGTTAAGAGTAATAGCAGGTATAGCAATACTTTATATGGGACCAGGTCTTGGACTAGGAATGTGGTCACTTATTGGCATAATTCCAATACTAACAGGTTCACTTGGATGGTGTCCACTTTACATACCATTTGGTATCAGCACATACAAAAGTCAATAATAAACAAAAAACATAATAGGCGTATAATCTAATACGCCTATTATGAAAGTTATAAAAAAAGCTAAACCCCATTACTGGGACAAGTCAAAGAAATTTCTTAGAGATGTTGATCCAGTTTTATCAAAAATAATTGATAAGCATAAAGACAAAACATACTTAACATCAAAATACACAGCTTTTCAAACTTTTTTTAAAATAATCATCGGCCAACAAATATCAATAGAAGCCGCGAGCTCAATAGAAAATAAAATTAAACAAAACATTAAATCTATAACTCCTAAAAATCTCATAAATGTTACTGATAGCGATTTGAGAAAGTTTGGTCTTTCTTTTAGAAAAATTAAATACATAAAAGGAATTGCAAACATATGTACAAATAATTTAAAATTTTTTGCAGACCTAAATGATTTATCTGATACTGAGGCTATAAGAAAATTATCTACTATTTACGGAATAGGACCATGGTCGGCTGAAATGTTTTTAATATTTCAACTAAATAGGCAAAATATATTACCTGTTGGGGATATTGGTTTAATAAATAGCTTTTGTAAGAATTATCATATAGATAAAAAAGAATTTTTAACTGAAGTATTTAATTACAAGAAGATATGGCATCCATACTGTACAGTTGCAACTTGGTATTTATGGAGAGATATAGATGAAGATACTGTACAATACTGAAAAAAAGTAATTCATTATAAACATTATGAGAATATTAATTATAGGTGGAGCCGGTTTTATAGGATCACATTTATGTGAATCTTATGCGAGTGATCATAGCGTCACCTCTATAGATAACTATATTTCTGGAAAAACAGATAATCATATTGATAATGTTAAGTATCTCGATATGGATGTAAAAAATATACAAACTTTACAAGAGGACTATGATTTAATATTTCATTTAGGAGAGTACTCTCGAGTTGAAAACTCCCTTCAAAAAACAGATTATGTTTTAAATAATAACTTACGTCCAATTTTAGATATTCTAAATTTTGCAAAAAAATCAAATGCAAAATTAATATATGCTGGAAGTAGTACTAAGTTTGCAGATAATGGAGAAAATAAATTTAAAAGTCCTTATGCATTTTCAAAATGGCAAAATTCAGAGTTAGTAAAATATTATTGTGAGACATGTAACATTAAATATGCAATAACATATTTTTATAATGTATATGGAGGCAGAGAAAATTCTGAAGGTGAATTTGCAACAGTAATAGCTAAATTTCTAAAAAGGAAAAGACTTAATAAAAAACTAAGAATTACAAGGCCAGGTACACAAGTTAGAAATTTCACACATATAGAGGACACAGTTGATGCGCTTAAACTAATTGCAGCTAATGGGAGTGGCGATGAGTATGGTATTGCCAATCCAAAAAGTTATTCTATTAATGAAGTTGCAAATTTTATTTCAAAAGATGTTGAATATGTAAGTGAAAATCCTGCCAACAGATTATCATCTTCAGTAATATCAGAAAAAACTATTAATCTTGGATGGAAGCCAAAAAGACGACTTGAAGAATATATAAAAAGTAAATTATGACTCAAACTCTTGCGATAGTTGGTGGAAGCGGTCTATCTGATTTAGCTAATTTTGAAATAATAAATACTCATGAAATAACAACTCCATGGGGAATGCCATCAGATAAAATTTTTGAGCTATCATATGAATCATTAAAATTTTATTTTCTACCCAGACATTCTTCGTCTCATTCAATTTCTCCATCAAAAGTCAATTACAGAGCAAATATTGATGCATTTAGACAACTAAATATTACTGATGTTTTATCATTATCTGCGGTAGGGTCACTAAAAAAAGAGATAAATCCTGGTAAATTTGTAATTATTGATCAATACATAGATCAGACAAAAATGAGACACTCTTCATTCTTTGATGATGGAATTGTTGTGCATGTATCTATGGCATATCCTACTGATCCAGAGCTAATGATAATAGCTGAAAATTCTCTCATTGATTCAAATATAGACTATCAAAAAGGTGGGACATATCTATGTATGGAAGGGCCGCAATTTTCTTCACTTGCTGAGTCAATGTTATATAAGTCATGGAATTGTGATGTTATTGGAATGACAAATATGCCAGAAGCTAAATTATGTCGAGAGGCAGACATTAGATATGTTTCTATAGGTATGGTTACAGATTATGATTGCTGGAATGAAGGTTATTCTAACGTAGAGGTAAATAACGTATTAGAAATTCTTGAAAGCAACACCAAACAATCAAAAAAAATGATAAGGATGTTCATTAACCATTACTCCAATCAGAAAATTGAAAATAAACTTGATATACATAAATCTATAGTCACGCCGTTAAAGGATATAAAAAAAGATACTATAATTAAACTTAAGAATATTTTGCCAAAGCTATATAGTAGTGTGATAGAAAAAGCAAAAACATAGTTTTTTTTAAACCTTTTCTTTTACTTATTTACATATATAATAGCAGTGTAATTAAGCTGTAGTTCGTGAATTATTTGATTTGTAAACCTTCTTAATTATTAATTAACTAAGGAGAATATCTTGAAAACAGGAACAGTAAAATGGTTTGATACAACCAAAGCGTTCGGTTTCATCAAACCTGATGAAGGCGATAAAGACATCTTTGTACATCAGTCTGATTTAGTTGACGGTACAATCAGAGAAGACGATAAAGTTGAATTTGAAACAGAAGATGGGCCAAAAGGAATTAGAGCCGTCCAAGTCAAAACTATCTAAAAACTCGATAAAATGAGCTCATCAGATCAAATTAAAGATTTGATAAGAACCGGTAAAAAAGAGGGCTATATTTTAGAGAGCAATCTTAAAAAATGTATCATTCACTTACCTAAAGCGGATCAAGAATATATTCGACACACTATCGAAGGATTCAAGATTCAAATAGTCGAATCTCAAAAAGATTATGATGAGCTTAAATACCTATCAGGACCTGATGCAATAGAATTTCTTCAAAACTTAAGTGATGGTAAGTACAAAGCTTTTAAAAAAAATGAAGAAGAAAATTAACATTAAATAAATGCAAAAAAGACAAACAGTTTTAGCTGTTGATTTAGATCATTCTTTAATAGATACAGATATGGTCCACTTTGGGTTAAGGCAGATGATTTATAAAAAAGTCTACCTTATACCATATTTACTCTACCTGAGATTTTTCAAAGGCAAACCTTATGCTAAAAAATTTCTCTATAAAAAAACTTATTTTGATGTACAAAAACTTCCCTTTAATAATGATTTAATTGAATATATATCAAAAGAAAAGAGTAAGTATGATCATATAATACTTATATCAGGATCATATCATAAATATTTAGAGACTATATGTAACCATCTTAAAATATTTGATTCATATGCAGGAACAAATCTTGATGTAAATATGATAAGTATGAATAAAGTTAAGTATTTGAATTATCATTTTAATAATCCAGTATATGACTATATTGGAGATAGTATTAAGGATCTACCAATATGGGAGTCAGCAAGGAGAATTTTTGTAGTCGATCATGGCAATATCCTAAATAAGATATCACACCTTAATTATGAGGTTATTTCAAAAAGATATTAATTTTCTGTTATCGTTAAATATAGTTTTTTTTATATGCTAGAATTTGTTAAGGAGATTATTAATATGGATAAGAACAAAACAAATGAAGTTATAGAAGTACTCAATAAAATTATGGAATATGAACTCTCTGGAGTTGTGCGTTATACGCATTATGCTCTTATGATTACTGGAAGAGATAGAATTAGTCTTGCTCAATTTTTTAAAGATCAAGCTAGTGAATCATTACTTCATGCCCAAGAAGCAGGAGAAATAGTTACTGGATTAGAAGGACATCCATCAGTAAAAATATCAATTATTGAAGAGTCTAACAAACATTCTACGATAGATCTTTTAAATGAGAGTTCTAATCATGAAAAAGAAGCTGTTGCTCTTTACAAATTACTATTGGATATAGTTAAAGATGAGAGTATATACATTGAAGAGTATGCTAGAGGTATGATTAAAGCTGAAGAAATGCATGCAATAGAAGTAACAAAAATGTTAAAAGATTTTGCTGAGTCTTAATCAAAAACTTTTATTTCACTTATGATTAAGTAATTTTATGTCCAAGAAAAGTAAAAACTTACTTAAATTTATTGATAGAGATAAGCCATTTACATGGATCATGGCAATAATAGTTATGATGTTCACAGTTCCATTAATTGTTACATTAGTTCTTTTCTATGCAATGAGATAAAAATTAAACATGGATCCGTTAACACAAGGAATTGTTGGTACAACTGCAGCACAGTCTTTTTCAAAAAAAAAGAATCTTATACTTGCTAGTTTTATTGGATTACTGGCCGGTTTAGCACCCGATATAGATATTTTTATAAGATCAAATCATGATCCATTATTATTTCTTGAATTTCATAGACAATTCACACATTCATTACTATTTATACCTGTAGGTGGTTTTATATGTGCGATAGTTTTTTATGCTCTATTTGCAAAAAAAAGTAATTTAAGTTTTAAGGACACTTACATATTTTCAACTGTAGGTTATGCTACCCATGGCATTGTAGACACTTTTACTACATACGGTACTCAATTATATTGGCCTTTTTCTGATGAAAGACTAGCATGGAATACAGTATCTGTTATTGATCCTTTATTTACCATTCCTATTATTTTTCTATGTATATTAACTTTAATTAAAAAAAATAAAAAAATTGCATTTTATGCTATTGCATGGATATTGATTTATCAATTCATGGCTTTCAATCAAAAACAAAGAGCAGAAAGTATCATTTTACAGCATGCAATGAAGCAAGGTCATAATGTTAAAAGCATTGAGGCAAAACCAAGTTTTGCAAATATAATTGTATGGAAAGTTATTTACACGGATAACAATAACTATTATGTAAATGCCATAAGACTGGGTAAAACCCATACTATATTTGAGGGTGAGTCAATCAAAAAAATTGATATTAAAAATGATTACCCATGGCTGGATTCAAAATCGCAACAAGCTAAAGATTTAAAAAGGTTTAGATGGTTTTCTAATGGCTATCTTGGTGTAGATAAGAATAATAAAAATATAATATATGATATACGTTTTTCTGCTATTCCAAATGAAACTACAGGTCTATGGGGAGTTCAATTAGATAGGAATAAATCAAAAGATGAGCATATTACATATATTACGAATAGAAAAAAAAATATTAATAGATATCCAATACTTTTAAACATGATTTTCAATAATGAATATTAGAAAATATATTAAAACGCAGTGTGGTCTTGAAAAGTACCATGAACTTAAAATTAAATCTAAGGATAGTATCTTGTTAAGATTAAGATTATATTTATTTATAATTTTGGCATCCATGCGAGATTTGTTTAGATAATCATGCATCATCATGTTAGTGTTAATGAATTATAATAGTTTATGAAAATTGGTGTACTCAAAGAAATTAAGGATAATGAAAAACGGGTAGCTATTACACCCAGTGTCATCTCTAAAATAAAAAAACTTGGTTTTGAAATCTATGTCGAGAAAGATTTAGGCATTGAAGCAAGTTTATATGACGAACTGTATTCAACAAGCGGCGCTGAGATTTGCTCTAAGGAAGAAATTTATAATTGTGATTTATTACTCAAGATAAATAAACCTACGTCCGAAGAGATAAATAAACTTAGAAATAGTCAAACGCTTATTTCTTTTTTTTCTCCATCTCTTAATCCTGAATTATTAGAATTATGTAAAAGAGATAATATCAATATTTTATCAATGGACTCTGTGCCTCGGATATCGCGTGCACAAAAAATGGATGCATTGTCATCTATGGCAAACGTGGCAGGCTCTAGAGCAGTAATTGAAGCCGCACACTGTTATGGTAGATTTTTTGGTGGTCAGATTACTGCAGCAGGAAAAATTAACCCGGCAAAAATATTAATTATTGGAGCAGGCGTTGCTGGTCTATCTGCCATTGGTACAGCATCCAGTCTAGGAGCAATTGTCAAAGCATTTGACACAAGACCAGAAGTTAAAGAGCAAGTTGAAAGTCTTGGCGCCCAATTTTTAACAGTTAGCATTGATGAAGATGGTTCGAGTAAAGATGGATATGCTAAAGTCATGAGTAAGGAGTTCATTGACGCTGAAATGAAACTTTTTGCTGAACAAGCTAAGGATGTCGATGTAATAATAACCACAGCACTTATTCCAGGTAAAGAAGCCCCGAAACTTATTACTCGAGAGATGGTTGAAATGATGAAACCAGGTTCTGTAATTGTTGACCTTGCTTCACAGCAGGGTGGAAATTGTGAATTATGTAAAAAAGATCAAATAGTAGATCATAACGGAGTAAAAATTATCGGCTTTACGGATTTACCATCTAGATTACCGTCTCAATCGAGTGAATTATACGCGAACAATCTCTTTCATATTCTTGATGAGTTAACACCACATAAAGATGGCAAAATTATGATTGATATGAACGACGATGTAATTAGAGGAATGACCATAGTAAAAGATGGTGAAATTACTTATCCACCTCCAAAAGTTGAGGTATCAGTTACTTCGAAACCTAAAGAGGATAAAAAAGTTAAAGAGTCGCCAAAAATACCTTCTAAAAGAAAATCATCTATCATTCCTGGAGTTTTAGCTTTATCTTTATTGTTTTTGGTTGGTGCATTTGCACCTGCATCATTTATGAATCATTTTACCGTATTTGTGCTGTCATGTTTTATTGGATACATGGTCATATGGAACGTCACAGCATCTCTTCATACACCTTTGATGTCTGTTACAAATGCCGTAAGTAGTATAATTATAATCGGTGCAATTACACAAGTATCAACTAACGACACTTTATCTCTTATTTTATCTGGATTAGCAATATTTATTGCAAGTATAAATATATTTGGCGGTTTTGCTGTAACAAAAAGAATGTTAGGTATGTTTAAAAAATGAATCTTGAATTATTAAATCTAGAATCTGTTCGTGCATTATATATAGTAGCAGCAGTTTTATTCATTCTCACACTTGGAGGACTTAGTAACCAGGAATCATCAAGAAAAGGGAATATGTATGGAATAACTGCAATGAGTATTGCAATTATTGCGACAGTACTTGGTCCACAGGTAACTAGTAATTATGGCTTATTAATCTTACTTTTATTGCTTGGAGGATCATTAGGATTAATACTTTCAAAAAAAGTACAAATGACCGAAATGCCCGAACTGGTTGCCATTTTGCATAGCCTTGTTGGCTTAGCCGCTGTTTTAGTTGGTATAGTTAACTTTATCAACCCTATTCAGGAATATTTTGGAATAGAAAAAACTATACATTCTATAGAAATATATCTAGGGATTTTTATTGGCATGGTAACATTTGCTGGATCTATTATTGCTTTTGGTAAATTAAGTGGAAAGATTTCTGGCAATCCATTAACACTGCCGGCAAAACATTACTTAAATCTAATCATGCTTTTAGTCGTCATATACTTTGGCTATGAATTTGTCTCTGCATCAAATATAAATAGCGCGACCACATCTCTTAAAGTGATGTTAATTGTATCATTTATTTTTGGAGTGCATCTTGTCGCAGCTATTGGTGGTGCAGATATGCCTGTAGTTGTATCAATGTTAAATTCATATTCCGGATGGGCAGCTTCCGCTACTGGATTTATGCTTAGCAACGACCTTTTAATTGTTGTTGGAGCTTTAGTTGGCAGTAGTGGTGCTATTTTAAGTTATATAATGTGTAAAGCTATGAATAGAAGCTTCATATCTGTTATCGCTGGAGGCTTTGGAACAGAATCTAGTGAAGTTAGTTTAAGTAATGCAGAGCAAGGAGAAGTTCAAGCTATAGAGATAGAAGAATTTAAAACAATGATTACATCATCAAAGAAAATCGCCATCATACCTGGATACGGCATGGCTGTTGCTCAAGCTCAATTCGTAGTAAATGAAATAATCAATATTCTTAATAAAAAAGATATTAAAGTAATTTTTGTTATTCACCCTGTAGCAGGACGTATGCCTGGACATATGAATGTATTACTTGCAGAAGCGCAAATTCCTTATGATATAGTTTTTGAAATGGAGGAAGTAAACGATGATTTTGGCAATATAGATCTTTCAATTGTTATAGGAGCGAATGATATAGTAAATCCATCAGCACTTGAAGATCCCAATAGCCCAATCGCTGGAATGCCAGTAATAGAATGTTGGAAAGGTACTCATACGGTTGTTATGAAAAGAGGGATGTCTACAGGTTATGCAGGGGTTGAAAATCCATTATTTTTTAAAGACAACACAAGAATGCTCTTTGGTGATGCAAAAGAAACACTCTCTCAACTTTTAACTTTAAATAACTAAATGATGATTAAAAAGTTACATCATGCTGCATATAGATGTAAAAACTCTGAAGAAACTAGAAAATTTTATGAAGATTTTCTAGGGCTAAGACTAGTTAGCGCCTTTGAGATTAATGAAACAAAAACAGGTAGAAAAACATCTGTTTTACATAGTTTTTATGAAATGGAGGATAAATCATGTATTGCTTTTTTTGAAGCACCAGATCAACCATTTGAATTTATAGATCAACATGATTTTGATTTGCATATTGCGCTTGAAGTAAATTATGAAAACTTATTAAAAATGTTTGAAAAAGGAAAAAAAGATAACATCGAAACAAGAGGAATATCTGATCACGGATTTATATCATCTATTTATTTTAGGGACCCTAATGGATATGTTGTTGAACTAACAGCAAAGAATGCTTCATATAAAGAAACAATTAATGCTAATCCAAAAAAAATATTAAAAGAATGGAATGAAAAAAACTTATGAAAAGTTACTATAAAACCATGAATTTAGTTGTCATAGTTATTTTCCTTATTTACGTCGCTGTTGCATTAAAATGTGGTTTTACTTCTTGGCACTGTGATATATAAATTCTAGAGTATCATCTAATTTATGAATGACATTGAAAGAAAAAAAAGAGAGAAAGAAAAAGTTGATAAAATAGTTAAAGATATTCTTAAACCAGAATGCGATGAAGAGTTGTCAGAAGATGAATACCCAAAGCTCAAAGATGATGACTAAAATCAAAAAGTAAAACAAAATGACTATTATTTTATCTGTTATAACCTGGATAGGGATAATATCAATCCTCATCGGCTCAATGTTTATTGGAAAATTTTTTTATCTTAAAACTAGAGGACATCCGACTGGTGAGTTTACTGATCACAATTATGATCAAAAATATAATTCTGAAGGATTAGGCTATTTATTATTTTTAGTTTCATTTGTTGTCTCAAGTTACTTTGGTATTTTAATTTGGATTGAAATACTTAATTATTTTTTATCAATTTAAATATTAAATTTTATTTTTTATAGTGGAGGCAATTTTATGCTAACTAATACGGTCTCAGCAAATAGTACGCAATCTAGAGCTCTTGAAGGGGATATTGAAACCTTGACGATAGGATTGAAATTCAACTTTTAAGATTAGCTAGCAATAATTCCTAAATCTTTTTTATTATGTTGGAGGCGGGGGGAATCGAACCCCCGTCCGCAAGAACTAAGCCGTCGGTACTACATGTTTAGTCTTTAATTAAATTTCATCGTTATGCTGGTTAAAGACAACCTACATAAAAACTAGCTTGTTTAAATTTAATAGTTCAACAACAAGCTTATGAACTACGATCTTATCATTATGACCTCTTTTTGAAGCATATAAGCCTACTTCAAGAGAGGCTAGCGGCAGTTAGGCTGCTAGAGCTAAAGGTTTATTTTCAGCGTTTATATATTTTACAGCAGTTTTACGAGTTACTATCAGCTCGACATGCACCTAAGGTGTCGCAACCCACGTCGAAGCCGGTCGCCCCCTTTAGATATGTTCTTTATACATAATTTACAAAAAACAATCAAATTGTATTACTATATTCATACAGCAAAATGCAGTATTTCTTTAAAAAAAATAGTACAGAAAAAATTAAATATATGCGTAAGTCATATTTATTTAAAATTTCGTCTGACACTCAAATAAATCATGAAACTTTAACGAAAATATCATCAATACTTGATGCAAAACCATTGAATGAGATATTTGAACCTAATTTTAATTACACTGCAGTCTTTTATAGATCAGGCACTAACTCTCCATGGTCTAGTAAAACAAAAGATATTTTAGATTCATGTATAGATTTTTCATCTTATGAAATTGAGAGATTTTCTTTTTTTAAGATCGAGAAAAAATATAAAAAGAAAATATTTCCTGATTATGACCCTATGACTGAAATATTAATCTCATCTAAAAGTTTGATTAATAAATATTTTAATCAAAATGAAAAAATAATTAAAAAGAGATTTAAATATATCCCAATAAAACAATTATCTCTAGCTAACAAAAAAATGGGATTAGCTATGAGTCATCCAGAAATTTTATATCTTGAAAAAATCTATAAAAATTTGAAAAGAAATCCAACAGATGTAGAGTTAATGATGTTCTCGCAAATTAATTCAGAACACTGTAGACATAAAATATTCAATTCTATATTTTACATAAATAATAAAAAAATGAATAAAACATTGTTCCAAATGATTAAGCATACAAATACAAATATTAATAAAGATATTGTATCTGCATACAGTGATAACTCATCGATTATAAAAGGTAAAACGTGCAATGCATTAATCATTAATAATGGAAGAAAATATCAAATAAAAAAATCTCCAGAAAATTACATAATTAAAGCTGAAACGCATAATCATCCAACTGCTATTTCTCCTTACTCAGGTGCTGCAACGGGCTCGGGTGGAGAAATTAGAGACGAAGGAGCAACAGGAAGGGGGTCAACTCCTAAAGTTGGTTTTTGTGGATATACATTATCAAATTTAAATATTCCGAAAGCTTCAAAAATATGGGAAAAAAATTCATTTAAATATCCAACAAGAATAAAAAATTCTTTTGAAATAATTATTGAAGCTCCAATTGGAGCCGCAAGATATAATAATGAATTTGGCCGCCCAAATATATTTGGTTATTTCAGAACCTATGAACAAAAAGGAATAGATCAAAACAAAGATTCTGTCTATGGTTATCACAAACCCATAATGATAGCCGGAGGTATAGGATATATAAATAATAAATATACACACAAGAATAAACTTAAAGACGGAGATATCATAGCTATCCTAGGAGGACCTTCCTTTAGAATTGGTATAGGTGGGGGAGCAGCATCTTCAATGCAATCTGGAACCAGTGATATCGATCTAGATTATGCTTCTGTTCAACGTGATAATGCAGAAATTGAGAGAAGATGCCAAGAAGTAATCAATACATGTACGTACAAAAAAAATAACCCAATTGTAAGTATTCATGATATTGGAGCTGGCGGTTTATGTAATGCTGTCCCTGAGATTGTAAATGATTCAAAAATGGGAGCTAGGGTTTATCTTGATGATGTAGATGTTGCAGAATCTAATATGTCTTCACTTGAGATATGGTGTAACGAATCTCAAGAGCGTTATGTTTTAATAATTAGTAAAGAAAATTTAGATGAATATAAAAATATATGTATACGTGAAAATTGTCCAACTTACATTATAGGAAATGTCACAGCTAAAAAGCATCTGAAAGTTTCTCATCAAAATGATACACCTATTGATCTACCTATGAACTTTCTTCTTGGCAAACCGCCGATAGTCCCGATTGAGATTAAAAAAAGTAAGAACATAAAACATAATAATGATTTTTCATATCCATCTATTAAGGAGTCTATCAAGCATGTTCTCCAGCTACCTTGCGTATCTGACAAAGGTTTTTTAATTACCATAGGCGATAGATCAGTAACTGGGTTAGTTTCAAGAGATCAGTTGATTGGGCCTGAACAAGTTCCAGTATCAAACATTGCAATTACAAAATCAGATATTAATTCAAATTATGGTCAAGTTTTAACAGTAGGAGAAAAGCCAAATGTAGCAGCTTTAGACGCTGAAGCGTCAATTGACATGGCTTTTGGTGAAGTAATAACAAATATAGCATCAGCGTATATAAAAGACATAAAGAGAATTAAATTATCAGCTAATTGGATGGCTAACTCATCCGATAAAAATGAATTGTCTCAACTTTATCAATCAGTTAAAAGATTGAGCTCTCTTTGTAGACAATCTGGAATGATTATTCCTGTTGGCAAAGATTCGTTATCTATGTCTACTAAATGGAAAGAAAGAAAACACAAGGAAGTTAAAAGCCCAGTAAGCTTAGTTTTGTCAGCATTTGCATCAATTGATAATGTAAATACATATGTTACTCCAAGAACAGAATTGAATTCTGATTTATATTTGATTGATCTTGGAGATAATCATAACAGAATGGGAGGTTCTGCTCTTGATCAGGTATGTAATATTACTCAAAATGAGCCACCAAAAATTAACAATTTAGATAATGTAATTAATTTTTTCAAATGTACTCAAGAGTTATTAAAGGATGATTTACTCAATGCATATCATGATAAATCTGATGGAGGACTAATAACAACTGTTATTGAGATGGGATTTGCATCAAATATGTCTATCAAGTTAAAAAAATGTAATCTTAAAAATGCTGATGCTATTAAATATCTTTTTAATGAGGAATTAGGCGGTGTTTATGCAGTTTCAAGAAGCGATAAAAAGAAATTTTTTAATATAGTTAAGAAGCATAAACTACATCAATTTGTTTATAATCTTGGAATTATTGAAAAAGAAGAAAATCCATTATTGGATATTTCCGAATATAATTATGTTGAGTCATTATGTAATCTTCGAAAATCATGGAGTGAGCTATCATATCTAATTCAATCAAACAGAGATAATAAGAACACAGCATTGCAAGAATATAAATCAAAAATTCAATCACATCAAAATATCTCAAGAAATATTCATCCAAAATTAACTTTTAAATTAAAAGATGTGAATAAGAAGTATTTGAATAGAAAATCTAAACCTAAAATTGCAATTTTTAGAGAGCAGGGAGTTAATGGACACAAAGAAATGGCTAATGCATTTAAATATGTAGGCTTTGATGCGTATGATATAAATACAAATGATATTATCAACAATCCTGAGATTCTTGATGATTATCGTGGTCTAGTTGCATGCGGTGGATTCTCCTACGGTGATGTATTAGGAGCTGGACGTGGTTGGGCTAATAAAATTATATACAATAAAGATGCATATAAAACATTATCTAAATTTTTTAAAGCTAAAGATAAATTCACTCTTGGTGTTTGTAATGGCTGTCAAATGCTATCAAACCTTAAAGAAATAATTCCTGGATCAACTCATTGGCCTGAGTTTATCAGTAATGATTCTAATCAATTTGAAGCTAGACAGGTGATAGTAAAGATTCCTAAGAGTAATTCAATTTTATTTAAAGATATGCATAATTCAATTATTCCAATAATTGTTTCGCATGGTGAAGGTAAGATATCTCAGACAAATGCTGAGAATCTAAAAAAAATTACAATGTCCTATGTTGATAATCATGGTAACAAAACAAAAAGCTATCCTTCTAATCCAAATGGATCGATAGATGGTGTTACTGGATTTTGTAATATTGATGGTAGAATCAATATTATGATGCCTCATCCAGAACGTCTGTTACATATCAATAATTTTTCATGGGCACCATCTAATTGGAAAATATCTCCATGGTTAAAACTTTTCATAAATGCAAGAGAATGGGTAGATCATGTCTAAATATTGTCTTAAAGAAAATAATGTAACTGATGAAAAACTCTTTAAACAAAGAAGAGCTATAATAAAGTCATCAATTGCCTTTACGTTTTTAACATTTTCTAATCTACTTTATTCAAATTCAAGAACCTTATCTTTTTCTAAAGATTTGAAATATAGTACAAATGAACAAACTAACACAATCAAACAAATTACTTCATATAACAACTTTTACGAACTTGGGAGCGGTAAAAGAGACCCGATGATTAATGCGGATAAACTCAATACAAAAAATTGGAAAGTAACTATTGATGGAGAAGTAGAAAATAAATTTATATTAGAGACTGAGGATATTTTAAATAAATTTCCTCTTGAAGAACGCATATACCGCTTAAGATGTGTTGAAGCATGGTCTATGGTAATACCTTGGATTGGTTTCGAATTAAATCATCTGATAAAATTAGCTAAACCTACTCATAAAGCAAAATATATTTCATTTGAGTCAGTTTATGATCCTGAGAATCTCCCTGGTCAAAAAAGAGATATTTTAGCATGGCCTTATCGAGAAGGATTAAGGCTAGATGAAGCTAGGAATCCACTAACAATACTATCGGTTGGTTTATATGGTCGTATTCTACCAAACCAAAATGGCAGCCCAATACGATTAGTTGTTCCTTGGAAATATGGATTTAAGAGTATTAAATCAATTAAAAGAATTAGCTTCGTTGAAAAAATGCCAGAAACATCCTGGAATATTGAAGCACCAAATGAGTATGGCTTTTACTCTAATGTAAATCCTAATGTCTCTCATCCAAGATGGAGTCAAAAAAGAGAGAGAAGAATCGGCGAGTTTAGAAAAAGAGACACACTAATGTACAATGGTTATGCAGAACATGTTGCCCATTTATATGAAGGTATGGACTTGAAAAAATACTTTTAACATTGTGATAGCATTCTTTATAACACCATTAGTTTTTTTAATATCATACATCTATTTTAATAATGAAATTTTTAATAAAACAAACTATTTCATATCATCAACAGGATATTTAGCTTTAATTTATCTAACACTAGCACTATTCATACCTCTTCTTAAAATTAGAAACGTAGTAATAAATGCTCGTTCGATAGGTCTAGCATCATTTTATTTTTCACTATTACATTTTTTAATTTATATAATTGATAATAATGATTTATCTATTCTTTTGGATGATCTTATATTGAGAAATTATATTCTATCAGGGTATATTGCTTTATTGTTGTTTATACCTATGTACTTAACATCATTTAATTTTATAAAAGAAAAAATACCAAACTGGAAAAAGATTCACAAAATTATTTATGCTATTTATTTGATAACTTTATTACATATATATTTTATCATCAAAGCAGATTATTTATATTTATTCATTTTTATAATGCTATTCTTAACAATAGTTATATTTAAAGTATTCTTAAATAAAAAAATATGAACAGAAGAGAATTTTTACAAATGATGGCAGCTGCATATCTTGTTGGCTTTTCCGATAAATCATTATCAAATAACTTAATAAATTATAATATCCCATTTTCTTCAGATCTTCGCTTATTACACATAACTGATACTCATGCCCAACTTGCTCCAACATATTTCAGAGAACCAAATATTAACCTCGGTACAGGAAAAAATAGGAATGTACCTCCACATATTGTTGGAGATAAATTCCTCCAATACTATTCTTTAGATGGTGACTTTAATAAATACATATATTCATATATGCGATTTAATGAACTTGCTGAAAGATTTGGTAAATTTGGTGGTTATTCTTACCTTAAAACTATTATCGATAAACTAAGAGGAGAGGCGAACGGTAAATCTTTGCTATTAGATGGAGGGGATACTTGGCAAGGTTCTGCAATCTCTTTATTTGAGTCTGGTATGGACATGGTAGAAGCATCAAACATACTTGGTGTGGATGTCATGACAGGCCATTGGGAATTCACGTTTGGAGAGGAGCAATTTAAGAAAAATATTAAAAATTTTAATGGTGAATTTGTTGCAAATAATATTTTTCTCAATGACGAAGCAATATTTAACGATATACCGTCATATGATGACGAAAATCATTTTGAAAAGCCTTATACGATAAGAGAAATTAAAGGTAATCGCATAGCTATAATTGGTCAAGCGTTCCCCTATACTCCAATAGCTAATCCATCTAGATATGTTTCCAATTTAACATTTGGTATAAGAGAACAAGAACTTCAAGATACAATTGAGAGAATTAAAGTAAAATATGACCCCTCATTAGTAGTGGTTTTGTCTCATAACGGAATTGATGTTGATAAGAAATTAGCCAGCAGAGTAACCGGAATCGATATTATTTTTGGTGGTCATACTCATGATGCTGTTCCAAGGCCAATTATAATCAAAAACAATAATGGTAAAACACTGGTGCTTAATTCCGGATGTAATGGTAAGTTTTTATCAATGATAGATATAAAATTTTCAGGAAAATCATATATATATAACTATAAACTACTACCAATATTATCTAATAATATCAAACCAGATAAAAAAATGCAGTCTTTCATTGATAAGGTATCTAAACCGTACACCAATCTTCTATCAGAGATAGTTGGTTATGCAGACGATACATTGTATAGAAGAAGTAATTTTAATGGCACATTCGATGATCTTTTGTGTGATTCAATGAATTCTGTCCTAGATACAGAGATTTCACTAAGTCCAGGCTTCCGGTGGGGCCCATCAATTATACCAAATCAACCTATAACAATGTCAGATATATATAATCATACTGCTATAACTTACCCTAATACTTATACACGCTCTATGTCAGGAGAAACTATCAAGAATATATTGGAAGATGTTGCTGATAATATATTTAATACTGATCCATATTTGCAGCAGGGTGGGGACATGGTTAGAACTAGAGGCATAAAATATTCTATTAATCCTGGGAATACTATGAATAATAGAATAAAAAATTTGAGATTAAACAATAATATAGAGATTAAACCAAATGTACAATATAAAGTTAGTGGATGGGCAAGCGTGAATAATGTAGAGGAAGGTAAACCAATCTGGGAAATCACAAAAGAGTATTTAAAATCTATTGGCACCTATAAAATCGATAAACGAGAGAAAGTAAAAATCATGAATGAAGATGGCAATATTGGCATTGAAACTTAGACAAAAAACACTGATGGTGGTAAAATTTTGTTGCTGAAATACATTAATGGAGAACACTATGTTTAGTATGGATATGAAAATTGCCGGATTTGACGATGAGCTAAATGAGGCGATGAAAAATGAAATTAAAAGACAAGAAGAGCATGTTGAATTAATTGCTTCTGAAAATTATGCAAGCCCTAGGGTTCTTGAGGCACAAGGATCTCTAATGACTAATAAATATGCTGAAGGATATCCAAGAAAAAGATACTATGGCGGTTGTGAAAATGTTGACGTTGCAGAACAACTAGCTATCGATAGATTAAAAGAATTATATGGAGCTGATTATGCTAATGTGCAGCCTCATTCTGGCTCACAAGCTAATGCAGCTGTTTATTTAGCTCTACTTAACCCTGGTGATACAATTTTAGGAATGTCACTTGATGCGGGTGGACATCTAACACATGGTGCAAAAGTGAATTTCTCAGGAAAAATATTTAATGCAGTTCAGTATGGTATTAATGAGGATGGCTTAATCGATTACGATGAAGTTGAAAAGCTTGCAAAAGAACACAAACCAAAAATGCTTATTGGTGGTTTTTCAGCATACTCTCAAGTCATAGATTGGGAGAGAATGGCTAATATTGCTAAATCTGTGGGAGCATATTTTCATGTAGATATGGCACACGTTTCTGGTTTAGTAGCTGCTGGTTTATATCCGAATCCTGTTCCTCATGCTGATGTAGTAACATCTACAACTCATAAAACTTTGAGAGGACCTAGAGGTGGAATAATTATTTGTAAATCAAATGAAGACTTAGAGAAAAAATTTAATTCACTAGTGTTTCCAGGAACTCAAGGTGGGCCTTTAATGCATGTTATTGCTGCTAAAGCTGTAGCATTTAAAGAAGCTTTGCAGCCTGAATTCAAAGAATATCAGCAACAAGTCGTAAATAATGCTAATGTTCTTGCTCAAACTATGATTGATCGAGGATTTGAAGTAGTTTCTGGCGGAACTAAAAATCACCTTATGCTAGTAAGTCTAGTTAAACAAGGATTAACTGGTAAAGCAGCAGACGCTGCATTGCATAGTGCTAATATTACTGTTAATAAGAACTCTGTGCCAAATGATCCGCAGTCACCTTTTGTAACAAGCGGCATTAGACTTGGAACACCAGCGATTACAACTCGTGGTTTTAAGGAGAATGAAACTAAAATACTAGGTAACTTAATTTGCGATGTATTGGAAAACATGGAAAATGAAGCTGAGATAAAAAAAATAAAAGAGAAAGTTCTTAATTTATGTTCTCAATTTCCAGTATATTCATCTAGCAAACAAGCTGTAGCTTAGAGAAATTTATGCGCTGCCCATTTTGTGGTTCAGCAGAAACAAAAGTCATAGACTCGCGTTTTAACGAAGACTCTTATTCTATAAAAAGAAGAAGAGAGTGTCTAAATTGTCAAGCTAGGTTCAATACTTTAGAGACATCAGAACTTAATTATCCTAGGGTAATTAAGTCTGATGGGTCTAGCGAATTATTCAATGAAACTAAGATACGAAGAGGAATAAATCGTGCATTCGAAAAAAGAAAGATTACAACAGATGAAATAGATGAACTTATTCAAAAAGTTCTCACTAAATGCTCACAGTATCCAAATAAGGAAATATCATCAAAAATAATTGGCGAGACTATAATGAATGAAACTATTATGATTGATCAAGTTGCTTACTTGAGATTTGCGTCTGTTTATTTAAGATTTGATAATGTTGATTCTTTTACAAAAATTATCGAGAATTTAGAAAAACAACCTTCACCAGAAATGATTAAAAATCAGAAAAAAATAAAAATTGATGAATAAAGAACAAGATATAAAGTATATGAAAATTGCAATAGAGCAAGCTAAAAGAGGTAGATATCGAACACATCCCAATCCTCTGGTCGGCGCGATATTAGTAAAAAATAATAAAATAATTAGCACGGGTTATCATAGAAAATTTAGAGATAAGCACGCAGAGCAAGATGCAATAGATAAAGCCAATCAGAAACTAACAGATGCGACTCTCTATGTTACACTTGAACCATGTCATCATCATGGAAACACACCTCCATGCGTTGATGCAATCATCAAAAATAAAATATCACGTGTTGTAATTGCTTCATCGGATCCTAATCCTCTCGTAAATGGAAAAAGTATAAATAAACTGAGAGATAATCTAATAGATGTTACGATTGGCGTTTGCGAACAAGAGGCAATTGAATTAAATAAATCATTTTACTATAAATATAAGTTTAACAAACCGTATATCAGATTAAAGTTAGGTGTTTCTATTGATGGAAAAATAGCAAATATGAAAAAAGAAAGTAAGTGGATTACATCCAGTAAATCTCGTAAATTTGTACAAGAATTAAGAGCAGAAGTTAATGCAATACTCACTACGAGCAACACTGTGCTTCATGACAATCCAAAAATGAATATTCGGGATGATAGTTTGCTAAGACAATTACCCAGTCAGCCAGCACTAATAATTCTTGATAGAAACCTTATTGTGCCTCCCTCCTCAAATATCTTTAAAACAAATCGCCTGGTAATTATTATTACTAGTATGAATAATTCAAGTAATATTCCGGTCAAGATATATAATAATAATGTTGTTATAAAGTATGTAAATACGATTGATAATAAAATTGCATTACAAGATATTTATAGTATTGCAAAAATGTATGGTTTAGATGACATACTTGTTGAGTGTGGATCTAGATTTTCAGGAACATTATTGAGTGAGAATGCTGTTGATGAATTGTTATATTTTGTTGCACCAAAGATTCTTGGTAATAAATCAATATCTTTTTCAGGGATAAATCCGATAAAAAAATTAAAAGATAAAAAAACTTATAAAATTAAAAACATTAAATCATATGAAAATGATCTTTATATAGATATGAGAAGAGGCTAATGTTTACAGGCATTATTGAAAGAATAGGTAAGGTCTCTTCAGTTAAAAATAATGGAGAGTCATCACGTATTGATATTATAATTGAGAATACTAGTTATTCGCTTGGTGACAGCGTTTGTGTGAATGGAGCTTGTTTGACAGTTGATGATATTGATAATAGTACATACTCGTTTACATTATCTCCTGAAACTAATCAAAAAACTAATTTAAAATATCTTGCTAATAATAATGAAGTCAACATTGAAACCTCATTAACAATAAATAAATTAATAAGCGGCCACCTTGTTCAAGGCCATGTTGATGGTATTGTGAAATTAATTAAGATTACAAGAGTAGATGACTCTTGGGATATTACATTTTCAATAAATCCAAGTTTATCAAGATATATAATTAAAAAAGGTTCAGTTACACTTGATGGGGTAAGTCTGACAGTTAATGATGTATCTAATTCAGAGTTTAGTGTTATGATTATCCCTCATACATATCAAAACACTATTTTTAAGTCTTACACTGTTGGCAGTGAAGTTAATATAGAGCTTGATATGTTAGCGAAATATATAGAAAAGTTAGGGAGCTATAGTGATTAATTCTACAGATGAAATTATAGAATCGATTAAGAAAGGTGAAATGGTAATCATTATGGATGATGAAAACCGAGAGAATGAAGGCGACCTTGTAATGGCATCACAATTTGTTAATGCTGCAGATATTAATTTCATGGCATCAAAAGGAAGAGGTTTAATTTGTTTAACTTTGACAGAATCTAGATGTAAATTGCTAAGTCTGTCACTACTGAAACAAAAAGGCAGTGAATCATCTAAAGAAACAAACTT
Source organism: bacterium (assembly GCA_029979505.1). Lineage (GTDB taxonomy): Bacteria > Pseudomonadota > Gammaproteobacteria > CACLCV01. The sequence goes on along the minus strand of JAPOHH010000001.1, from coordinate 140,620 downwards.
TACTGTTTCTATCGACGCAATCAAAGGAGTGACTACTGGTATATCAGCATCTGATAGAGCTAAGACTATCCAGGCTGCTGTTAAAAAAAATGCAAAGCCCTCTGACTTTGCCCAGCCTGGTCATATCTTTCCTATAATGGCAAAAAATGGCGGAGTCCTAACAAGAGCAGGCCATACTGAGGCTGGCTGTGATTTAGCAAGATTAGCTGGATTAGAACCATCATCGGTAATTGTAGAAATTCTAAATGAAGATGGAACGATGGCTCGAAAAAAAGATCTTATTAAGTTTGCAACGAAACATAAGCTTAAGATTGGAACAATAGAAGAGCTTATAAAATATAGAATATCCAATGAAAAAACAATTCAAAGAGTCAGTCAACAGATTATTAAAACAAAATATGGAGCTTTCACTTCTGTTTTTTATAAAGATATTCTTACAGAAAATATACATTTTGTTTTAATTAAGAATAAAATATCTCCAGAAAAAGCAACTCTTACTAGAGTTCATGTTCAAAATACACTAACAGATACTATTGGGCTAATTTCTCCTAGTAGTTGGCCTCTCGATGATGCTTTAAAAAAAATAAGTAAATCTAAGCAAGGAGCATTAGTATTTATAACAAATACTATGTCTGAAGCAGACACATCAAATATTGAGACTATTCAACAAAAGAAATCAAACAAAGGGGTATATGAAGACTACAGAACTGTTGGTATAGGCGCACAAATACTCAATGATATTGGTGTAAGAAAAATGAACCTTATGAGTGCACCTAAAAAATATCATGGAATTAATGCATTTGGGTTGCAAGTAGTGAAATACATAACTAAATAATATGACATCTATTAATAAAAATATAAAAGATCTTATCAAACACGATAAAACGATAGGAGAATATAAACTATACAATCTTGATTCATTAAATGATAACGATATTGATTTTGATATTATTATTACTCACTCTAGTTATAATGATGAGATAAATGAAAGTCTGCTAAATGGATATCTTAATGCACTTGGGAATAATAATTTTCACGGAAATATAGCTGAAATAAAAATTCCTGGTGGCGCCTTTGAGTTGCCTTTATGTACCGAAAAGATAATTACAAAGTATAAGCCTAAAATTTGTTTAGTCATTGGTTGCATAGTGAAGGGTGAGACACAACATTATGAATTTTTGTCTACTACAGTAACTAATGCTATATGCAAGTTATCAACAGAAACAAAAATACCAATTTTAAATGGAATATTAACTGTTGAAAAACAAGAGCAAGCGGTAGATAGGGCTGGCATAAAACTAAATAAAGGTTTTGAATATGCAATGGTAACACTTGATACTTTGAGATTTTTGAATAAACATGACAACTAATAAGAAATATAAGCCACAATTAATTGCACGAGAATCTGCAGTTAAAATACTCTATCAGATGAAAATTAAAGATGATTCATTAGAAGATGTAATGTTCAGCTTTATAGAAAAGCGTCCATATGATCAAAAGCTTCTTAATGACATACTTAGTAATTATGTTGCTAATACAGAAACGATTATAGAGCTTTTAAAGTCTAAATTTAATGTTTCTTATGAAAATATGCCTATACTAGATCTTTGTATTATGCATCTAGGTGTTTGCGAGTTTATGTTTATCAATAATTCAAAGAATATTGTTATTAATGAGTATCTAAATATTGCAAAAAAATACTCGTCACCAAAAATGTATACATTTCTAAACAAAGCACTTGATACAGCACTCTAAAAATAGAATGAAATGTGAACAAGATTTTGTAAATTTCTTAGAAAAGTTAAAGTCTTATAATAGCAGCATTATTAAAGGAATCGGCGATGACTGTTCAGTCCTCAAATTTTCAAATAAAAGTAAATATGTTTTCACCACAGATACATCTCTGTTAGGTCCACATTTTACTAGAGATTACTCTCCCGAAGATATTGGCTATAAGTGTTTAGCAACAAATATTAGTGATATAGCTGCTATGGGATGTGAACCGTTATATGCAATGTATGCATTAACACTCCCCAAAATGTCAGAATCATGGTTAAAGAGATTCTATAAAGGCTCACAAAGATTATTAAAAAAACACAAAATATCTATTGTTGGCGGAGATACTACAAAAGGGCCTTTAAGCATAACGATACAAATGATAGGTATTCAGAAGCATCGGATTCTTATGCGGAGTGGCGCTAAACTTGGAGATGATATATATGTATCTGGCACCATTGGAAATGCGAGAGCTGCCTTATTATCAAGAAAAAATCCTACATCTTTTAATTATTTCAAAAAATATCTTATTAACCCAACGCCAAGAGTTAATCTGGGATTAGAGATCTCTAAATTTGCATCATCTTGTATAGATATATCAGATGGACTAGCAAAAGATTTAAAAAACATCGTAACATCATCAAATAAAGGCTTTAAAGTGGATATTGATAAAATTCCTTTACGAACTAAGTTTAATCAATATATCTCAAATAAAAATATAGAGGAGTGTATTTTAGGTGGAGGAGAAGATTATGAGCTTTGCTTTACAGCTAGTAAAAAAAATATTAATAATATCAATGATATATCTAATAGACTTAAAATAAAAATTACTAAAATCGGATGCATTACCTCTGAAGGATATAATTATTATAAAGATGGCAAGGCTTATAAAGTTAAAACGAAAGGTTATGACCATTTTCGCAACAAGTAATTATTTTGACATAATTTCTACATTAAACTTTTCTAGATAACTTATTAATTTCAACAAAGGTAGCCCCATTATTGATGACGGGTCATTACCTTTCATACTTTTCACCAGATTGATCGCTAAACCCTCTATCCTTATACTTGCCGCACATTTTAATACATCATCATTATTAAGATATTTATTAATAACTTTATTAGTTAAACTCTTGAAAAATATATTATAATTACTCACTGATGCATAATGTTTTCCTGTTTTTGAATTGAGTACACATAATCCTGTTCTAAAAATTACTTCTTTATTGGATAACATTTTCAGTTGTTTCTTAGCTACCTCTTTGGTGTGCGGCTTACCAAGTATTTTACCATCTAAATCAGCTACTTCATCAGACCCAATAATTATTGAGTTATGATGATTTCTACCTACTTTTCTAGCTTTTTCTATAGATAAACGTTTTACATACTGTGTAACAGTCTCTGTTGTTAGCTTTCTTTCATCAATATCAGGACTAACGCACTTAAAAGGTGTGTTTAGCTTAGATAAAAGCTGTTTTCTAAATTTTGAGCTTGATGCTAGTATTAATGTCATAATTTTAATAGAAGATAATACCAATAAAATACATAAAATTGTTAATTTTGGTATTAATAATTGCTTGTCAGGTTATTATTGCTTAGAATACGTTATCTCAACGATACGGAATAACGAAATGGCAGTTCAAAAGAGTAAAAAATCAAGATCAAGACGTGATATGAGAAGATCTCATGACTCGTTGTCTGCATCATCAGTTTCATCTGATACAACTACTGGCTCAAAACACTTAAGACATCATATATCAAAAGATGGTTTTTATCGTGGAAAAGAAATTTTTACACCAAAAGTAAAAAAACCTAAAGAAGAATCAGCTCAAGAACAGTAGAATATCCATATAATGCCAGGTACTGTTACGATAGCATTGGATGTAATGAGTGGAGACAAAGGATCTGCTCCAGCAATAACTGGTGCTCTAAAATCTCTTAATGATATTAAAGACCTCAGGATTGATTTGATTGGCGATAAATCTCTTATAAATGAAGCTTTAACAACTTCAAAAAATAATATATTAGATCGCATAAATATTATTCATACTGATGAATTTATTAAAATGAATGATGATATTGTCAGTGCAATAAGAAGTAAAAAAAAATCATCGATGAGATTATCCATTAATCGAGTGAAAGAAGGAAAAGCTCATGCATGTGTTAGCGCAGGTAACACCGGAGCTCTAATGTCATTATCAAAAATAATTCTTAAAACAATTAATGGAATTGATAGACCTGCAATTTGCACATCCTTACCAACTAAGAAAAAATTTATGCAAGTTCTTGATTTAGGGGCAAACATAGATTGTGATGCTCAAAACCTATATCAATTTGCAGTTATGGGTTCTTCTGTTGTAAAAAGTTTAGAAATTTCAAATAATCCAAGAGTAGGATTATTAAATATTGGCTCTGAAGAATTTAAAGGAAAAGAAGAAATCAGGTTAGCTGCAGATTTACTGCATCATTCTAATATTAATTATGTAGGTTTTGCAGAAGGCAGCGGTATGTTCAGTGGAGATTATGACGTAATAGTAACAGATGGATTTACAGGAAACATAGCTCTTAAAAGTATTGAAGGTGTAGCGGGAATGATAAAACATTTCATTAAAACAGAATTTGAAAAAAATATTTATAATAAAATATCTGCATTAGTTAGTTTTCCTGTCCTGAAAGGAGTTAAAAATAAAATGGATCCAAGAGTATACAATGGCGCATCTTTTCTTGGATTAAATGGTATTGTAGTAAAAAGCCATGGAAGCGCAGATAGTTTTTCATATTACAATGCAATTCAAACTGCTTACTATGAATGTAAAAATAACTTACTAGAAAATATTAAAAAGCATATAAATAGAGAATTAAATGACTAAATACGCAAAAATAATCTCAAGTGGTAGTTATCTGCCTGAGAAAATACTTACTAATAAGGAACTTGAAGGAAGGGTAGATACTAGTGATGAATGGATTACAGAAAGAACAGGTATCAAGGAAAGAAGAGTTGCTGATGAAAGTGAAACCTCTGTAGATTTAGCATATAAAGCCTCAATAGATGCAATTTCTAAATCAAATATAGATAAAAAAGATATTGGGGCTATTTTTCTAGCAACGTGCACTCCGGAAAGAAAGTTTCCAAGTTCAGCAGTTCTTCTTCAAAATAAATTAAACATTAAAGATGCTTTTTCATTCGATATTAATGCTGCTTGTACAGGTTTTGTTTATGCTTTAGATGTTGCAAAAAAATATGTTGAATCTGGTCAGATAAAATATGCTCTCGTTGTTGGAACAGAAAAGATTACATCACTACTAGATTGGACTGACAGAAACACATGCGTTCTATTTGGTGATGGCTCAGGAGCAATGATTGTTGCTGCCTCAGATGAACCAGGAATTATTTCTAGTACAATTGGATCAGATGGTTCTTTTAAAGATTTATTAACTGTAAATACTGATTTAGAGTATATAGAGATGAAAGGTAGTGACGTTTTTAAAACTGCTGTTAATACACTAGGTAAACTTGCTAAACATACTCTTGAAATAAATAATATAGAACAGGGAAGCTTAGATTGGCTTGTGCCACATCAAGCAAATGAACGTATTATACTAGCAATAGCTAAGAAAATTAATTTACCCAAAGATAAGATAATCATAACTGTTAATAAACACGGAAATACATCAGCAGCATCTATACCCCTTGCTTTTGATGAGGCAAACTCTAGGAACACTTTTAAACCGGGTGATATGATAATGCTCGAAGCATTTGGCGCAGGATTTACATGGGGTTCAATTTTATTAAAATACTAAATGTATTCTAATTTTATTAAATGTAACAAATGTAATGATATTCATTCTTATCTACAAAAACTTCAAAAAAAATATCCTACTTATCACTGTAAACCTGTCAGTGGCTATGGAAATATTAATTCAAAAATAGCACTTTTTGGATTAGCGCCAGGTCTTCATGGCGCAAATAAAACAGGGATACCATTTACCTCTGATTTTTCTGGTGATTTAATAAGAAAACTATTAAACGACCTTAACATGGATGATATATTTATTTCTAACGCAGTTAGATGCTATCCATATAACAACAAACCATCAGTTAAGGCAATTAACAACTGTCTTGTTCATTCTGAAAGAGAAGTTAAACAACTTTCACATCTTAGAGTAATTATTACCTTAGGGTCTATAGCTTATTACCAAATACTTAAGTTGTACAAATTATCTAGAAAAAACCATAAATTTTTCCATTCTAATGTTATTAGCTTAAGTAGCAAAATCTTATTAATTTCTTCGTATCATTGTAGTAAATTAAATATTAATACAAAAAAAATTAATTATGACATGTTACGTGACTTGTTTATAAAAGCAAAAGAGATAGCTAATGATAGATAAAACATTTTTAGAAAATTTACCTACTGCACCAGGTGTATATAAAATGTTAGATGCTACAAAAGATATACTTTATGTTGGGAAAGCAGGTAATCTAAAAAAAAGAGTATCATCTTATTTTACGAGATCAAGTCAGCCTATAAAGACGCAACGTCTTGTGGCAAAGATACAAGATATTGATTTTCAGATTACATCAAACGAACAAGATGCCTTGCTATTAGAAAATAATTTAATAAAAGAGTATAAGCCAAAATATAATATTCTACTGAGAGATGACAAGTCATATCCATATATTATTATGAATAAGAATCATCCTTTTCCAGGATTTAAATTCTTCAGAGGCAAACCCTCTAAAAATGGAAATTTCTTTGGTCCATATACGCACGTTGTAAATGTCAGAAAGATATTAGCAATTTTACAAAAAACATTTCAAATTAGACTTTGCGAAGACAGTTACTATAAATCTCGTACTAAACCATGTTTACAATATCAAATCAAGAGATGTTCAGGACCATGTGTAGGTCTAATTAAAAAAGAGGATTATTCTAAAACAGTTGAAAGTGCACAAATGTTTCTGAGAGGTGAAACGAAGTCTCTTTTTAATAAACTAGAAAAAGAAATGATATCAGCTTCTAATAATAAAAACTTTGAAGTTGCAGCAAAGTATAGAGATAATATTAAACTTATTAGAGATATAACGAGCCATTATTCTATCTTTCCTGAAGATAAAAGTATTGATTTTGTTCTATGTTTAAAAACTGATTCTAAAGTTTTGGTAGACATTAATATAATTAGAAGTGGCGTTAATATGGGATGTAAAAATTTTACCTTTCCTAAGACAGATCATATAAACATAGATGAGACTTTAACTTCCTTTTTTAAACAATATTATTTAACACATATACCACCGAATATAATAATATCCAAGGATAAAATCCTTGATAAGAGTAATATTGAAACAGTAATAAATAAAAAATTTAATCAAAATTCTAAAATTCTAAATAGAATTGATAAAAAATACTCTGAATTCATAAATATATGTTTAATGAATTTACACAACAGATCTCTTAAATCTATTAAGCAAGAAAATAACTCTCTTGATAATATCAATTTACAACTTAATATTACATCTGAATTTATACTCTGCTTTGATGTAAGTCATATTAGCGGTTCATCGACAGTAGGTTCTGCAGTTTATTTTAATAAAGAGGGATTTATAAAATCAAATTATAGAAAATATAATATAAAAAATATAAAAAAATCAGATGATTATGGTGCTTTAAAATTAATGATTAAAAGAAGATTATTAAAGATAGATAACTACTCTTTAAAAAATATATTACTTATCGTTGACGGCGGTAAAGGCCAAATTACTCAAGCAAAAAATGTTATAGATGAATTGGGTATAAAAAATACAACTATAATTGGAATACATAAAGGATTAAACAGACTAACTAAAAATGATAAAGTTCTTAATTCATCTTATAAAGATATCTCGAATACAATTAACAAAGATGCGCTTAAATTAATACAGTTAATTAGAGATGAAGCTCATCGATTTGCCATACTTAATCAGAGAAAAAGACATAATAAGCTCTTATTCAATTCCAAACTAGATGGAATCCCGGGCGTTGGTGATATGAGGAAGAAATTAATTATTAATCATTTTGGTGGCATCCAGGGTGTTCTAAAGGCATCTATAAGAGAACTTAAATGTATTGATGGCATCAATGAAAAATTAGCTGACATAATATACACTCATATTCATAAATGAGATTAAATATTGCAACAATATTAACATTATTGAGAATAACTTTTATTCCAATTATTGTGATATGTTATGTTTTCAATGATGGCGAATATAGAGATATTGCGGCATACATATTCTTATTAGCTCTAATAACAGATTATCTTGATGGGGTTGTGGCAAGAAGATTCAATCAAATAACTGCTTTTGGCACATTTCTTGATCCTATAGCAGATAAGCTTTTAGTTGTAGTCACAGTAATTCTTTTATCTAGTTCAAACAATTCGTTATTATTTCTGGTACCAGCATTAATTATAGTATCAAGAGAGTTCTTGGTAATAGCAATAAGGCAAAGACTTGCTGAAATAAAAGGATCTATACCTATGAGAGTAAATTCACTAGGTAAAGTCAAAACTGCATTTCAAATGGTATCTTTATTTTTTCTCCTTCATACAAATATATTTTTTAGTGTATTAAATTTACATACACTTGGCTTATTGCTATTATTCATAGCGGCAGTTCTAACAGTAATATCATTCATTTATTATGTGAGAAACTCATGGAATGATATAATAAGATGATTTCATGCGGGAATAGCTCAGTTGATAGAGCGCAACCTTGCCAAGGTTGAGGTCGCGGGTTTGAGCCCCGTTTCCCGCTCCATATTCTGGCTAAGTGGCAGAGTGGTAATGCAGCGGCCTGCAAAGCCGTCAACGCCGGTTCGATTCCGACCTTAGCCTGTTTTATGTTATGTTGATATAACTTCAACCGAAAAAAACATATAATAATACTTATGAAACTACCTTTATCTATTTTAATATTACTTACAGATTTAATTATTCCATTTCTATTAATAAATATATTTGGAGATTTTCAAGAGAAATATACTAAGACATTTCTTTTTACTATATCATTAATTTTTAGTATTTCTATTGTGCTCTATACAGCAATTCTTAATAAATACGATAATTATTTTTTTTCACATATGGATGAAAAATTAGAAATAGCATTTTCATCAACAATTTTTGCTATTCTTATTCAATTTTTCTATTTTGAGTACTTTGGTATAAGCAACCAAACATCAATAACGCTGAATTTATTATATAGCTGGATAATAATACCAATCATATTATTATCATCTAAATATTTTATTAAACAGATATTTTTTATGAATGAGCATAATAAAATTGAAATACTAATCTTAGGCAATGATTATAAATTTACATCATATGAAACTAATAGATTAATTGCGCAAAACTTTTTACTGAGGGAACTAAATACAACTCAAGAAGTTATAAATGAAAATGAAGTTAACTATCTAGTTATCAATAAACAAGACTTTTCTGTGGATGATAAAATAAAAATAGAGAATAAACATAAGTATGTAAATATACTTACAATTCCTATTTTCTTGGAAAAATATCTTAGGAAATTATATATTTCAGATTCAAATATTAATATGTTGTTACAAGTAAAACCATATTCATGGAACCAATACTTCATAAAACGTTCTGTGGATTATTTGATATGTCTTTTAGTTTTACCATTATTTTTTATCTTCATCCTGCTTTTTACGCCAATTATAAAAATTCAGTCATTTGGTAAGGTTCTTTTTAAGCAATCGAGAGTCACAATAGATAATAAAAAATTTGAAATGTATAAATTTAGAACAATGCATAATAAAAATGATTATCAAATGGATAATAAAAAAATTTTTCCATTTGGCAAGTTTCTAAGGAAATATAAACTTGATGAAATTCCACAAATATTTAATGTCATACTTGGAGATATGCATATATCTGGGCCCAGGGCAGAGTGGCATAAACTTAATAAGGCATATTTGAGAGATATACCATATTATCAGTTAAGATATACCGTAAAGTCAGGTATAACAGGTTGGGCACAAGTAATGTTTAGATATGGCTATGATTTAATAGATGCAAAACAAAAACTTATGTATGACCTTTATTATATAAAAAATTGGACTTTTTGGCTTGAACTAGAAATAGGTTTGAGAACATTGCTCGTTGTTTTGAGAAAACAAGGTATCTGAATAGAAAATAATTCTAATGGCTTTCGCAATATGTTATCTTCTATGAATAATTTTGTTTCAAAATACTTAAAAGGATGTGTCAAAAAGAGTTAGATAAAAATTACCAATATTCTTGTACAAATAGTGCAAGCCCGGGTGGCGGAATTGGTAGACGCAAGGGACTTAAAATCCCTCGAGAGCAATCTCGTGCCGGTTCGACTCCGGCCCTGGGCATATGAAAAATCTATATGCATCATTACTGTTATTATTAATATCATCTTGCTCTTCTATACCTACACCTTCTATTCTTACACCAGAAGAAAATAGAACTTCCAGAAATACAGATTTTGGAAAATATCCAGATAACTATCAAATAATATTAAAAGAATATCTAATGACAAAAGTTAGTAATCATAAAGAATCTAAAGTTGAATTTATTAATAAACCTCAAAAGATTAGTATAGATCATCTCGGAGATACATATACTGGTTATCGTGTCTGTCTCTCTATAAATGAGAAAGTTGATGAATACTACAAAGGTTTTCGTAATCATTTGATATTAATCAAGAATGATAATATTGAGTTGCATCTATACGACTCTGGTTTGCTAGCAATTCCATTTGAATATTGTGTTACAAGAAATGAGAATAGAACAATGTTTATTGATGATATTAAATCCTCAGAGATAACTGAAGGCAATAGTGAGACTATAGAGAATATGGATAAGATTCAACCGAATGTTAAACAAGAATTAAATTCCGATAGGACATATATCTTATGTAAATTTAATAATGAAGAAACTACTTATATATTTTCTGAAACAGATAATATTTTTTATAAAGATATTGACACTGTTCGAATTGACTATAATTTCAAATTCAGCGAAGCATTTATTGTTGCAGAAAATGAAAATGAAATAATTAAAATAAATAGAGTAACGGGTATAATTACTAAAAATGATAATAATGGCATGTGTGAACTACTTAACAAAACAAAATTTTAAAAATGAATATTAATGAAATAATTACAGCATCTTTAAAAGAGTCACAGTCTACTCTTGAGAAAATTTATAATAATGATCAGTTTATATCATCCATTGAGAAAGCTTCAGAATGTCTAATTGATACATATAAATCTAATGGAAAAATTTTGTTAGCAGGAAATGGTGGAAGCGCAGCTGATTGTCAACATATCTGCGCAGAACTTGTAGGCAGATTAAATTTTGACAGAAAGCCTTTGTCTGCTATTGCGTTAACGACTAACTCATCGAACTTAACGTGTATTTCTAATGATTATGGTTATGATCATGTTTTCGTTAGACAGATGGAAGCTTTAGCACTAAGTCATGATAGTTTAATTGTTTACACAACATCCGGTACATCTAAAAATATACTCTCACTCATTGAGCAAGCAAGAAAAAAATTAAAATATATAATTTCTCTTACCGGGCATAATACGCAACAATTACAAAAATATTCTGATGTTGTAATTTCAGTAGATTCAAAAAAGACAACAAGAATTCAAGAAATACATGCTATTGTTGGACATATTTTATGTGAATGTGTTGAAGAAAAATTATTTGAAAACTCAAAATAAAACAAGGATTACGTTATGAAGATTTCATATGCTAAAACAGTTTATGGCCAAAAAGAAATAAATGCTGTTGTAGAGTGTCTTAAAGAAGGTACTCAAATGGGTAAGAGAACAACAAAATTTGAGACTGAAATATCAAAATTATTTTCAAAAAAGTACGGATTATTTGTTAATTCTGGTTCATCTGCATTATATATAGGAATGGAAGCCTCATCTTTCAGAGAGGGTGGTGAAATTATTACTCCTGCATTGACTTTTTCAACTACGGTAGGTTGTATTGTTAAAAACAATCTAGTACCAGTATTTGTAGATGTAGGTAAGAATGATTATTGTATTGACGTCAATCAAATAGAATCAGCAATTTCAAAAGATACAGTTGCTATATTAGCTCCTAACCTTATGGGAAATCTATGTGATTGGGAATCAATAAGAACAATAGCAGACAAACATAATTTAATTGTGATTGAAGATTCCGCTGATACGTTAGGCGCAAAATTGAATGGAAAGTATAGCGGACACTATAGTGATTGGTCTATCACGAGCTTCTATGGATCTCATATCATAAACTGCGCAGGTAATGGAGGAATGCTTTGTGTAAATGATGACAAGCTTCAAATAAAAGCTAAACTTCTAAGGTCATGGGGCAGATCATCATCAATTTTTGGAGAAGATAGTGAATCTATTGAAAATAGGTTTAATATGAAAATCGATGATATAGACTATGATGCAAAGTTTGTTTTCGAGGAAATTGGTTATAATCTTGAAGGTTCGGAAATTGGCGCTGCATTTGGCCTAGCTCAACTTGAAGATCTTCATAAGAATATTAATCAAAGAGAGAAAAATTTTCAGATTCAAACTAGTTTTTTTAATAAGTACCCTGATTTATTTATTACTCCATATCAAGATAAAAGCGTTGAAACTGCATGGCTAGCATATCCAGTAATTATCTCAGCTAATGCTAAATTTTCTAGAAAAGACTTTCAGGTATATCTAGAAAAAAATGATATTCAAACGAGAACTGTATTTACCGGAAATATAACTAGACAGCCAGGTTTCAAGAACATTAATATGAAAAAAGCAAAAATCAATTTTGAGAATGCTGATAATGTTATGCAAAATGCAGTTTTACTCGCCTGTCATCATGGTATGACACCTGAAATGTTTGATTATATGCATGAAACAATTGATTCATTTGTAAAAGAATACGCTTAAATAATATATTCTATACTTATGTCTTCACAATTTAGAATAAAACAAGAAATCTTTCCAAATACATTTTTATTGGAATCAAATATGCATGTTGATGAAAGAGGGTCTTTTTTAAAACTATACAATGAGAACGCATTTAAAGAATTAGGCCTAGCGTTCGATTATAAAGAAGAATATGTATCTAGATCAAAAAAAAATGTAATTAGGGGTATGCATTTTCAAATTCCACCATACAGTCATGATAAAATGGTTTGGTGTTCTAGAGGTTCTGTAACGGATGTTTTGTTAGATATCAGAAAAGGAAACTATTATGGACATTCAAAATCAATAACGTTAACAGAGGACGACAATTTAATAATCTATATACCTTCAGGTATAGCACATGGCTTTAAATCACTTCAAGACAATTCTGAATTAGTCTATAAAACATCAAGTACACATATGGCTGAGTATGATAGGGGTATTTTATGGAATTCATTTGACTTTGATTGGAAACTTGATAAAGATCCGATTATCTCTACTAGAGATACTAATCATCCAACTATTCAATCATTTGATTCGCCATTTTAATTCATGAAAATTTTTTTAACAGGAGGTACAGGCTTTATTGGGTCTCACTTTATTAATTATGCACATGATTGTGGGCATGAAATAATAGCTGTTTTACGTTCTAAAGATAGTTTGCCACGAGTAGAACTTAAAAAAAATCCTACGTGGGTACAATCAAGATTAGATAATCCAAAATTAAAATCTCACCTAAGCAAATGCGATGTTGTTGTACATTTAGCATCACACTCTGCTAATAAACCATATGATAGTTACCTTAAATGTATGCATCATAACTTTTTTGAGAGTACATTATTTATGTATAATGCTATAGATGCTGGTATAAAAAAATTTATTGTTGCAGGTACGTGTTTCGAGTATGGTAAATCATCTACTTTGTATAATCGAATTCCCACACATGCATCACTTGAACCTATGAACTCGTACGCTAAATCAAAAGCAGCATTCTACGCTGTATGTTCAAGTATTGCTTTAGAGAAAAAAGTGCAAATTATCTATCCAAGAATTTTTCAAGTTTTTGGAGAGGGTGAATACATAAGTAGACTTTGGCCATCACTAAAAGTTGCCTCCTTAGAAAAAAAAGACTATACAATATCCTCTGCATCTCTAATAAGAGATTTTATTAATGTACATGATGTTGCACAAAAATTAGTTAGTTATATTGATAAAAATATAGACAACAAAGGAGAGGTAAACATTACACATATTGCAACAGGTAAAGGACAAACTGTTGGAAACTTTGCATTATATTGGTGGAAAAAATGGGGTAGTACGGGTAGGTTGATACTTAACGATAATAAAAATAATTCTGATATCCAAAGAATTGTAGCGGAAATATAAATATGCCTAAGAAATATAATTTGATAATAATGGCAGGTGGTTCAGGTGAGAGATTATGGCCTCTATCAACTAGCAATAACCCTAAGCAGTTTATCAAGCTAGGAAGTTCGCAGTCTCTATTTCAGAAAACATATAATAGATTTTTATCAGATATAGATAATATTGAAAAAATATCAATAATTACAAATGAGAAACATAGACTAATTCTTCATAACCAATTAAAAGAATTAACAAGTGATTTTACGAAGATTAATATCATACTTGAACCTGAAGCTAAAAATACCGCACCATCAATGACTCTTGGTATACTTTCATGTGAAAACGTTAATTCGCCTTGTGTCACTGTTCCTGCAGACCATATTTATGATAACGATAAGTTATTTATAGAAAGTATTCATCAATCATTAGAACTAAGTGATAACGAAATGTGTATTTTAGCTGCAAAACCATCGGCGCCTAGTGAACATTATGGACATATTCAAACAAGTATAAAGAATAATATAAAATATGTTGAAAAATTCATTGAAAAACCAACTCTAGCAAAATCAAAAAAACTTATAAGTAATGGTTGTCACTGGAATGTTGGGATATTTATTACCTATCCAGATAATTGGAATAAATTATTTAGTAAATATGACTTAAATAGTTTTAACTTGTGCAAAAAATCATATGAGAATATACATCATGATGGTTATTTTTCACGTGTTGATAAAAACTATTTTAGTTTAATTAATTCAAATTCTATTGACTATGCAGTAATTGAAAACATTGATGTGACAAAGGAGAAAATTATTGTTCAAACGATAAACACTAATTGGAATGATTTAGGAAGTTGGGAAACATTTTCAGAATATTTTTTTTCTAAATCTGAAAATAATGCATTTTATGGTAAGGTCTTTTCTCATTCTACAAAGAATTCAATTATTTACTCAAAAAAGAAGGTTTTGACATCAAATTTAGATAGCCTTATGGTCATTGATACAGATAACTCTTTATGTATAAGCGATAGATCTTCTTCTAGTAATATTAAAGATGTACTTAATCTAATTCCAGATAAAATTAAAGAGTCATTAAATAAATCATCACGTGAAGATAGAATATGGGGTTACTATGAAGTACTTCATGAAGAAGACAATTACAAAGTTAAAAAGCTTGTGCTTTATCCAGGTATGAAAATTAGTCTTCAAAAACATAAATATCGATCTGAACATTGGGTTGTACTTTCTGGAGTTGCCACAGTAGTACAAAACACTAGTAAAATAAAATTAGAAAAGAATCAATCTACTTATATTGAACAAGGAAATCTTCATCAGCTAATTAATGAAACTGACAGTTTATTAGAAATTATAGAAGTTCAAATTGGATCATACTTAGGTGAAGATGATATTGAAAGAATTGATGAAAAATAAATGAATATTTTGATAGCAAATAATGTTGCAGCATTTAACAACACTTTTGTAATAGATGATTTATTAGCAGAGAACTTATCAAAACTTGGAGGTAAGATTTTTTTTACTAAATGCTCTGGAATTTTACCAGCTTGTTTAAATACAAAATATAGTTACATTTATAAAAATAATATTTTTGATCATTTAAGAAATTTTCATCATTGGAAAAAAATAAAACTTGGTTGTGATAGATGTATATCACGTACGAGTAATATTAATGATACTTATAATCTAATAGACCTTAATAGCTATAATGTTCAGGATTCTATCTCAACTTTCATCGAAGAAAATTATATTGATTGCCTAAATGGAAAAGATGTAATGTTTAGAGATATAAATATTACTGAACATACATTTTCAGGTACAGTAAGATTTTTTGCTAATGGTAGTCCAGCTAATGAAATACAATATAAAAAAGTTTTTAAGAGTTACTTTAAGTCTGCCGTTCTATCAGCTGAACTTGCATACAATATTATAAAAGAAAATAATATTGATGTTGTATGTGCACACCACGGTATATATGTTCCACAAGGACCCTTTGTTGATATTGCTAAAAGTTTAAATATACGTGTAATTACATGGAATATAGGCGGACAAAAAAATCGACTCTTCTTTTGTGATAATGATACTTACCATAAAGAGTTTCCTAAAAGGAAAGTTAAAAACTATAAAATATCAGAAGAAAAAAAAATAAAAGTCATTGATTATTTAGAATCTCGTGAAACTGGTAAGAATGATTGGGTTAAATTTCATGCGGCAAAAAGATTACCTATCAAAGTTATAGATAAAATAAGAAAAAGTAATGACTCAGCAAAGATTGTATCTATGTTTACTAATGTTTTTTGGGACGCACAACTCCATTTCAAAGATAATCTATTTAAAGATATGCTTACATGGATTGATGAGACAATTAAATATATTAATACTAAAGAAAATGTATATTTAGTTATAAGGGAGCACCCAGGAGAATTTAAAGGACAGCAGCCATCTAGGTATATGATTTCAGATTATTTGTTATCAAATAAATTATTATCTGAGAACATTATACTCATCAAATCAACTGATATGGTCAACAGCTATCAATTAGCTGAAGAAACAGATTTTTCATTAGTTTATGGTTCTAAAATGACACATGAGCTATCTGCAAGGGGTGTTAAAGTAATTGTCTCTGGTGATGCATGGGCAAAAAATAAAGGATTTACAATTGATCCAATATCTATTGATGATTATTTTAAATCAATTAACGAATGTTTATCAGGTAAATTTTCACGACTACCTGATGATTTCAAAGATTTAGCTTTAGCTTTTTGTTATGAGTTTTATTATGAATGGCAAATCAGAATAAATTCTTTAGTAGATTACAATGAAAATGAATCATCAAACTCTGCTAAACTAATAAGAAAGATTAATACAATTGAATATGAAGATTATAATGAGAAAGATGACGAAGGTTTAATGAAAATATGTAGCAATATAATAAACAATAAACCTTTCTGGTAATGGAAATATGCTATCATAGCATTCGTGATTGATAAACCCTCGTCATTATTAGTAAGTAAAGATGAAGTTCTATCTTCTGTTGAAGAGCTTGAAATTCTTGGTCTGGATACTCACCATGATCTTAATAAATGTTGGGATTGTCTCAAATCATACAAAAGTATAATTTCAGAAAACGAATCAAAAAAAAATATACGAATATTAGATGCAGGATCTGGCGCTAAACCGGTAATACTGCGATGGCTTAATAAAACGTCAAACTTTGAACTATATGCATGTGACTATGAAGCGAAGGGGTCAGCGTACATGATAGAAAATAATATTAATTTTAAACAATGTGATATATCACAAACTCCTTACTCAGATTGTTATTTCGACTCAATTTATTCAATATCAGTTATAGAGCATGGTGTTGATATACATGATTTTTTTACCGAAATGCATAGAATATTAATTCCAAATGGTACATTACATATATCTACAGACTACTGGCCTATCAAAATGGATACAAAATCTAAATTTCCTTATGGGAAAGATAGACCTCCTATGAATGTTTTTTCTAGAGATGAATTAAAAGCATTAATAAGCATTGCTAATCAGATAGGATTTGATTTACCAAATATTGGAAATATATTCGATAACATAGATAAACCAGTAGTCAGATGGGATAGAATGGATGAGGAATATACGTTTGTATACCTTAGATTCACCAAAAAATAAAAATTTCATACAGTAAATTTTTTTATAGTGGTACAATCATTCAATGTTTTCAAAAGGAATATCAGGTCCGTATATAATTGCAGAAGTAGGTCAAAATCATCAGGGTGATTTAGACACAGCTAGAGAATTTATTAAGATTTTTTCACAGTTAGGCGCCAATGCAATTAAATTTCAAAATAGAGATAATAAATACCTTTTTTCAGATGATGCCTACAATAAACCATATGACAGTCCTACATCTTTTGCGCCAACATATGGTGAGCATCGTGAGAAACTTGAACTTGATAAAGAAGCTTTTTTAATCTTAAAAGAGGATTGTAGAAAATATAATGTTGACTTTATGTCAACTCCATTTGATGAGCCTAGTCTTAATCATCTTATAGATATTGATGTTGATGTAATAAAAATATCTTCTTTTGATCTTGGAAATCTATCTTTTATTAATAGAATTGCTAAAACAAAAAAACCTTTAGTAATGAGCATAGGTGGAGGCAATATTGAACAAATAAAATCTAGCATAAGTACAATCAGTAATCATCATAAAAATCTTGCTATACTTCATTGTGTGTCAGAATATCCATGTGAGTATGATAGGCTTGGACTTAGCAATATAGAAACTCTTACAAAAAAATATCCAGACTTTACTATAGGTTCGTCAGATCACTTCAATGGTACTATTTCTGGACCAATAGCATTTATGATGGGTGCGAAAGTTTTTGAAAAACACGTTACTTTAAATAGGGCATCAAAAGGAACAGATCATAGTTTTGCATTAGAACCAGAAGGTTTTAGGAAATTTGTAAGAGACATCAAGCGTATTCCAAAAATGTTGCCTATAAAAGATTCTGAAACTCTTGGTGAGGAATATGTTTTCCAAAAACTTGGAAAATCGCTAGTACCTATTAAAGATCTTAAAAATGGAGAAATTTTAAATCTAGAAAATTTATCTGGTAAAATTTTTAAAGAAACTTTTATCCCAGTAAGAGAAACTAATGAAATATTAGGCAAAAAAATTTCAAGAGACATCAAAAAAGGTGAGCCTATAAAGAAATCAGATTTGACATAAATAATGCTACCAAAAGAATATAAAAAACTTTTAAATATTAAGATGCTTGTACTTGATTTCGATGGAGTACTTACAAACAATAAAGTCGCCGTCTCGGATCAAGGAAGGGAATATGTTCTATGTGATAGATCTGATGGTATTGGTATAAAAAATTTAAAAGATAAAAATATTCTTATTTATATTGTTTCATCTGAAAAAAATCCTGTTGTAAAACATAGGGCAGATAAACTTGGTATACCGTGCATCCAATCAGTAGCTGATAAATCAATTGTTTTAAATGACTTAGCTGCTAAATATGGTTTCTCTCTTGAGGAGATCGCATTTATTGGAAATGATATAAATGATATACCTGCATTAGAGATTGTAGGTGTTCCAATCGGTGTGCAAGATTGTCATGTTGACATTGAAAAACATATACTTTTCAAGACAACTAGTACTGGCGGAAATGGAGCAGTACGTGAAATTTGTGACATTATCTGTAAAGATATATAAATGAAAATATAAGACTTATGATATCTAATCTATTCAATATTGATAAAGAAATAATTGCTATTACTGGTGCATCTGGCCAACTTGGTATTTACTACACAGAAAAACTTCTCATGTTAGGAGCAAAAGTAGTTTCATTAGATATAAAAGAACATGAGATTTTTGATAGTCTTGAAAAAGAATATCCAGATAATTTTCTGTATGTTAAAACAAACATTTTAGATAAAAGTTCTATAAATAAATCGTTAACTACTATAAAAAATAAATTTAAAGATTCGCCAACTGTTTTAATTAATAATGCTGCCAAAGATAGTCCACCAGAATCTTCATCAAAAGATAACTGCTCTTTTGAAGAATATTCTGAAGAGCAATGGGATAATGTAATAGATACTGATATAAAAGGTTCATTTATGTGTTGTCAGGTTTTTGGAAATGAAATGGCAAAGAATAAAAATGGAAGCATTATTAATATTTCTTCCATTTATGGAATAGTCTCACCAGATCAGTCATTATATGAGTATAAAAGGAGAAATGGTGATGATTTTTATAAGCCTGTTGCTTACTCTGTTTCTAAATCTGGAATGTTAAATTTAACTAGATATTTATCTGTATATTGGGCAAGTAAAAATATACGTGTAAATACTCTTACGCTCGGTGGTGTTTATAATAATCAGGATAAAGAA
The DNA here is from genome assembly GCA_029979505.1 of bacterium. Classification (GTDB taxonomy): domain Bacteria; phylum Pseudomonadota; class Gammaproteobacteria; genus CACLCV01. The sequence continues at coordinate 120,564 of JAPOHH010000001.1, read as the reverse complement.
TTTTTAAATAATTATACGAATAGGGTGCCAATGAAAAGAATGGCAAATCCTGATGACTTTATTGGTGCGATTGTTTATTTATCATCAGATGCATCAAAATATACAACAGGCTCTAATTTAATAATTGATGGCGGGTGGACAGCGATATAATGACAAAAAAACTTAATAATTGGATTGACGGAAAATTAGTCAAATCTTCGACAACTGAATGGATAGAAAAAATTAATCCACATAATCAAAAAGTAATATCATTATTTCCATGCACTACAAAAGCTGAAGTAAATAAAGTAATTAATATTGCATCTAAAAGATTTAAGTCATGGTCAAGTTTAACCTCGATTCAAAGAGGGGCTATTATAAATAAATTTGTATCTCATCTAAAAAAGAATGAGGAAAAACTTGCAAAATGCATTTCTAATGAGTGTGGCAAGTCATTAAAAGATGCGACTGGTGAAGTAGGCGCTGCTATCACTCAAGGACATTATTTTGCATCAGAAGGTATGAGAATGTATGGCAAGACATTATCGTCAAACGTTCAAGGAAAAGTTATTCAAAGCGTTAGATGCCCTATAGGAGTTGCAGCATTAATTGTGCCTGCAAATACACCAATTGCTAATATTGCATGGAAAGTATTTCCAGCATTAATTTGTGGAAACACCGTGGTTTTAAAATCATCAGAAGATGCGCCAGAAACTGCTGAATTGTTTGTAAAAATTAGCAAAAAAGCCGGCATTCCCGATGGCGTACTAAATATGATACATGGCAATGGACACACTACAGGCGAAGCTCTTATCGATAACAAAAAAGTTAAAATTATTAGTTTTACAGGATCCACACTAGTTGGGAAATATATTGCTAAAAAATCTTCCGACACATTAAAAAGAATATCTTTAGAGTTAGGTGGTAAAAATCCTATTGTTATTTATAAAGATGCAGATATTGAAAACGCAATAAAATGGACTCTTTTATCAGCATTTAGTAATGCAGGACAAAGATGCGCTTCTGCTAGTCGAGTGATTGTGCATAAAGACATATATCAAAAATTTAAAAATAAACTACTAGTATCCATTAAGACTTTAAAACTTGGTATAGATTCTAAATCAGACTTAGGTCCAGTCATAAATAAAAAGCAGTTTTCTAATATTATTAATTATTTAAAAAGTTTACCTATGAGTTGCAAAATATTAATTGGTGGTAAAGCATCATCTAAGAAAGAGCATAAAAAAGGATATTATATTGAACCAACAGTCATAGAAGACTTACCATCTGATACTGATTTTTTAAACAATGAGTTATTTGCACCTGTGTGTAGTATTGAGCCTTTCAAAAATATTAATGAAGCTATAGAAATATCAAATGCTACAGATTATGGGCTTACATCTGCAATTCACACTAAAGATTTAAATATTGCTCTTAAGTATTCTAATTCCGTATATGCTGGGACTGTCAATATAAATATGGGAACTTATGGAAGTGAACCTCACATGCCATTCGGGGGATTTGGAGACTCGGGAAACGGTACAAGAGAACCTGGATTGGAAGCACTAGATGTATATACAGAAATAAAAAATATTTCATTTTTTTATGAAAACAATTAGACATGAGTAAAAACATAAAAGCGATAGCACTTATTCCTGCAAGATCAGGATCAAAAAGAATTATTGATAAAAATATAAAATTACTAAAGAACCGTCCATTGCTCGCCTATACCATTTACTCTGCATTAGAATGTAAATGTTTTAATCGTGTTATCTGTTCAACTGACTCCGAATATTATGCTGATATCGCCAGCCAATATGGTGCTGAAGTTATTTTTAGACCAAAAAAAATAGCATCATCAACTTCACCTGATTATGAATGGGTAAAATTTACTACAGATGTTTTACAAAACGAAGGATATGACTTTAATGTGTATAGTATATTAAGACCTACCAGTCCATTTAGAACAGAAAAAACTATTAAAAGAGCATTTAAATTATTTAATAAAAGTTTAAAATTTGATTCTCTTAGGGCTGTTGAACTATGTGGACAACATCCAGGAAAAATGTGGTCACTTGGTAAGAAGTATATGACTCCAATTTTAAATAAAACTATTAATGGGACACCATGGCATAGCAATCAATATGCACTACTTCCAAAAATCTATGTTCAAAATGCTAGTCTTGAGATTGCATGGCTTAAAACTCTTGTTGTTAAAAAAAGTATTTCTGGATCATTAATTTTGCCATTTATTACAAAAGCTCTTGAAGGTTTTGATATAAATACTCACGAAGACTGGTTATTAGCTGAACATTATATTCGCACAAAACATGTAATTTTGCCTAAATTTAAAAAACATAGGAGTTGTAATGGGAGATAAAATAGGAAAAGCAATTGACGGAACATTATATTTTATTGGAGAAAATATATTTCAATACATTCTCTCACAAAAGATTGACCTAAGATTAAAAGCAAAAATTATAGCTGACCTTTGTAGACTCAACACATTGTATATGATTTCAAATTCTGGCTCAGGCCATATAGGTAGTAGCTTTAGTAGTTTAGATATATTTTCTTGGTTGTTTCTAAAAGAGCTTAATTTCCATAACAATAACCCGACAGTCGACGGAGATATATTCTTTAGTTCTAAGGGACATGATGCACCTGGATTCTATTCAATGCTAATTGCTCATGGTTATCTTGATTTCCATCTAATTGATAAACTCCGTAAAATTAATGGTCTGCCTGGACATCCAGACATCAACACACCCTGTATAGCAACAAATACTGGATCGTTGGGAATGGGTATATCTAAAGCTAAGGGTATGATTTTTGCAAGAAGGCTATCTAAAATCTCTGGCAGAGTATTTGTACTTACAGGCGATGGCGAGCTTCAAGAGGGTCAATTTTGGGAATCCTTAGTTTCAGCTGTGAATTATAATATGGATGAACTATTTGTAATTGTTGATCATAATAAACTGCAATCTGACACTTTACTTAGCGAAGTTTCTGATCTTGGTGATATTTTATCAAAAGTAAAATCTTTTGGTTGGAATGTAGATCAATGTGATGGGAATGACTTAGAATCACTAGAAAATGCTATAGATAGATTAAAAGAAAAGTCAGGACCAAAATTTTTACTCGCGAATACAATTAAAGGCAAGGGTGTTTCATTCATGGAGCACACTGCAAAACCTAATGATAAATATTATCAATATCACAGCGGAGCACCAACACCTGAAGAATATTTAAATGCTGCTAATGAACTTATAGAAACAGTAGAACACTATCAAGATCAATTCAATCTAGATAAAATCTCTATTAGTTCAACAGAAAAGAAAAAAAAGAACACTGTTACGCAAAAAAAACCGGATAATTTAATTGCAGCATACAGTGAACAATTAGTTGAGCATGCAAAAAAAAATAATAAGATTGTAGCTTTAGATGCAGATTTAATTCTTGATACGGGTCTCATCCCATTTAAAAATAAATTTCCAGAAAGATTTATTGAGTGTGGTATTGCAGAGCAAGATATGGTCTCAACAGCTGGTGGACTATCCTTAAGTGGTTATTTGCCTATTGTACATTCTTTTTCTTGCTTTTTATCTACAAGACCTAACGAACAAATTTATAACAATGCAACTGAAAGAAAAAAAATTATCTATGTAGGTTCTCTAGCTGGAGTTTTACCAGGAGGGCCAGGACACTCTCATCAAGCGGTTCGAGACATATCATCGCTTGCAGCAATCCCAGGTCTCAGAATAGTTGAACCATGTTGTGAAGAAGAATTAAATAATGTTTTAAATTGGGCAATCAGTCCAGAAACAGAATATAGTACTTATATTAGACTTTGTTCTCTGCCAATAGAAATTAACTTTGACTATCCAAAAGATATTAGACTGAATGCAGGTAAAGGATTAGTTATAGATGATGGTGAAGAAATCGCAATAATTGCATATGGCCCAATAGCATGTAATCTTGCGCATTCTGTAGCAATCAAGTATAAAACTGAAAGACATATTAATATTAAAGTTATAAATTTCCCATGGTTAAATGAAGTAAAACGACCATGGTTAAAAAATTATACTGAAAATATAAAATTTATTATTGTCCTTGAAAATCATTATCTAATTGGTGGATTAAGAGATCGGATAACATCTATTGATTGGGGAGCAAATGCCCCAAGAATTGAAGCTATTGGATTAGATGATTTCCCTAAATGTGGAGAAAATGAACTAGTCTTAAAACATGCAAATCTAGACAGCTTTAATTTAACTTTTTGTATTGAAAAATATTTACACGAAAATGACAAATAAAGGATTTATAGCTTATAAACTTGAAACATTTTATTGGAATGACCTAACAATTTCTGGATGGTTTTGGTATATTTTCAAGCCACTCCTTATGTTTGGGTCATATTTTCTTATGATACAAGGTGTATTTCCTGATATTGAGAACATTAATACTTTGCTAACTATGACATTTGGATGGACTATTTATTGGTACTGTACAATTAATATTGTAACTAATGCTCGTAGAATGCGAAGGTATATTAAACTAACATCATTTTCAATTAATGACGCACTAATTTATAATTTATGTGATTTTATTCTAAGTTTGTTCTTTTTGAATATCCTATATGTACTTCTTTCTATATTTGTAGATGTTTCATACACAGACCATTTATTTTATCCACTTTTATTGTATGTAATTACCATGCCAATTTTCGTAAAGATAGGGACATTGTCTATAAATGCTATAGATTTTGTAAATGCACCTCAGTTTGTTCCAATAATACTTTTGCTTTTCTTGAAAATAAATATTTTAATATCTGATAGTTTTGCCTTTTTTTCTATCTTTAATTTTATAGAGATTATATTCTTTTATGACATAGCTTTTCTTGAGAAGCTGATGATTCTTAAAATTCACACTATTATATTAATAGCTCTATCGTTATACTTTTATAAATCAGTAGATAAGGAAATTAAATATGCCTATAAAGATTCAATCGTCTGATACATTGTCAGTAGAGTTATTTGAAACAAAAAAACTCAAAATCCACAAAAGAAGAAGAAATATACTTTTTAATTCTTTATTTACAAAAGACATTTACCATAAAGACTTTTTAACTTACAAAATTAACCTACCAAGTGATAGTAATAAAATATATGTTATGAAAAACAAGTCATATTATGATTTAGTTGTCAATGCTATTCATGATAGAGCAGGGCATTATAAAAAAAATATAAATTTTGAATATATATCAATACATGCTAAAGCGCCAAAATTTTTCAGACCCCTTTATAGGGAACATGTCATGCTTGATTACATAGTGAAAGATATTTTTGATGAAATTCCTGATGAAGTTGAACAATATATACAAAAATTAAAAAAAGAATTTGATTACAGTACTAAAGCTGCAGATGTTGATCAGAAGAAATTGTATCGTGATTTATTATTTTTTATATTATCTTTAAGTATACCTAATAAAACAATAATACTAACAGGTTTTGATTCTAGACATTTAGATAAGCTTAATAAGGATAATAAATATATATTATTATCAAACCTTGATCAAAATGTTCATAACAATGAACTATATGGTTTTCAGACTATATCTATCATTAACCCAGATAATGAAGAGGTCTCACTGCCGATAATTCCTTTTTTAAAGAGAGTTAATGCACCTATTTATAATGATTCAGCTAGAGATAATAATGCTACACCTACTATTAGTGATATCTCTTATTCGTTTACTGACATTGACATTGAACATGCAAATTTATCCCTATCAATATTAATTGATAACAACGGACTTAAAAACACAAAATGTTCTCTTGGGTGGTCTCTAGCGCATGATCGAAAAAATCTTGGTCACTTTAGATTATTTTCTTATAATCATGAATTTTTACTATCAAAACCAACAACATTTTCATTCAATGTTGATGACATAAAATTTAGAAAAATTAATTATTATTTGTTTCTGACATTATTTGTTGATGATATAAAAGTATGGAAGGTACCCGTACCTATGATAATGACTAATGATCGATCATGTATGAATGAAAGAAGTATTGGTAGCGTTCCTCCAGATGGTTTTGTAGGTTCGTCTGTTACCGTAACCGAATCTTAATATTAAATGAAAATACTTATTACAATCAGATCATATGACCATGTACCATATGTATACAAACTGATAAGTAAACTTTCGATAAATAATGACTGTACGCTTTATCTAGATGAAACCTGGTCATCCAAAAACATAACTGAATTAAAAAAACATAAACTTTTAAAAGGGCTTAGAATTAAATATGATTCCATGATTTCTGGTAGTGGATTGTTTTTCAATATGAAAAAATATTTATTCGAATTTATCACATTGATGTCATATTTAAGAAGAAAGGAAACGACGAAATTCTATATTACGAGATGGATATTGTACCAGCCTAAAATAATTAGATACCTGTGTAAATATAAGACATTCGAGAGGATTTTAAAATCAAAAATACTATTCAGCTTATTTTATAATTTATATCTTCTCCTGCCTGTCGATAAATCTATTAAAGAGAGAATTAAAACAATGAACTATGACTGTATGATATCAACAGCTGCTAATCTTAGATTTTCTAATGAGAATGAATATATTTTAGCTGCAAAATGTTTAGGATTAAAAGTTCATTACCCGATACTCACTTGGGATAATTTAACAACTAAATCTCTGGTTTTAAATCAAATTGACTATGTATATGTTTGGAATAAACTTCAACAAGAATATTGTAAGAAGATTCATCATATTAATAATGAAAAGATTATAATATCTGGATCATTATTTTTTGAAAAATGGATTTCGCATAATATTGATATAAAAAAAGATAAACAAATTCTTTATATTGGTTCCTCAGCTAATATTAAAAGTAATGAAAATAAAAATATTTTATTTTTATATGAAACAATCAAGAAGAGTAAATTATCTGAATACAGTTTAATTGTGCGTTCTCATCCAGCTAAATTAATTTCTAAAGAACGACTACCAAAGTCAATTATATTTGATAATGATAATGTTGGATTAACACATAGCGAGCAATCTGAGCTTTATTTGTCAGAGATAATTTTGAAATCTTACTTAGTTTTTGGACTAAACACATCAGCAATGATTGACAGTTATGCTTTAGGTGTAAAATCTATAGCAATTATTGATAATAGTATTGATCAAACACAATCAAATGCACCTCATTTTAAGCAAATGATTGACGAGAGCATTATAGCTCCTGTAAAACCTGAAAACCTTATTGATTTGCTAAATTCTATGGCAAATAAGGAGGATGTTGACAGATCATCAATATTTTTAAAAAATAGACGTCCTTCAGAAATAATTGAATCAAATATTGTTATACAGTAGTATGGTTTTCAATAACCATGAGCGACCATTATATAATAATTTCAACTTATAAAAAATCAGAAATACCTTTGATAAGGTTTCATGTTAATTATTTAAATTTAATTGAAACAAAAAAAAAATTAAAGTTTTTTATTGTTGCTAATCCTGAAATATTTGACTTTGCTTATAATGAACTTAATCAAATTGATAATATTGAGACTATTAAAGGTGTTGCGTCATTTTTTACTCCATACGATGTAGGATCATATCACCATGCAGCAAATCTTAGAATTGGAACATTGCAGGCAAATGTAAAAAATAAGATTGTTACTTATATAGATCCTGACTTTTTTTTTATAAACACAAACTTCTCTGAGATAATTTCTAAACTCCATGACAGTGGATATAATATAGTAGGTATGGAATGGGGACATATTAATTATAATAAGCATAAGGATTTCGTTGCTCCACATTTCTTTTCAATAGATTTTAGAAAACTTAGTCCAGACGGGGTTATATTTAATCCACAATTAGAAATTACAAATAAAAAAAGAATTAAATATGAATATCTAGAACATATAATTAATCAATTTAAGCAGAACTATTTACTGAGAAAAATATCAAATTTACTCATTCTACCAATTTATGCATGGCTAAGAATCAAATCTTCTTATGATACACTTTCAGTATTGCGAAATTATATTAAGAAGAATAATATTCCAATATTTCTATTCAAAAATAATATAAATGAATTTGATTTGAATTCTTTAGACAAGATGAAAGAGGCATTTCCAATTTATTCTAGATTTTGGTTGCCAAAATTAATTGGATATATTCCAAAAGAAACAAAATCAAGAGAACACTCGTTTATTAAACATACAAATCCAGGTGAATACAAACTAATGAGACCTGAAGAAATCAGTTATGATAATAAACTATTTGCTTTACACATGAGAACTGTAAAAAATTTTTATAAAATAATAGGTAAAGATGGTACTGGAGAAATTCAATTAAATTTTTTAAAAAACTATTTTTCTTTAAATGGTATTTTTGAGGGTGAATTACATGATTTCTAGCATTGTAGGTAAAATTAGACGTCTATTATATGAAATTTATAAATTCTTAAGTATAAGTCATAATCCAATACTATTTAGATTAAAATATTTTTTACCTACCTCTATCAAAGCCATGTGGTTTTATAAGAAAAAGAAGTGTTGGGAAAAATTCAATGGAAGTTCAAAAAAATATATCTTACATATTGTCCCTGAAAATACCTCTGTACCATCATTGAACTATCTTGGTAGTTCAAAAGACATAAAAACTAGAGTAGATTATTTTAAGAGAAATAATATATCTTTTATATCTCTTAAAACAATTCGAGGAGATCGAATACTTAAAGCTCTTTTAAAAGTTGTATTTCTTAAATTAATAAAAGAGAATAATTTATCTATACATACGATATACCTTGATGTTCCAGGGTCATACGGATTAACAATAAAGTATCTAAAAAAAGCTTATCCGGATGTAAAAATTATTTTCAGGTCACATAATGCAGAGGGTTTTCATAGATTTGAATGGAAGATGCAGTACTATACTGGTCTAAAATGCTATATTTCTGATTGTATTGCACTGAAATATGCTGATGAAATCCATTCAATAAGTGAATATGATATTGTGAATTATTGGAATAAGTTACATTTTAGCTCTCATGACGTACGAATGAGAAAAATTAAGTACGTACCATATTATATCACTGAAGAGCTTCTGTCAGAAATTCAGCCAAGAGAGCATAATGGTTCAAATCAAAAATACCTTATTTATGGATCATCATATATTCAAAATGAAAGACTTGACCAAGAAATAATGTATCTATCAGGGTTTGTTGATAAATTTCCTAAAGATATAAAAATATCTTATACAGGTCCTTATATTAAACACCTTAAAAGTAAAGAAAGGATGCTGAATGTAGGTGATCTTAAATCTCCATTATCTATACTTCATTCATATACAGCATTATTTGTACTAGATAGTTCTGGTTGGGGTTTTAAAACAAAAATTCTAGAAGCAATCATGGCAGGTTGTTACGTTATCATGAGACCAGAGATTGCATTAAGAGTTCCACTCGCACTTCATCCTTATATTGTATATTGTGAGAAAGATATTAATATTTACCAAATAGAATATGAAATAAATAATCGTATATGGTTTGATCCTGCTTATATAAATAATTTATTGAAAGATCAAGCTGATAGAGTATTGATGACATTAAATGAAGCATAATTTTATTATTTCAATATATAAAAAATCTGAGTTGAATTTAGTTAATTTCCATCTTAGCTCTCTTGCTAACTGTAAATTTGATAATGAGCTTATATTTAATTTAATAATTAATCCTGAATTATATGAACATGCAAAAGTCTTAATAAATAATCAAGATAATATAAAAATAACTTTCATTAGAGGAATATCTTCTTTTTTTACTCCCTACGATGAGGGATCATATCATCACTCTGCGAATTTACTTTTTGGATTAGATTCAATTAATCATAAAAACAAGGTAGTTACATTTATAGATCCTGATTTTTTATTTATTGATATGAATTTTTCAAATATTATTTTAAATCTTCACAATAATTATCCAGTAGTAGGAATGCGATGGGATTTATCTTCAACAAGTAAATGGAAGGATTTTGTTGCTCCCCATTTCTTTTCAATAAATTTTGCAAATATCAATCGTGACCTTCTATCATTTTCCCCTGAATTAAATGTAAGTGAAAAAAAACGTAAATTAGCAATGAAATTAAAATATCTCATTATTAATCTACAAAAAACTATTCTTAGATATCCAGCTAGTCTTCTATTAGTACCATTGTTTACAATTTATAAATTAAATATTTCTAAGGATACTTTATCCTATTTGAGAGATTATACTAAGAGTAATAATATCCCTGTCTTTCTATTTAATAATCAATTGAATATATTTAATTATAATGATTTGTGTAAGGTTAGAAAAACATTTCCAAGAATATTAAGAAATTGGCTACCAGAAATATTAGGTGTTATCCCAAGAATTAATTATCAAAATACATACTCATTTATAAAAAAAATATATCCAAAAGAGTATGAATACATGCGTCCAGAAGAAATTCTATATAATAAGAAGCCTTTTGCCTTACATATGAGAACTGTTAAGAATATTCATAGGGATGCAAATATAGAAGATCAACAAATCAATTTTTTAAAAAAAATTCATAATGAAAATGGTTATATTTTCTAATTATATTTAATCACAGTCATTTTCCGTACTATTTACTGATAATTTAGTCTATAATCGTGATGAACTGCATATGCAGAGCAACATCAAGAGGGGTACTCTTTTGTCAAATCACGTTAAAAAATGCGTTATTTTAGCTGGTGGTCTAGGGACTAGAATCTCTGAAGAGAGTAATCTCAAGCCTAAACCTATGATAGAAATAGGAGGAAAACCCATCCTGTGGCATATCATGAAAATATATTCCCATTATGGAATCAATGAATTTATTATTTGTTGTGGATATAAGGGATATCAAATTAAGGAATATTTTTTTAATTATTTTCTTCATGTCTCTGATTTAACAATTGATTTAGAAAATAACAGTCATAATATACATGCCCATAAGAGTGAACCTTGGAAAATTACTTTAGTAGATACAGGCGAATCTACATTAACTGGCGGTCGGCTTAAAGCTGTAAAAAAATTTATAGGTGATGATGACTTCTGCTTTACATATGGTGACGGTTTATCAAATGTAGATATTTCAAAATTAATTGATTTTCATACTAAGTCAAATAGGTTAGCAACAGTTACCGCAGTAAATCCACCAGGACGATTTGGATCTTTAAAAATTGATAGCGATAAAGTTGAATCGTTTATTGAAAAACCTGTTTCTGATAATGGTTACATCAATGGCGGTTTCTTTGTTCTCAAACCAAAAGTGCTAGACTATATTGACGGTGATCAGATAATCTGGGAAAAGGAGCCATTAGAAAAAATTGCAAGTGAAGGACAATTATCCGCATATATACATAAAGATTTTTGGCAGCCAATGGACACTCTAAGAGATAAAAACTTACTAGACAACATGTGGGATAATAGAAAAGCTAAATGGAAAGTATGGTAGTAGATAAAGACTTTTGGAAAAATAAAAATGTTTTAATAACTGGTCATACGGGATTTAAAGGTTCATGGTTAACAATTCTTCTTAATAAACTTGAAGCTAATGTATCTGGATTTTCTTTGAATCCAATTAAAAAACCTAATTTATATGAACTATCCCTGATTGGTAAAAAAATAAATTCCTATATTGGTGATTTATCAAACTATGAATCTGTAAAGAATCTTATTAGCGATACAAAGCCTGAAATCATTATTCATATGGCAGCACAAGCAATTGTCAGGAAATCATATCAAGATCCTGTAAGCACGTATTCAACTAATATCATGGGAACAGTTAATCTACTAGAAACATCTATGTCGTGTAAATCACTGAAAGCATTTATAAATATTACATCTGATAAATGCTATGAAAATCATGAAACTAATGTTCCATATACTGAAAACGACAGGATGGGTGGACACGACCCGTATAGCTGCAGCAAAGCTTGTTCTGAATTAATAACAAATTCATTTTGGAAATCTTATTATAGTATCAATGAAGTAGGTCTTGCATCTGCTAGAGCAGGTAATGTAATAGGTGGCGGTGATTGGTCTGATGACCGTCTAGTACCTGATATTTTACAATCATGTCAAAAAAATAATTCGTTGGATATAAGAAATCCTAATTCAACAAGACCTTGGCAACATGTACTAGAACCTTTATCGGGATACTTAAAATTAGCAGAAAAGTTATATAAAGATCCTAAAAAATTTTCAGGCGGGTGGAACTTTGGTCCTGATGATGAGAATAACTGTTCTGTATATGAGTTGGCATCTTTGATAGTTAAATCATACGGGGCTGAAATTGAAATATGTAATCAGGATGGTAAGCATCCGCACGAAGCATCATTGTTGATGTTAAATAATGAAAAAGCAAAAAAATATTTGCAGTGGCATCCAAAATGGAAATTAAAAAAGACTATTGAAAATATTGTTAATTGGCATAAAGGTTATATTGATAAAGTTGATATTTCTGAATTATGTAATAAACAAATTGATACTTATCTTTTTAAATAAAAAATAGACTATACATAAATGTCTAATTCAATAACAAAAAAAATAAGAAAAAGTTTTTTATATGAATTTGTTTTAAGAAAAATAAGGCCTTATACATCTGCAAGATTTAATTGGGATAAAGTTATCAAAGATGCGGGGGTAGTTAATTCTTCTGAATCAAAAATTCTTATAGCAACAAGTACCGGTGGGTTATGGCCATGTAGCTCTTTTGAAAGTTTATTAGCAATTGCATTAACATTAAGAGGTGTATCAGTAAAAATTCTTTTAAATGATGGTCTTATTGATGCATGTCAAGAATGTGAATCTTACTGGTTAAATGAAAAAAGATTTCTTTTAGAAGGAAACAAATCGATATGTAGTTCATCATACCATCATTCAAAAAAAATGTATGATTCTCTTGGTATAGAAGTTTTAAAATATAGTGATTATAATTATCACAGTAATCATGAAATAAATATCAGTATTGATGAACATGCACGAGCTGGTGCACTGAGATATCTCGGAAGAGGTACACTTAATGGCCCTATACATAATCAAATATTAAAAAAATATAAGAAAGCATCTGAACTAACAAAAAGAGTTATTGATAATATAACCAATACATACAATTTCACAAGCGTAGTATTTCATCATGGAATTTATGTTCCTCAAGGAATAATTGGAGACGTATGTAGAAAGAAAAATATTCATGTGATTAATTGGGGACCATCTTATAGAAAAGGAACTGTTTTATTTAGTCATAATGATACATATCACAGAACAATTCTTACTGATGATAATAATTGGACTCGAATGAAATGGTGCTTAGAAAAGAACATAAAGCTTATGAATTATCTAAATAGCAGAAAAACAGGAACAAATGATTGGATTTCCTTTCAAAATAAATCCCTAAATAAAGATATGTATAGTTCTCTTGGTATTGATCAAAAAAAACCAATCGTAACACTTCTTACGAATGTTTTGTGGGATGCTCAACTGCATTTCAAAGGACATATATTTAAATCGATGCTTGATTGGCTTTTTTATACTATTGATTATTTTAAAAAAAATGAGAAGACTCAACTAGTTATAAGGATACACCCCGGAGAGATTTTAGGTACCGTCCCATCGAATCAAAGTGTATATGAAGAAATCATAAAAAAATATAAAACGATTCCAAAGAATATATTTATAGTTCAAGCATCAAGTAATATTTCAACATATAATCTTGTTGAAATAAGTGATAGTTGTATTGTTTATGGTACAAAAATGGCAATAGAAATTTCCTGTACAGGTAAACCAGTTATTGTAGCAGGAGAATCTTGGGCGCGTAATAAAGGATTTACAATAGATGTGGATTCGGTTAATGAATATAAAAAACAGCTAGATATGCTACCATATAGTAAAATATTGAGTGACGATTTAATTATTAAAGCAAAAAAATTTGCATACTATATTTTCTTTCAAAGAATGATAAAACTTAAATCAATTAAGTACTCGAAATACTTTTCTCCGTTTGGTCTAAATGTCACTAAAACTAGCGAATTATTACCCGGAAATGATAATGGATTAGATTTAATATGCGAGGGCATAATAAATAAAAAAGAGTTTATTCAAGAAAATGAATAAAATTAAAAATGTTCTTATTCTTCATGATTACTTTCACGTTAATGGAGGAGCAGAAAAACTTGTTACAATCTTGAAAAATAAAATTCAAGCAAAAATAATTGTTGGATGGATAAATAAAAACTATATATACTCAGATGGTCTCGATAAAGTAGATGTATTATGTAACCTGCCGTTAATACCTAGGGTTATACAAGTATTTTTAAGATTTTTATTTAAAATAAAAAATATAAATAATTATGATGTAGTCATCTATAGTGGCGTTTTCTCAATCTTAAATTCTGTATATCAAAAAAAAGGTAAAAAGATTTATTATTGCCATACACTCCCAAGATTTATATATAAAATGAATGAAAACTATCTCAATAGATTCAATTATTTACTAAGACCTTTTGTTAAATTAGCCTTTTCTATATATAAAAGATTATATTTACTAAATCTACATAAGATGGACTGTATACTTACAAATTCCATGCATTCTAAAAGAACTATAAAAGAACATACTAACCTTGATGCTCATGTTTTATATCCACCTATCAAACAGTCTAATAATTTAAAAAATGATAATAAAGGATATTATTTATCCATTGGAAGACTTGAAAAGTATAAGAGAGTAGATCTAATTATTAAAGCATTTAATGAAATGCCAGATAAACAACTTATTGTTGCATCTGGTGGATCAGAACTTTCAACTCTTAAGAGAATTGCAAAAGAAAATATTAAATTTACTGGATGGCTTGTAGATAACGAATTACAAGAACTGATTAATCAATCAATTGCTTGCGTTTATATACCAAAAAATGAAGATTTTGGTATGTCAGCAGCAGAAGCTAATGCTCATGGAAAACCAGTAATAATTTCTAAAAGCGGAGGTATTGTTGAGATTATAAAGCATGAAGTAACTGGTATAATTCTAGATGAGGAACCAACAATTAAAGATATTAAAATTGCCGTCGAAAATCTTGATTCTCAAAAAGCTAAAAATATGTTTTATGATTGTAAAGAGAATTCAAAAAAATTTAGTGAAGATAATTTTATTTATGAATTTATAAATTATTTGAATTAATTATTTCTTCGTAGATTTTTTCTATAGAATCAATAAAAGAATCCGCTGTAAAATATCTTTCGTATCTTTTTTCCGCACCAGATGAAAGTTTTCTATGAAGTTCATCAGATAATATTATTTCATTTACTTTTTTTATAAAAATATCTTTTTGATAATTTTCAATATTATAGCCAGTAATATTATTTTCATTTACCCAGTTAACACCTGAGCCTGGGATGTTATAAACAACTAATGGTATTTTATTCATCAATGCTTCTGCTAAGACTACACCAAAGGCTTCAGCTTTTGTAGTTGATGGTAAGCAAAACACTCTTGCTTTTTTATATAGATAATTTAGTTCTTGGTCATCAACTCCATCAAGAATATATACCTTATTGCTCAGCTTGCAATTTTTAATTGTTTCAACCATTTTTTTCTTTTCAGGGCCATTTCCAACTAAATATATTACAGCTTCATCAGTTAGATTAACCGCAGATTTAATAAAATTGATTAATGATTTATATTTTACAAATCTCCCTACATATAACGCTATTTTTTTATTTTTATTCTTTTTATAGATAGATTTATTAGATAGATTTTCTATATCAACTTCAGAGTTAAATTTATCTTTTGCCACACCTATTGGAATTATTTTTATTTTATCTTGGTACTTGCTGAGTGATGCTGAATGTTTAGCATAGTTTTCTGAAGTTGCAATTATTTTATAAGACTTATTAAGTATATATTTTTCTAAAAATTTAGTAAAAAAAGTTATAGTTGAATTCTTAATAATATCACTATGCCAATGTACAATAAATTTTGTATTCTTCCTGAACATTATCATAGCTAAGAAAGCAACCAGATTTGGAGCATGAATATGTACTAAATCAACATTATTGATATATTGCTTTACGTGAAGAAAATAATTAATATTTATTGGTTGAGATAAAATTGTTATTAAACTTCTTTCACTTATATTTTCTACATTCTTTATTTTTATTGAGTCTTCTTGTAATGATTTTTTAAAAGAGATAATTATATGCTTATATCTACAGGATAACCCATTAGTTATAGTCTCAACTACACGCTCAATACCGCCATAATGAGGAGCATTGAATTTCGACAAGTGCAAGATCTTTTTCATAAAATCAATTTAATATTATAGTATATAATTAGAAAATGAATAAAATTCCATCATTAACTTATTCGAATGTCTTAAAATTATTAATCTTATCATTTATTCCGGCTACATTTTTTGTAAGAGAAATAGCTAATTTCTTGCTTATATTACTTCTACTGATTAGTATATTTTATTTACTAAGAGGTAAGTATACCTTATATGATAGTGATAAATACTTACTATCATTCTTACTTCTATTTACATCATTTATCATTATTAGCTCGATAATTCATAGTACACCTCTCCATGAAATTGATAATTATACTCGTCCTCTCTTATTGTTTCCAATATACCTCTTAATGAAACAATTTAAGATAACTCTTGATGACTTAAAATATGCAATCTATTTATCTGTTCTACTTGGTTCTGCGTTGTTTATAGCGCATGTCTTTACAGGTAACTTAGATTTACGGTTTGCCGGATCCTCAAGTGTAGTCTTAACATATGGGAATATGTTGATGACATTGGCTCTATACCTTTTGGTGATTTATAATTATCAAAAAAGATATTTACATAAGATACTTTTAACTTTTTTTGTTTTACTTTCTTTGTACTTAGTATTTTATACTGGAACAAGAGGGGCGTTAGTAGGTTTATTTTTCTGCTTACCTTTCATAATACTTTTTAATAAAAAAAGTAAGATATTTATATTTTCTATATTAATTATTAGCTCAGCTCTTATTACTACCACACCAATATCGGACCGTATTTACCTTTTGTTTGAATCTGTAAGAACTATTGATTTTAATAATATTGAAAATTCTACGGATGATAATGTATCAGAAAATGAAAGATTATATTATTTTAAATTCTCACTTAATCAAATTGAAAAATATATGTATCTAGGTATTGGAGCACAAAATTTTAAAAAAGAAATTACTAATAAAATTGCGAGAGATAAAATTAACATTACCAATCATGATCATGCACATAATGAATATCTGGATATTTTTGTTAAATATGGAGTGTTTGTATTTTCCTCTTTCTTGTTAGTATTTATATATATTCTTGTAATTTTTCTTAGAAATAAAACTGTGTTTGCACATTTAGGAGTGATAACAGTTATTTCAGGCTTTGGCTATATGATGACTCAATCTCTATTTGCTCATCACCAGGCGATTATATTTTTAGTTTTCATGACATATATATTTATGTCTCAATTAAATGATAGAAAAATATAGTAATTTATATTACCATAATCTTTGTAATAAATTGATTTAAGGGGTATAAAATGAAGTCGGATATAGAAATCGCACAAGCCGCAAAGCTAGAAAAAATATCAAAAATTGCAGGTAAACTCGACATACCCGAAGATTCACTAGAGCCATTTGGCCATTATAAGGCAAAAATTTCACTGGATTATCTTAACTCTTTAGAATCAAAGCCGGATGGTAAACTGATACTTGTTACTGCGATTAGTCCAACACCAGCAGGTGAGGGCAAAACTACAACATCAGTTGGATTAGGAGATGCTCTTAATAAAATCGGTAAAAAAGCATTGGTAACAATTAGAGAACCATCATTAGGCCCAGTTTTTGGTATGAAAGGTGGTGCAGCAGGAGGAGGTATGGCGCAAGTAATCCCAATGGAAGATATAAATCTTCATTTCACAGGTGATTTTAACGCTATACAATTAGCTAATAATCTATTAGCAGCGATGCTGGATAATCACATACATCATGGTAATAAATTAGAAATTGACGTAAGAAGAGTTGCTTGGAAAAGAGTTCTAGACATGAATGATAGAGCTTTAAGGAGTACAGTTTGTTCTTTGGGTTCTGTTGGTAATGGTTTCCCACGACAAGACGGATTTGATATTGTGGTAGCTTCAGAAATTATGGCTATATTTTGCTTGGCTACATCAATTACGGACCTTAAAGAAAGACTTGGAAAAATAGTTGTAGCTTATACTCGAGATCGTAAACCAATTCTTGCCAAAGATATTAATGCTCACGGCGCAATGACGGTACTTTTAAAGGATGCTATGAAGCCAAATCTCGTTCAGACTTTAGAAAATAATCCAGCTATGATTCATGGTGGGCCATTTGCAAATATTGCACATGGTTGTAATTCTGTAATAGCTACAAAGGCATCTCTTAAACTTGCAGATTATGTAGTTACTGAAGCTGGTTTTGGTGCAGATTTAGGTGCTGAAAAATTTTTAGATATCAAATGTAGGAAAGCGAATTTAAAACCTTCTGTTGTTGTCCTAGTAGCTACGATTCGAGCTCTTAAATATCATGGTGGTTGTTCTTTAGAAGATTTAAATAAAGAGAGTACAGACTATTTATCAAAAGGTTTAACTAATTTAGAAAGGCATGTCAATAATCTAAAGAATCATTATGGCTTGCCGGTGGTAGTAGGTATAAACGGATTTAGTTTTGATACTGAAAAAGAAAAAGATTTATTGAAAGCAAAATCAGATGAATTAAATGTTCCAATAGTATCATCAACACATTGGGCAGATGGTGGTGCAGGCGCAAAAGAGCTTGCAGAGACAGTTGTAAATACAATTGATAATTCTGAAAATAACTTTAACTATTTGTACCCAGACGAAATGAGTCTATGGGATAAAATGGAGACAATAGCCAAAAAAATATACGGGGCATCATCAATATCTGCTCCTGCCAATGTGAAAAAACAAATTGATGAGTTGCAAGTAAATGGTTATGGAAGTTTTCCAGTATGTGTAGCTAAGACTCAATACTCATTTTCAACAGATCCATCACTACGCGGTGCTCCATCTAATCATGAAATTCCAATTAGAGAAGTCAGACTATCAGCAGGCGCAGAATTCATTGTAATGGTCTGTGGAGATATTATGACGATGCCAGGCTTGCCAAAAGTACCTGCAGCGGAAAGAATAGATATTGATGAAGATGGTAATATTATAGGGTTATTCTAATAATCAAATTGATATTATTTTATCAATCTATAAGCTGTCAAATAAATGTAGTAATATAGTTCTCTGTGGAACTTTTACTCGAATCATTTAAAAATATTTTTGAGCTTAATCAAAGCTATCTTGAAATAGTTGTTTTGTCTCTATATGTATCTATATTTGCGACATTATTGTCTGGAATACTATCGATAATTATTGCTAGTTATATTTCTACGACTAACTTTATTGGTAAAGAAATGATAACTATTATTATCAATTCACTTATGAGCCTTCCTCCCGTTGTCGTAGGTCTAGTTTTATATATTATTTTTTCTGCATCGGGAATTCTTGGATTTATGGATATTTTATACTCTCCAGCGATTATGATATTAGCTCAATTTATCATTGTCACTCCAATTATTATGTCTTTGTTGCTTAAATGTTTTACAGATAAGTATATGTATTTAAGTGAGTTATTATCATCATTAAATACCACTAAATATAAAACGAGAAATACAATTATATATGAGACAAGATATGATGTAGTTATTGCATTTATTACAGGTCTAAGTAGGGCATTATCTGAGGTTGGTGCAGTAATTATTGTAGGAGGAAATATTGATAACCTTACTAGAGTTATGACTACAAGTATTGTATTGGAAACATCTAGGGGTGAATTATCCTTAGCACTAAGCTTAGGAATATCATTAATATTAATTGCATTAGTTATGAATGTTTTAATTTTAATTTTGAAAAAAAAATTCTTATGAAGAATATATATAGTATAAATAATTTATCATATAGACTTGATAGCAATGAAATAATTACGAATATTTCTTGTGATATTAAACGTGGCTGTATCTCTGTAATAAAAGGACCTAATGGAGCTGGGAAAACAACTTTATTAAAATTAGTTTTTGGTTTAATACAACCATCATCAGGAAAAATCATTCGTAATTTTGATCAAAATAATATAGAAATAGCCTATATTTTTCAAAATCCAATCTTTCTAAATAGAACCGTTAGAGAAAACCTTCGCCACGCTCTATACTGTAAAGATATATGCAAATCTAAGTGGAACTCAATTATAGAAAAAAAAGTAAATGAATTTATATTGAACGATTTTTTAGATATTGATATTAGATTATTATCTGGTGGGGAATTACAATTAGTATCTTTATTAAGAAGCTCTTTGGTAACGCCTAATATTTTATTTTATGATGAGCCAACAAATAATCTTGACACTAAAAATGTAAAACTAATATCAAATATACTTAATAAATATTTAAAAGAGGGTAGTACCATAATTATGGTAAGTCACGATGAGTTACTCCTTAAGAATTTAAACCATCAAGAGTTGATAATGGAAAAAGGAAGAATTTTAAATGTTTAAAAAATTATTTACCTTCATACTTTTATTTTCTTACCAAATTGTTTTTAGCGATACGTTAATCATTCAATCAACTACCTCAACAAGAGACTCTGGTTTATATAAATACTTATTACCATTTTATCCAGACTTTAATACCGTTAAAATTAAAGTTATTGCTGTAGGAACTGGTCAAGCAATTATGAATGCAAGAAATTGTGATGGAAATATACTAATTGTACATGATCAAAAACGTGAAAAAATGTTTATGGATAATGGTTTTGGACTTAAAAGGCACGAATTAATGTATAATGATTTTATACTAGTTGGGCCTAAAATGGATAAGGCGGAAGTATCAACTTCTGAATCAATACACGAAGCTTTTTCAAAAATCTACAAATACCAGCATAAATTCATATCACGATCCGATTCTAGTGGTACTCATTCAGCTGAAATGGACATTTGGAAGAATGTATCGCTGAAACCTGGTATACATAGCGGAGATTGGTACCTTGAGACTGGTCAAGGTATGGGACAGTCCCTTAATATAGCTATATCACTAGACGGGTATATTTTCACTGATAGATCTTCTTGGTTGCGTTTTAATAATAAATCTAATCATACCATTTTGTATGAAAATCCAACTGAACTTAAAAATAGTTATGGAATGATTCTTGTCAATCATAACAGATGTAATAATTTAGAATTTGCTCCTGCAGAGAAACTCTTTAATTGGCTTTCATCAGACAATGCAGCCTCATTGATTAAATCTTATAAAATAATGAATTCTAATGTTTTTTATATAGATTAATTACATAATATATATTATACGAACATATATATATCTAGAAATATTATAATATATAACCTATCCTTCTATTATTGATAAGGATATCCGTGATATGACAGATTTACATATAGTGCTTGGGAATCAACTATTTCCTATAGATCAAATCAAGAAGATACAACCTACAAAAGTTTTTATGCGGGAAGATATGGGTCTATGCACTTATGAGAGACACCATAAACATAAAATAATTTTATTTTTATCTGCAATGAGATCTTATAGGGATGAACTTAAAAAAAATAAAATAGATATAGAATATCAAGAATTAGGATATGATTCATACACTTACGAAGATTCCTTGATTAAATATATTAAGGAAAATGACATAAGAAAGATAAGTATTTGGGAAATAGAGGATAAATGGTTTTACAGCAATATTAGAAAAGTCAAAAAATATATCGAAGAGTTAAAAGAGTATCAGTCTCCTATGTTTCTTACAAAAAAAGAGGAGTTTTTCGATATGTGTCCATCCAGAAAAGCACCAAAGTATAAGATGACCGATTTTTATATAAATCAGAGAAAAAAGTTAAATATATTATTAAAAGATGGTAAGCCGATTGGTGGAAAATGGACATATGATAGTGAAAATAGAAAAAAAATACCAAAAAATTTAGAACCACCCTCTTCGCCTATCTTTAAACACACACAAAATACTAAAGATATTTTAAAGTTGGTCTCTGATGAGTTTAAAGATCACTATGGTAATGAAAAAGACTTTAATTATCCCACTACACGTAAACAAGCATTACAAAACTTAGACTACTTTATAAAGAGTAAATTCAAAAACTTTGGTGATTTCGAGGATTCTGTTGACCAAAGATCACATCTTTGGTTCCACTCCAACTTAAGTTCATCTCTCAATATTGGCTTGATTACTCCATATGAAATACTCAAGAATATCAAAAGTATAAAAAATATTCCTATTAATTCATATGAAGGATTTGTAAGACAAATTATTGGTTGGCGTGAATTTATGAGATGCATATATCACCATGAAGGTGATGAGATAGAGAAAAGAAATTTCTTTAACCACAAAAGGACATTAAAGGAGTCCTGGTACACAGGTGATACAGGTCTGGATCCATTAGATATAAGCATAAAAAGTACGATTAGACATGCATATTCTCACCATATTGAAAGACTCATGATTCAAGTCAACCTAATGAATTTATGTGAAATAGAGCCAAAAAATGCTTATAAATGGTTTATGGAGTTGTATATAGATTCATCAGACTGGGTAATGACTCCAAATGTCTACAGTATGGGCCTTTTTGCTGATGGTGGAATTATGGCTACTAAGCCTTATATTTGTGGATCTAACTATATATTAAAAATGATGGATTTTAAAAAAGGTACTTGGTGCGATACATTTGATGGATTATATTGGAGATTTATTGACAAAAACCGACTTTTTTTTAAGAAAAATCCACGATTAAATATGATGGTTAACTTATTTGATAAAATGAGAAAAGATAGAAAAGATACTATTCTATCTAAAGCAAATGAATTTTTAGCAGAGAATACTTATGATTAAAGTATTATTTAATGATAGTTGCCCAATATGCTCAAAGGAAATAAATCATTATAAATCTTTAGAAAATAATATTAATTGGTTAGATATCAATGACTTAGAAATATCTACTAAATTATCAGGTAGAAGTCATAGAGAGCTGCTTAGACGATTACACGTGATAAAAGATGAAAAAGTTTATTCTGGAGTAAGTGCATTCATTATAATGTGGGAAAACATTCCAAAATATAGATGGATTGCCCATATAATCTCTACTCCAATAATATATCAAGTAAGTGTTATCTTTTATGAAGTGATAGCACTTTTTTTATTCTATAAAAATAAACATCAACTAGATGAAAAAGAATAATCTTCCAGAAAAAATATGTCCCGTATGTAAATTGCCATTTAGCTGGAGAAAAAAATGGCAAAAAGATTGGGACAATGTTCTATATTGTTCTAAAAAATGTAAAAAAAATAAGATTAAAAATACTTAGAAATAGATAACATCAGGATATCCACTCCATCATTTTTACCTTCTAAACCGCCATTTGAATAATGGAATAAGTTGAAGACAGAACGATAAGTGCCTCGCTCATACCCAACACCTAACCTATTTTCAAATTGATAATATGATCCTAGGTCAGAACCACCCATTGAGTCATTATTATGAATGGATAGCCCTACTCCTATATCAAAGAAAGTATTTTGATTTAAATATTTCCTGATGATTCTTGAATATGATATTGAGAAATTGGAAGAATCTAAGCTTGAAGTAGCAGTAGATTTATCTGAAGCACTAAGCCTAGAATCATCCTTCCAAAAATTTAAACCTACATCCGATAAGTAATCAAAACCATATTTATGATTCTTTGAAAGAAAACTTTGATATGAAATTCTATATGCATTAAAACTACCGCCATGAGCACCACCTCCATCTCCTGTCCCAATTCCAATAAAATATTTTGATTCTTTATGATTTACTTGAGGTTCGCCGGCTAGAGCAATTGATGAAATTGATAAAATAAATATAGTTAATAAATTTTTTATATTAATCACTGTTTTCTCCGAAATTTCCAAGGCTCTATAATTTTTTCTTCATTCCATAAGCCTTTTTTGTTTACTCTAGCATAGTTCTCAAGATTATTCAGATAAGGATTTTTTTTATATGTTTTATATATCCATGCGTTACCACTTTTTATCATTTTTGCATTTACAAATATTGATTCCTTAGCACTATGAATATAAATTTCACCAAGATGTCTATTGTATCGATCTTTTTTATTTGTATTTACTTCGACATTTTTATTAAGAATAAGAGTAGATAAAAAATCTCTACTTCGTATGCCAAAATTTTGTTTTAGTTCAGGTGCATCTATATAGCTTAATCTTATTTTGATATGTTTGTTATCTTTTTTAACCCAAATTGTGTCGCCATCGATTACTTTTATTACATTAGCAGTATATTGTTCAGCAAATACAGGATTTACAATTATGAAAAGTAAGAAAATTAAATATTTTCTAGAAAACATTTTATTTCTTTTGTAAATGTTTCAATATCAACAAGGAAAGAATCATGACCTTGAATACAATCTAAACTTTTATAAATTACTTTGGTAGGCCCATTTGACAAACATTCTGCAAGTTCTTTTTGTTGATTAATGGGAAATAATGTATCAGTTTTTACGCCTAATACTAATGCGTTATTAAGACTTGTATTTCCTAAAACTTTATCAGGCGAAGAGCCATATTCAATTAAGTCAAACCAGTCTATCGCTCTAGATAAATACAAGTATGAATTAGCATCAAATACATCTTGAAACTTTATAGCTAGATGTTCCAAGTAAGATTCAATTTCAAATTCAAAGCCAGTATTTTCTATACCAAATGTATTTTGAGTAATCTCTGTTTTAGAAGATTTCTTTCTTCCAAATCGTTGAGCCCACTCATCTGCAGATCTATATGATAACATGCCTAGTTTTCTAGCTATTCTTACACCATTTAGTGGAGGATTTTCATGTGAATAATATCCATTTTTCCATAGTGGATCCTTTCTTATAACCTCTCTTTGAAGAGATCTAATTGCTATCGAATATGGCAAAGATTGTCTTGCTGTCGATATTGCGATTAAGTTTGTAACTAAGTTACTACTCTGCACAAGAAGTGCTAATGCATGCATGCCACCCATAGAAGGTCCTACAAGGGTATGAACTTTATCAATCTGCAATTTATCGAGTAACAATTTTGTTGCTTGCGCCATGTCATCAATTGTTAATTCAGGAAAAGTTAGCCTGTACGGTTCACCAGTAAGTTCATTTACAGATGCAGGTCCCGTTGAGCCAAAGCAACTTCCTAGTGAATTTATACAGATAATATAGTATTTCTCTGTATCAAAGGCTTTATTATTGCCGACCATACCTTCCCACCATCCCGGAGCAGGATTAGAGGAGCTTGATGCTACATGTGAACTTGCACTAAGGCATGTAACGATAACTATAACATTATCTTTAGTTTTAGACAGTCTACCCCATGTCTCGTATGCTAAAACAACATTCGAAAGACTTCCTCCCCTTTTCAAATTCATAGATTCTGCAATCTTAAATTTATGAAATCCTGGATTTGATTTTTCAAATAAATTGACAATATTGTTATCAGTTTTCTGCATATGTGGATAGTATTATGATTAACTTGCTAATTCAATTGCTAAGTTATTGAGGATGTATTTTGAATTAATATTCATATTGATATTTTGTTTAATATCAGGAATTAATTCATATATATGATTAAGTTTTTTAAGATTCTTTTCAGATATTTTAATCTTTTTACTGGATGATAATATATTTTTAACTACATAAACTACGTATAGTGAAACTATCTCTAATATCAGTTTTGGTGACAACTTGCTCCACGAGATTGAGGTGTCAACGGGATCAATTGTATTACCCAGTAATCCTTCAATTTGTTTTACTGTATCATCTATAAGATTGCTTATATTATATTCAGACTCAATACTTTTCAAAAAAGAATGATTCAAGTAGAAGAAATCTTTAAAATTATTATAATCTTGATTAGTATTTTCTTCTATAAAGATTTTTTGGCATCTGCTTTGTATTGTCGCATCTATCCCGTTGCAGGAATCAGAAATTAAAATAAAAGTACAATTAGAAGAGACCTCCTCAAGAGTTTTTAACAAGGCAGAAGATGCTTCTTTGTTCATTTTAGATGCATCATTAATAATTACAATTTTTTTATTTTTGTGTGCTGATATCTGAGTAAAAGAAATTAATTCTCGTATTTGGCTGATAGTAATTTCAGTTCCAATTTTATTAGAATCAATTTTATCAATTAATCCATATGAATTGAGTAAAATATTTTCGTTAGATACTGAATCAATAATTTTTCCGATTTTATCAACTATGGGCAATGCAACGTATTTAATATCTGGATTATTAATTATTGAATCAACAGTTATATCTAAATCACTACAAATTTTATTAATCACAGATAAATATCTATCATTTTTATTCATAGATATTATCAAATAGTTTCTGGATACATTATCAATTATAAGCTGGTTAATCATTTGTAAAAAATATTTCATCTAATGATTTTACTAGAATCTTTTCTGTAGCACTTTTATTTCCGGTTGTTTCAATCTTTGTAATATTTTTCATATTTCTGAATACTACTTCGTATGCATTAGATATATTTTCTAGAAAGCTTAAACCTTTACTTTCAAATTTATCTGTAACTGATCGTCTTGAAATTCTTTTCAAACTTTCATCTGGGTCTGTATAAAAATATATTACATGATCTATAGTCTTTTTATAAATCTCATTGAATATATGATGTAGGTCTCTTACGGTAGAATTATCCCCAACTATCCCTTGATAAACTAAAGTTGAATAGTGGAATCTATCACATACAACTGTTTTTCCAGAATCAAGAGCAGGTAAAATATTTTTAGTATAATTTTCATATCTGGAAGCGTAAAAAAGTAAAGCGTCTGACAACTCATTTGTATCATTATTTTTATCTAATATGATTTTTCTAATTTGCTCACCTGTTTGAGTTCCGCCAGGTTCTCGAGTAAGAATATAATCAATTTTATTACTGATTAGATAATTTTCGATAGTTTTTATTTGTGATGATTTGCCAACACCTTCACTTCCTTCAACTATAATAAATTTATTATTCATATATATATTTATCTACCAATTCTTCCAAATGTTCAACATGATTCATACTCTGATTATTTATTTTATTAACAAATTGAACACCGTTTACAGAGTTACAAATAAAGCATCCGTCAAATAAGTTAATTTCAGATTTTTTTATTTTTATATTTTTAACAATAATTTTTTTCTTTTTTAACATATGTATAATTTCTTGTTTGACTATGCCGTCCACACCTGATGAATTCAATAAAGGTGTGTATACAATAAAGTTACCATTATATGTATAAAAGAAGATATTTGAATTTATACATTCTATGATTTCCTGATTTTTAGTCATCATGATGTAGTTATCATAAACACCTTTTTCTTTGTGAGCATATCCCAATACTTGTTCTAAACGATTATTATGTTTAATTTTAGATAGACGACTATTATCTGAGAGATTGTATTTAGAGTACCCAAGGGTAATAAATTTTTTAATGATGTTAAGATTTCTCTTTTTCTTAATTATGTAAAGTTGAGGAATAATTGACAAATCATATCCGTATCCATGCTCACTTATCCCTCTAGTATAAATAATTTTTATAATACACTCATTAGTTAATCCTATTGATTTTTTAATAGAGTCTTTTAAAATTTTTATACCTGGAAATCTAATATTTAATCTTTCACATCCTATCGCAAGTCTATTAATATGTTGATTAATTAACTCAGGTTTATTGTTTTTTACTAGAATAGTTTCAAATATTCCATCACCGTAATTAAATGCTCTATCATTTATAGAAACAGTTTTTTTATTTATGTGTACTTGAATTTTCAAGCTAGAAATTAATCTTTAAATTTTGAGAAAATCAAAGATCCATTTGTACCACCAAATCCAAATGAATTTGATAACGCATAGTTGATATCACAATCAACAGCTGACTTGTGATTAACATTAAGATCACATTCATTATCAAGGTTTGATACATTAATTGTTTGGTGAATAGATTTGTTCATTATAGATAATATACAAACAATCGCTTCAACACCGCCAGCTGCACCCAAAAGGTGTCCTATCATTGATTTTGATGAATTAATTACTATATTTTTAGAATGATCACCAAATGTTTTCTTTACTGCTTTGAGTTCTAGTATATCTCCCGCAGGAGTAGATGTTCCATGTGCATTGATGTAATTAATTTCGCTAGGATTTAGTTCTGCATCACTCAAAGCTAAAGTCATGCATCTAGAAGCCCCTTCACCTGTCTCTGATGGTAGAGTCATATGAAATGCATCAGCACTCATTCCATAGCCATTTAATTCAGCATAAATAGTTGCGCCTCTGCTTTTTGCGTGTTCAAGTTCTTCTAATACTAATACACCTGCCCCATCACCAAGAACGAAACCATCTCGATCTGTGTCCCAAGGTCTACTTGCAGTCTCTGGGGAATCATTTCTTGTAGATAATGCTCTAGCTGCAGCAAAGCCTCCTATTCCTAGGTCTGATGTTGCCATCTCAGCACCACCACAAATCATTACGTCAGCATGAGAATATTGAATTTGTCGAAAACCCTCCCCTATATTGTGTGTTCCAGTGGTGCATGCAGTAACTATGGATAGATTAGGGCCTTTAAAGCCATATTTGATAGAGAGATTACCTGATATCATATTGATAATTGTTGCTGGAACAAAAAATGGAGATATTCTTCTAGATCCGCTTTTTTGGAAGGTGTCCCTGGTTGTTTCTATATTTGGTAATCCACCTATCCCAGAACCTATAGAAACACCTATGCGGTTATGATCAACATTAGACTCTAAAATCTTTGAATCTTGTACTGCGTCTATACCAGCCGCCATACCATACTGCATGAAAAGATCCATTTTTTTTAGTTCTTTTCTATCAAAATATTTATCAGAGTCAAAATCTTTTACTGATGCTGAAAACTTTACGGGAAGTTTTTCTGTGTCTAAAAAATCAATAGTTTGGGCACCAGACTTACCTTTCATAAGAGAATCCCAAAAACTATCTTTTGAGCAGCCGATAGAAGTTAAGCACCCTATACCTGTGACTACAACGCGTCTTTTAGTCATTATTGATTTGAGTTTACGTAATCTATGGCTTCTTGAACAGAGGTTATTTTTTCAGCATCTTCATCAGGAATTTCAGTCTCAAATTCTTCTTCTAATGCCATCACTAATTCAACAGTATCAAGCGAATCTGCGCCTAAATCATCTATAAATTTTGACTCATTTTTCACCTCTTCCGCTTTTACCCCCAACTGAGTAACAATGATACCTTTTACTCTTTCTTCTATACTGCTCATTATTGTTTTCTCCTTACCGAAAAATTAAATTAGATTAAGTTAAAATAATATGTATTTTTACATATATAAGCCGCCATTTACATTAATATTTTCACCTGTGATGTAAGATGATTCGTCAGATAGTAAAAAAGTAATTACATTAGATACTTCTTCTGGCGATGCAATTCTTCCTAGAGGGATGTTTTTAGTTAGCGCTTCAATCTGTTCTGGAGATAACGCTTTAGTCATATCTGTTTCAATAAATCCTGGTGAAACAGAATTTACATTAATATTTCTTGATGAGAGTTCTCGAGCTAGTGATTTAGTAAAACCTAGAAGTCCTGCTTTGGTTGCAGAATAATTTGATTGCCCAGCATTACCCATTAAACCTACAATTGAACCAATATTAACTATTCTTCCAACTCTAGCTTTCATCATGTCTTTAACAACAGACTTTGTAACTCTGTATAAAGACGTTAAGTTGGTCTCAATTACTGAAGACCATTCTTCTTCTGACATGCGCATTAAAAGATTATCTTGAGTAATACCTGCGTTATTAACTAGCCCATAAACTGCACCATACTTATCTCTAATGATACTTACTGCTTTATCTATAGAATCTTGATTAGTGACATCCATAATGATACCTTCACCATTTGAATTTTCTAGAGTATTGGATATTACATCTAAGCCTGACTCAGAACGCGAAGTACCAATGACTGTATAACCACATTTTGAGATTTTATCAAGTATGTTAAGACCTATACCTCGATTAGCACCTGTTATTAATATTATTTTATCTTTCATATAAAATTATTATAATGCTTGTGCAGTTAATTTGATATCTTCAATTGTTTTTGTTGAGTACGTATTTACAGATTTGTCAAATCGTTTAATCAGACCTGACAGAACGTTCCCAGGTCCAATTTCAATAATATGAGTTATATTATTTGATTTGAATATTTCCATAGTTTCTATCCATCTAACAGGTGAACAAACTTGCTGAGATAAAACTTTGTGAAGATCGTCATGTGTACCTCCTCGAGATAAATCAAAATTATGTACTATGTCAAAAGAGCTTTGTGAAAGTTTTATATTTTTTAATTCATCTTCTAATTGTCCAGAAACATCTTGTAATAAACTTGTATGGGCAGCTAGTGACACTGGTAATTTCTTAACAATTTTTGCACCAGCATTTTTTAATACAGTTGTAATATTATCAATCGCAGATGCATGCCCAGCTATAACAGTTTGACCTGGACAATTATAATTTACTGCTTCTACAACTGCATCATCTGTTGATATTTCTTTACATAATTGCTCAACTTCTGAACCGTCTAGTCCAATTACTGCAGCCATTGCTCCATTTACATTCTCCATAGCCTTTGACATAAGTTCTGCACGTTTCTTGACTAATAAAAGGCCTTCTTTAAACCCTAGTGTTCCATTAGCTACGAGTGCTGTGTACTCCCCAAGACTATGTCCTGCTCCTAATGAAATTTTTAAATTTACTTCATTTATCAAAGTCTTCCACATTGCATATGAAACTGCCAACATCAGAGGTTGTGTGTATATAGTATTGTTTATTTTATCATCTTCAGTTATGACACTTCGAATCTCATATCCTAATATATTAGAGCCTTCATCGATAGTGTCATTGAATATTACAGAGTCTTCAAATGTATCTAACATGGATTTATTTTGAGAGCCTTGACCAGGAAATACTACACCTATATTCATGAGCCATCTTCCATATAATTTTGATATGTATAAAAACCTGGCTTTTGTTTAGCAATCCACTGTGAGGTCTCCAAAGCACCTAGAGCAAATATTTCTCTATTATATGCATTGTGATAAATTATTATTTCATCATCATCTGATTTAAATATAGTTTTGTGAACGCCAATTTCACCATCTTCTCTATATGATTTAATATTAATATCTGCTGGCTTGATATCGCGTGATTCAGCAACTACTTCTGCTATTTTAAGTGCTGTACCTGATGGGGAATCAATTTTATTTTTATGATGTGTTTCTTCTATAGATATCTCATAGTTTGGCAATAATTTTGATAGTTCAGATATTGATTTCAAAGTTGCATTTACTCCAAGGCTCATATTAGGAGCTAGTAACAGAGGAATATTTTTACTTGCAGATAATAAATACTCTTTCTGATTTTTATTAAATCCTGTAGTTCCAATAGTGATTGGTTTGGATAATGATTCGCAAATCTTAACGGCATCTATGCTAGGTTCAGGTAGAGTAAAATCTATTACTACATCAAAAGATTCTGGATTACTAGATAGATCGCTCAGTAATAGTATTTCAGATTCTTGAGATATTTTCTCTTTCTTATCACAACCTACTGTGACATTAAATTTATTTTTCTTTGAAAGATTATAAATAGACTGCCCCATTCTTCCAAAGAATCCGTTTATAGCAATCTTACTGTTCATTTGTCAAAAAATTCCTTAATGCTATCTAACCATGATTTTTCATTTGGCCTATGTTTAGATTTGCTTTTAGAAAAAGATTCATCAAGTTTATTCAATAATTCCTTCTGTTCCTTAGTTAGGTTGACAGGTGTTTCAATATTTACTTTACAGTATAAATCTCCTTTATACGATGATCTTACCGACTTAACTCCTTTATTTTTAATTCTAAATGCTCTGCCACTTTGTGTGCCAGCTGGAACTGTCAACTCCACTTTACCATCCAATGTAGGTAAAATAATTTTCCCTCCAAGCGTTGCTTTAGTGAAACTTACTGGAGCTTCACACAAGATATCATCTCCATCTCTTTGAAAGATTTTATGTGGCTTTACTTTAACAGTTACATAGAGATCTCCTGATACACCGTTATTGGGTCCAGCCTCACCTTCACCTGAAAGCCTGATTTGATCACCGGTATCAACGCCAGCTGGTATTTTTACTGCAAGTTTTTTTGTTTCTTGTTTAAATCCGGAACCGCCACAATCAGTACAGCGCTCCTCAATCACAGAACCTCTTCCCTTGCAAACTGGACATGTTTGTTGCACCGAGAAAAAACCTTGACTAACCCGAACCTGCCCTTGACCATTACAATGGCTGCATGATTTCATTGAGGTGCCGTCCTTTGCTCCGGTACCTTTGCATGACTTACAATTAATTTTTCGAGGTACACTCATTTTTACCTCTTTACCTTTGATGGCTTCTTCTAATGCAATTTCAATTCTATACTCTAAATCTGAACCTCTTCTTGGTTGGCTTTGAGATCTTGAACCGCCACCAAAAATATCCCCGAATACGTCACCGAAAATATCATTAAATGATCCTCCTTGAAAACCTCCATTTTGACCAAATCTCTGATCAAGTCCTTCATGGCCAAATTGATCATACGCTTGTCTCTTACTTTGGTCAGTTAAGACTTCATATGCTTCTGAAACTTCCTTAAATTTGGCTTCAGCTTCTTTATCACCCTGATTTCGATCCGGGTGATATTTCATAGCTAACTTTTTGTAAGCTTTTTTTAACTCTTGATCTGATGCATCTCGAGAAACGCCTAGAAGCGTATAATAATCAGCTTTTGCCATTATTTAGAATTTTCTTTAGGTTCATCTTTATTATCATCAACCTCTTCAAATTCAGCATCTACAGCATCTTTAGATGTGTTGGATGAGTTATCCCCAGTGTCAGCTTGAGACGTACTACCATCTGCTTGAGCTTGCTCTTGATATGCTTGTTGAGCAATCTTACCTGCAACTTCAGTCAACTTCATGGTTAGTTCTTTGATTTTTTCTACATCATCAGATTTAATCGCTTCTTTTAAATCTTCAATAGCTTTATTTGTAGCTTCTACATCACCCTTATCTGCTTTGTCACCGAGATCTTTAATAGCTTTTTCAGAACCATTTATCATCGCTTCTGCTTGATTTTTTGTTTCAACAAGCTCTTTAACTTTCTTATCTTCTTCTGCATGTTTTTCAGCATCCTTAACCATATTATTTATTTCTTCTTCACTGAGACCGCTAGAAGCTTTGATAATGATGGACTGTTCTTTACCTGTTGCTTTATCTTTTGCAGAGACATTCAATATACCGTTTGCATCAATATCAAAAGTAACCTCAATCTGAGGTGTGCCTCTTGGAGCGGGAGGTATGTCTGATAAATCAAATTTGCCTAATGATTTATTTCCGGAAGCAACTTCTCTCTCGCCTTGAAGAACATGTACGGTAACAGCAGGCTGATTATCTTCTGCTGTAGAAAATACCTGAGATTTTTTAGTTGGTATGGTGGTATTTTTGTCAATTAGTGGAGTTCTAACTCCGCCCATTGTCTCAATACCAAGTGTAAGTGGGGTTACATCCAGTAACAACACATCCTTAACATCTCCACCTAAAACACCTGCCTGTATAGCAGCTCCCATTGCAACTGCCTCATCAGGGTTAACATCTTTTTTAGGCTCTCTATTAAAAAAGTCTTTGACAGTCTCTTGGACTTTAGGCATACGAGTTTGCCCACCAACAAGAATAACTTCTCCAATATCACTGACAGAAATTCCCGCGTCTTTCAAAGCTGTTTTGCAAGGTTCTAAAGTTTTTTGAACGAGGTCATCCACTAAAGACTCTAATTTAGCTCTACTTAATTTAAGATTCATATGCTTAGGTCCAGATGCATCTGCTGTAACATATGGAAGATTAATATCTGTTTGTGAGCTTGATGACAATTCAATCTTTGCTTTCTCAGCTGCTTCTTTAAGTCTTTGTATTGCTAAAGGATCTTGTTTAAGATCGATGCCTTGGTCTTTTTTGAATTCATCTACAAGGTAATCAATAAGTCTGAGATCAAAATCCTCACCACCTAAAAAAGTATCTCCGCTTGTTGATAAAACTTCAAATTGCTGCTCGTCATCTATTTTTGTCATTTCAATGATTGAAACATCAAATGTTCCTCCACCAAGGTCATAAACGACAACCTTTTTTTCATTTGTGTTTTTATCTAGTCCATATGCTAAAGCTGCTGCGGTTGGTTCGTTAATAATCCTTTTGACGTCTAAGCCAGCAATTTTTCCGGCATCTTTTGTTGCTTGTCTTTGAGAGTCATTGAAGTATGCGGGTACTGTAATTACAGCTTCTTTTACATCTGTACCGAGATAATCTTCAGCTGTTTGTTTCATTTTCATAAGTATCTTAGCAGACACCTCAGGCGGAGCTATTTTTTTACCATTAGCCTCTACCCATGCATCTCCATTTGTGTTCTTAACAATCGAATAAGGGACTAGATTAATATCTTTCTGAACAGCATCCTCGTCAAATTTTCTACCAATTAATCTTTTGATGGCGTAAAGTGTATTCGATGGGTTAGTTACAGCTTGTCTCTTTGCAGATTGACCTACAAGAGTCTCATTATCATCAGTAAAAGCAACATATGATGGAGTGGTTCTATCCCCTTCACTGTTTTCGATTACTTTTGTTTTATCTCCATCCATGATGGAAACACATGAGTTAGTTGTTCCTAAATCTATACCTATAATTGCCACTTTTTGTCTCCCGTGATATTAATACACCCGTAATATATGTACTAAATGTATTTTTTCAAGTAATTAATTTTTAATCACTACGACAAGAGCAGGTTTGATAACTCTATCTAGAAGCTTGTATCCTTTTTGAAGCACTTCATCAATTGTATTGTTATCTTTCTTTTCATTTGTAACAGTTTTGATAGCTTGATGGAGGTTTGGATCAAATTTTTGATTTATAGGATCTATTACTTCGAGTGAGTTTTTTTCTAGAAATGTGTCAAACATATTTTTAAGAAGCTTATTGCCTTCTTGAAGACTCTCAAGACTACTATTTTTGCTATCTTGCATAACAGCAATATCAAGAGATTCAAAAATAGGTATTAGGTCAAGAAAAATTCCTTCAGTACTAAATTTGTATGCATTGCTTATTTCTTTTTCTGATCTTTTTTTTATATTTTCTACTTCTGCCTTTGCTCTTAAAAGAGCATCGTAAGTTTCAGCATATTTTTCTTCGAATGATTTCTCGATTGGCTCATCTTTTAATGAATCATCCTCATCATTAACTTTAGAAACCTTCTCTTCTGAATTATCTTCATTTTTCATCTTGTTTTTATCTGACATATCACCCTCTTAGATTTTCGAGAATATTTTAGCAGTAAAATCCACAATCTCCACAATTCTTTGATAATTCATTCTCTTTGGTCCTATTACCCCAAGAACTCCGACTGTTTCATTATTTTTTTTGTATGGGGCAGATATCACACTGCAATCCGCTAATAACTCACTACCTGACTCGTTCCCGATATATATCTGGATACTTTCATTAGATAAACAATTTGTTAATATTTCTCTAAGAGTTTGTTTTTTCTCAAATAATTCAACTAAATTTTTTACTTTATCGATGTCATAAAACTCTTTTGAGTCAACTAATTTTCTCTGCCCCCTAATAAGAAAATCATCTACATCTGGATACATGAAGTTGTTGAGCACTTTTAGTGCAGTATCTATCTCGCCTCGTATACGTTCCAAGCTATTTGTAAGCATTTTAGGGATACTTTTAAGCTCAATACCTGAAAAGTTTTCATTAAGGTAGTTAACGCAAGTATGAAGTTTACTAAGTTTAAAATTACTTATATCAATAATTTTATTATCGATGTGATTATTATCCATGATAACAACTGCTAATGCCTTTGTGGATGAGAGTTTATGTACTTCTAATTTTAGAAATATTTTTTTATCGATATCTAACGACCCAATAACAGCGGCAAAATCAGAAATTTCTGATATTAGTTCAGTGGTGGAAGATAATATATTGTTTTTATCTATATCGGAATTTATTAAATTTTTGATAGCAGTTTGCTCTTCAATAGATAAAGGTTTTCTAATAAGACTATGATCAATATAGTATCTATATCCTCTAACAGTTGGTATCCGTCCAGATGAAGTATGCGTTGCTTCTAAAAATCCAACTGATTCGAGGTTATTAAGATCTTTTCTAATAGTAGCAGTGCTGCAGTTCAATTTTGATTTTGACAGTAATTTTTCTGAGCTAACAGGCTCACCTGTGGATATATACTCTTCCACAAGGCTATTAATTATTATTTTTTCTCTATCTGTAAACATGAACTACTATTGACTATAATAACATCAATGAAACAAAGACGAGATACATATAACGTTAACGTGGGAGGTGTAATTATAGGTTCAACAGAACCAATAAGAATCCAATCCATGACTAATACGCCGACTGAGGATATTACAGCTACGGCTAATCAGATAAAGGCATTGTATGATTCTGGCTCAGAATTGGTTCGTGTAACAGTAAATAACGAAAAAAGTGCTGAAAATATCATAAAAATCAAAGATATATTATATAAATCTAATTATATTTTACCTATTATTGGAGACTTTCATTATAACGCTCACACGTTATTGTCGTCTTATCCTGAGACTGCTGCAATACTAGACAAGTATCGTCTAAACCCTGGTAATGTTGGTAGTTCAAATAAATTTAATGATAACTTTGCAGAGATTATAGAAATTGCAATAAAGAACGACAAACCAATTCGTATAGGTGGTAACTGGGGTAGTTTGAGTAAACAGTATCTTGAGGATACCATT
This sequence comes from bacterium, assembly GCA_029979505.1. Taxonomy (GTDB): domain Bacteria; phylum Pseudomonadota; class Gammaproteobacteria; genus CACLCV01. Next base: position 83,475 of record JAPOHH010000001.1, on the reverse strand, counting down.
ATCAATGGTAAAAAAAGTGATAATTATGAGAGTTTAATTAAAGAAGGCTTAATACAATCTGTCCTAAAATCTGCAAAGTATGCTGAAAAGTTAGGATTGCGTTCCGATAAAATTATATTATCTTGCAAGGTTTCATCTGTATCTCAGTTAGTTGATGTATACAGCGATATAGCCACAAAATGTAAATACCCTCTTCACTTAGGACTAACTGAAGCGGGAATGGGAGATAACGCTGTAGTTTCTTCCGTAGCTGCATTATCTATATTGCTAAATAAGGGTATAGGCGATACGATCAGGGTATCTTTAACACCGGATAAAATGGGTGTTCGAACAAAAGAAGTAGAAGTTTGTAAAGATATTCTATCTAGCTTAAATTTAAAACAATTCAAGCCTAAAGTCATTTCATGCCCAGGATGCGGTAGGACTTCAAGTAACTACTTTATTGAACTTACAAAAGACATAAATAATCATATAGATAACAATATGATAGAGTGGAAAACTAAATATATTGGTGTGGAAAATATTAACATTGCTGTCATGGGCTGTATAGTAAATGGACCCGGAGAATCAAGACATGCAAATATAGGCATAAGTTTACCTGGAACGAATGAATCGCCAAGCGCACCTGTTTTCATAGACGGGAAGAAGGTAACTACATTAAAAGGTGATCGAATTAGAGATGACTTTATAAGGTTAATAGAGGAATATATTTCAAAAAAATACAAAAAGGTTAGCTAGGTTTAATTGTTACAACGCTTCTTTCGGGATCAGTAATCCATTCACTCCAAGAACCGACATATAATTTAACGTTTTTTACACCTATCAACTCAAGAGCTAGAATGTTATGGCATGCAGTTATACCTGATCCGCACATTGATATAATATGTTTTTGTTTTAACTCATTAGAAATCTTGTCAAAATTATGCTTCAACTCCTGTTTTGTTTTGAAGTTTCCTTTTCTATCCAAGTTAGTGCCTAATGGATGCGATATTGCACCAGGAACATGACCAGCAATTGGATCAACAGGATCGCTTATTCCCTCATATCGCTCTTTTGAGCGAGCATCTATAAGGATGGTATTCATTGCATATTGAGCTTCCTCTACATCTTTTAAAGATGCAATTAACTGATTATTCACCTTGGGTTCAAAATATGATTTTTCAAAGATTGTTGGTGAAGTAATCAATTTATTGCCATTTTTAACCCATGAGTTTAGTCCTCCATCTAAGACAGCAACATTATCGTGGCCTAACCATTTCATCATCCACCATAATCTTCCAGCAAACGCACCACCTGCATCGTCATAAACAACAACTTGCTTGTTATTATCCATTCCCCAATGTGATAGCTTTTCACAGAATGTTTCTACATCAGGCAAAGGATGACGACCGGTACCTTGTTGCTTTTCACTTGCCAAATCAGTATCTACATCCACAAAGATCGAGTTCTCTATATGTCCCTCAGTATATGAGTCAATGCCGTAGCCTCTATCTTTGATGTCACAACGAGTATCAAAAATAATAAAATCTTTGTTAGTAATATTATTTTTTAGGTCTTTCTCTGAAATAATTGTTTTATATGACATTATATATATATTCCTATGAGGATTACTCCAATGATAAGTGTTACAACATTCATTAATACACTGATTAAATGATATGTTTTAAACGACTTTTCATTTGATGAATCTCTCGCATTATTGATTATGGGAATCATCAGTTTTCCTGAGATTGTGAGTATTGTCATAATCGCTATCATAATTAATAGCAATGAATCTTTTTCACTCATGAAATATATATAAATTAAGCCTATTATTCCAAGGAAAATACCGAAGTTATAATATTTGGGAAAGAATGCTCTTAGAAAAACTCCTGCTTCTCTCTCACCCAAAGATTTAAAAACTGTAGGAGCAACAACTGCTGAGAAAAAAATTATTATTCCACTCCATACGGAAATAATAACTAGAATTGGACTTATACTCATTTTAGACCTCCAATGTCTTAATATACTGTAACGATGTCATATTTTATTTTGTAAAACTATCGCGCTGAGGAGGATTCGAACCCCCGACCCCAAGCTTAGAAGGCTCGTGCTCTATCCAACTGAGCTATCAGCGCATTAATCCTTATCAATAACTCTGAGTTTATCAGAAATATTCTTAGTTGGTTCTAAGCCACCTATTGTACGCATTTTCTCAACTTTGTTAACAAGATTTTGCGTTCTCTTTTTGCCTGAATCAATCGACTTATTTGCTAACTCCAATGACTTCTCAAGATCTTCAAATGCATCTCCAACTAATCTTGTTTTATCGTAGATTTCGGTGGCAGCTGAAATGATGAGATTAGTTGCTTCAGATTGTTTTTTACTGCTCCATACTCTTGAAATTATCTGCAAAATAGCAATTAAAGTTGTGGGTCCAACAATAGCAATTTTTTCATTAGCTGCTTTTTTAATCATATCTTCGTCACATGCAAGAATATATGCACCTTCAATTGGCATGAACATTACAATGAGGTCAAGAGATTCATCATTAAATAAAGTCCTATAATTAGACGAACTTAATGACTTTAAATGATTTTTAACAGAGTTTTGATGCTTTTTGAAGAAGTTATCTTTGTTTAATTGATCATTTGCCTTCAAATACTCGCTATAATCAGATAAGGATACTTTAGAATCAATTACTACTTTCTTGCCATCAGGCAATTTCACAATTACATCAGGTATAGATCCGCCTATACCTTTCTGCTCATCATAGTTCACACCCTTTTTAAATCCAGCGCTTTCAAGGATAACTTTTAAATTAATTTCACCAAATTTACCAGCTACCGAGCCTCCTTTTGTGAGCAAAGTATACATCTCATTCATGTTGTCTGAGCTTTTACATGTTGTCTGCTCAAGTTGTAAAATAGAGTCTTTTAAATTCTCAAGTGATTTATCATAATTATTATTTAAATTATTGTTTTCTTTTGTGTTTTTAGTAAGTTTAAACAATAAATAAAGGTTTATAGATATGAGGACAATTAGCGCTAAATATTCTAGATTTATAGTCATGCCTTATTATACACCTAACAATAAAATAGATGATAATCCTTAATAGCTTTGATAATCTTTATTTTAGTAAATGATTTACGAGTCTTTAATTAAGGAGAATATGTATGGTAAAGAGTATCATTTGGTTTAGAAATGATCTTAGGGTATCTGATAATGCAGTCATAAATTACTGTATAGAAAATAAACGCAAAGTCCTTCCTATTTATATCTATGACCCCTTTACTTCATTAGGCTCTGCAAGCAAATGGTGGCTTAAACAAAGCTTAATATCATTGGATAAATCGTTAAAAGGTAGCCTGGCATTATTTGAGGGCGAACCTAACAAGGTATTGTTAGATTTAGTGAACAATCATGGAATCAAAGAAATTCTTTGGAATGCACGTTATTTAAAAGATGATATAAATCAAGATAATGATATTAAAAATATTGTTAAAAATCATGATGTTAATTGCATAACATTTCATTCATGCTTACTAAAAAATCCACAGAATACACTTAAAAAAGATGCTACTCCATTTAAAGTTTATACCCCATTTTATAAACAACAATATCAGGACATGACGTATGAATTATTTAACTATAATACTGAAGAAATTGATTTTATTGATTGTAAGTATAACGAACAAATCTCAAAAATTTTGGATTCAACTATAAAGACAGAAAAATGGCATCAAAAACTGCTTAGTGAATGGACTCCAGGGGAAGCTGGCGCTCAGAAAAAATTAAAAGTTTTTCTGTCAGATGGGCTGAATGGATACTCAGAAGGAAGAAACAGGCCTGATAAGCAGCATACATCAATGTTATCCGCACATATACGATTTGGTGAAATATCAATTAGAGAAATTGCTAAATCTGTTGAAAAAATAAAAACAGAAGATGCGGAAGTTTTTTATAAAGAACTTGTTTGGAGAGAATTCTCTTACCATTTACTCTACCACTTCCCTCATTTGGTGGATACAAACCTTCAAAAAAAATTTGATAATTTTAAATGGTTAGATAATCAGGATCATCTAAAAAGCTGGCAAAAAGGTATGACTGGATACCCAATAATTGATGCAGGCATGAGGCAGCTATATGAAACAGGTTATATGCATAATAGAGTAAGGATGATAGTTGGGTCTTTTCTTGTAAAAAACCTATTGATACATTGGAAATATGGTCAGGAATGGTTCTGGGACACGCTTGTTGATGCAGATATCGCAAGTAATTCTGCAAGTTGGCAATGGGTGGCAGGTACTGGAGCAGATGCTGCCCCCTACTTCAGGATATTTAATCCTGTAACACAAAGTAAAAAATTTGATCCAGATGGAGATTATATTAGAAAATATGTTCCAGAATTAAAAAATATACCTAATAAATACATACATTTACCTAGTGAACTTGATGATAAAAGTTTAATAGAATATGGAGTTAAGCTTGGTAGTGATTATCCGTATCCAATTGTAGATTTATCTATTACTAGAGAAAGAGCATTAAGCGCTTTTAAGAAACTTTCAAAATCTACTTCTTAATTAAGCGCTGAACCAAATCCTATTACCCTGTCTACCGCTGGTCGGTTATCTAATATGAAGCTTGTTCTACTATTTGGCAATTTACCAAAAGGTACTGTCCATGAAAAATAGACGCTGCCGCCGGTGTTCTCAGGGCTTGAGTCATTTTTAACAGTATATCTGTCACCACCTAGAGTAATAAATGAGTTATTCAAGTCATAAGTAACTTTTAGACCTGATATATCCATTTCCTCACCGTCGTAAGTTAGGTTTTGAAGTTTTCTTTCATATTCTGAATAATGCTTTGAAGCTACTAAATTGATTCTGTTTGTTATTGGTAATTTAAAACTAAAATTGTAATAAACTATCTCATCAGCATACAAGCTAAGAGTTTCTGTAGCTGTAGAAGCAATGCCTAATTCAAAAATCATAGATTCAGTTGCTAGACCCCCACTTGCTATATAACTATTCATATTACCATTAGAGCTGTTGTTTTCATTCTCTTCGGAAAAAACATACCCAAGGTTAATAAAACTTGTAGAGCTATTGTAATGTCTAAGATGTAAAAGATTGGCATTTAAAGCCTGTCTTAGAGCATCGTCTTCTGCCTGCTCTGTGTTGCCAGAGCGTCCATAATAAGTATATTTAAAGCTTAATACCCCTTCTGTATATTGACTAAGTTTTTTCCCCAACCAGCCGTCTACCGAAATAGGTTGGTAGAGCATAGGTTCAGTGTCTGCTGTATTACTATTCTTGTTCCAATCAAGCTGGCCCAATGATATTGAATATGATCCATAATAATCTGAAGCCATCATTAAGTTAGATGATTTGCTCTCTTTGCCTCCAGCGTATGATGTATTTACAATAAATCCTATAAAAAACAATAAACTAAGATATTTTATCAATATTTGCTTCATAATCTTATCTCCCTTTTAAAATCTACTATATCTCCCTTTTAAAATCTACTATATCATGAACTACATGGAGAAGGAGGGATTCGAACCCTCGATAGGGAAAAACCCTATAACACCTTAGCAGGGTGCCGCTTTCAGCCACTCAGCCACTTCTCCATGTATTTTCCTTGATTACTTTGTAGCAGTTTCAGAAGAATCTTCGTTAATTTTTTCGTAAATTTCTTCTCTATGAACTTTAACATCTTTTGGAGCATTGATACCTAATCTAATTTGACTGCCTTTTACCCCTAAAACAACAATCTTAGTATCATCTCCGACCATTAAAGCCTCTCCTACACGCCTAGTTAAGATAAGCATGGTACCCCCTCCTTATGTAGCCAGATTATTTCCTTTCTAGCTTAAATTCATTATGTAACGCCTTTACAGCGTTTTCTAGGTTTTTTTGGTCAATAACAACAGAAATTTTAATTTCAGATGTTGAAATCATCCTAATATTAATTTTTTTCTTGGCCAAACATGTAAACATTTGTCCTGCAATACCTGCATGCGATCTCATGCCCACGCCAACTAAAGAAACTTTAACTATATTTTTAGTAGCAGATACTTCTTCATAATTCATTTTTTTCTTATTTTTTTCAATAACTTGTATAGCTTTATTGAAGTCTTTTCTACTGACTGTAAATGTAAAATCTGCTAGACCATTTGAGCCAACGTTTTGAACTATCATATCAACTTCTATATCAGCTTCACCAATTGGACCAAGTATAGAAGCAGCTATACCAGGAGAATCTTTAACTCCTCTAATCATGATTTCTGACTCATCTTTAGTGAATGCTAGACCCGATATTAATGCGTCTTCCACGTTTTTATCCTCCTTTTTAATCAAAGTACCTATTCCTTCTTTATGCGCATGCATAACTCTAACAGGGACATTATATTTACTTGCAAACTCTACTGATCTTAATTGTAACACTTTTGATCCTAGACCTGACATTTCAAGCATTTCCTCATAGGTAACAACATCAATTTTCCTTGCTGTATCACACACTCTTGGATCAGTTGTGTATACACCATCTACATCAGTAAATATTTGGCATTCAGCAGCTTTTAGAGCTGCAGCAATTGCAACAGCAGAGGTATCGGAACCTCCTCTACCTAGTGTGGTAATTGCTCCATTATTGATACCTTGAAAGCCTGCAACAATAACAACCTTTTTTTTCCTTAAATCTTTTTTTATTTTATTTGCATTTATACTCATTATTCTAGCTGAGGTATGTGAATTATCTGTTTTAATTCCAGCCTGCCATCCTGTATATGCAACTGAATCAACACCTAAATCCTTCAAGGCCATAGATAATAAAGATATACTTACTTGCTCACCAGACGAAACTAATAAATCATAATCCCTTGAATCAGGACTTCTTGAACATTTTTTAGCAAGAGAAACTAAATGATCAGTTGTTTTTCCCATTGCAGATAAAACAACAATAATTTTTTGTGTTGCGGATTCTGATGCTATTTTTTTTGCAATTCTTTTTATTTTTGCAGGAGTTGCAACCGATGTGCCTCCAAATTTTTTTACAATTAGTTTCATTGTGTTATTTTTTTTAAATAATCTTTAAGATTATCAATATTTACATCATTGAGAATACATGTAGAAAAAGTTTCACTTCCTCCACCTTTACCTGAAAATTTATCATTGATATCTTTTGATAATCGTTTCGCATTATATCTAGAAAGAATATTTTTAGAAACAGAAATATAACAATAAATGACATTCTCTAAAGAGGTAATCAAAAAAGAAATGCATTTATTATTTTTTGATTTGATTATATCTGACAACAGCTTTACTTCATCAGCATCAACATCATTAAGCTCTTCGATATACAATGAGAGATTATCTTTTATTTGTATAGTTTTATATGTTGAAAATAAATTAGTTAAATAGTCTTTTGAATAAAGTGCATTTTTTTTCTTAAGTTCTTTATTAATTTTTTTAAACGAACTTATTTTATTAATAATATTATCAGGAGATGCTTGAAACTCCTCGCATACCTTATCTAGAATAGAAATATTTTGGTTTAGATAATTGACTACATATGGACCAGTTACACATTCAATTCGTCTTATTCCATTTGCAACACTAGATTGATTCACTATTTTAAAAGCACCAATCTCAGAAGTGGTTTTAACATGTGTACCACCGCATAATTCAACTGAATCTTTTCCAATACTAATTACTCTAACATTATCCTCATATTTTTCTTCAAAAAAAGCGAGAGCTCCAGATTCAATAGCTTTATCGTAAGTTAGCATCCTAGATTTAGTAGAAAATGATTGATTAATTTCATTATTAATTGATAGTTCTATATTATTTATTTCATTGTGGGTCAATGGGTTGTTGTGAGTAAAATCAAATCTGAATCCAGTTTCTGAAACTGATGATCCTCTTTGTTGAACATGGGATCCTAAAAATTTTCTAAGATAATAATGTAAAAGGTGTGTCGACGAATGATTACATGTAACTTTCTTTCTATAAACTTCATCATAACTTGTTATTACATCATCATTTAATTGAAATTCACCTGATATCAAAAGACATTCATGAATAATAATATTATTAATTTTTTGTACGTCTAACACCTTTAATACAGATTTAGCTGATGATATAAATCCTATATCAGATACTTGACCACCACCTTCAGGGTAAAGGCATGTATCAGACAAAATTATAGAGTATTTTTCATCAATAGATGAAGCAATTTTAACTTCATTATCATGATTATAAATTGCTACAACTTTCCCTTTTTCATTGTTTTTATCATATCCAATGAAGTTAGTTTGATAATCAGTATCTAATTTAAAAACCACCTTATCTTTAAATGATTTACTTCCTCTGGCTCTTTCTTTCTGAGCTAACATTAATTTTTCATAACCATCTTTATCGAGAGTTATTTTCTTTTCTAAAGCTATCTCCTCTGTAATTTCATAAGGAAAACCATAGGTATCATATAGTGTGAATATCATATCAGCATCAAGTTTATTATTATTTTTTAAATGTTCATCAATCATATCTATGCCTTTGCCTAGAGTTTTGAGATATTTTATTTCTTCTGTTTTGATAGTTTCGGAAATCTTATTTATATTTTTTTTAAGATCAGGAAAATCATTACTTATATTACAGACGACTTCCGAACATTCATATAAAAATGGCTCTTTAATATTATGTTTATATAAGAAACGAGAAGATCTTCTCAGTATTCTTCTTAATACATAACCTCTACCCTCCCTATCTGGTATTACGTTATCATTTATAAGATGACAGCAAGCGCGTATGTGATCCAATAATATTTTATTAACATATTTTAATTTACCATTAAGTTTAATTTTAGAATCAATAAACTTATTTAATTCATAAAATAATGAGGAGTCATAATTATCTGATAGACCCTCTACAATGGCTTGTATTCTCTCTAAGCCCATTCCTGTGTCAACACACTTTTGAGGAAGCTCCTCAAGCTCACCATCTGAGGTTTTATTATATTGTGTAAATACAAGATTCCATATTTCTATGTATCGATCTTTAGGGTCTCCATGTGTTGGAAGTACTCCATCGTATTTGTCACCAAGATCATAGTATATTTCAGAACAGGGTCCACAAGGTCCTGTATCACCCATTTGCCAAAAATTGTCTTCATCACCTAAGACAAGAACTTTTTCAGGATGAATATTAATTTTTTCTATCCATATCTTCCTTGATTCTTCATCAGATTCGTGAACAGACACATAGAGTTTTTCTTTATCAAGATTAAGATGGTTTGTAAGGAAATCCCATGCATACTCAATAGCAGTCTCTTTAAAGTAATCACCAAAACTAAAATTTCCTAGCATTTCAAAAAAAGAATGATGTCTGGTAGTAAATCCAATATTATCTAAATCATTATGTTTACCACCTGCTCTCATACATTTCTGACAAGATACAATTGCTTTGTCTTTTGGTTTTACGTTGCCTAAAAAAATATCTTTAAACTGAACCATACCTGAATTAACAAATAATAAAGATTTATCATTATTTGGAATTAGAGGACTAGACGGATACTCTATATGTCCTTTATTTTTAAAATAATCTATAAAGAGTTTTTTAACGTTCATTTTTGTATTCATTTAAGGCATATTTTATCATTTTATGATCAAAGCCTCGACCAATTAAAAAAGAATATATTTTTTTATCATTCATATCTAAAAGTGGTGCGTTATTTATTTTTTTTTCTAGAGCGCTTAAGGCGCCACTAAGCCAAATATCGTCTGATATTTCAAAAAGTTTTTCATTAATCAATGTATCTGATATTCCTCTTGCTGATAATTCAGATGAAATCAATCTAGGACCTTTATTCTTTTTTAATCGTGATCTAATAAACTCTTCTGTAAATCTATCATCTGATTGAATATTTTTAAGGGAAAATTCATGTAAACATTCTACTATTTCACTATCTTCAAAACCCTTAGACGAGAGTTTTGTTTTAAGCTCTAACTTTGAATGTTCCCTGATGCTTAAATATTTTGTAATAAGTTTTGTAATGTCGCTATTCAGATTCTTTGGCATCTTCGTTATTATCTTCTTTCATAACCTCTTTGCCTGTTGTTGATGCAATAATTTTATCTTCAATTTCTTTAGCAATTTCTGGGTTATCTTTTAAGAAAATACGAGAATTTTCTTTTCCTTGACCAATTCTCTCGCTACCGTAGCTGTACCATGCGCCTGCCTTATCAACGATGTTATGCTTTACGCCTAAATCAATTAATTCAGATTCTTTGGAAACACCTTGTCCGTAATAAATATCAAATTCTGCAATCTTAAATGGTGGGGCAACTTTATTCTTAACAACTTTGACTCTTGTTTCGTTGCCAATTATTTCATCACCTTGCTTAATTGCACCTACCCTTCTTATATCCATTCTTACAGATGAATAGAATTTTAATGCATTTCCACCTGTTGTGGTCTCTGGACTTCCAAACATCACACCTATTTTCATTCTAATTTGATTAATAAATATTAATAATGTGTTTGATTTTTTAATATTAGCAGTCAATTTTCTTAGAGCTTGAGACATTAAACGAGCTTGCAAACCCATATGAGAATCTCCCATATCTCCGTCTATTTCTGCTTTAGGTGTAAGTGCAGCAACAGAATCTATCACGAGCGTAGATATAGCACCTGAACGAACAAGTGTATCTGCAATTTCTAAAGCTTGCTCACCAGAATCAGGTTGAGATAATAACAGTTCATCAATGTTCACGCCTAAATTTTCCGCATACTTTGGGTCTAATGCATGCTCAGCATCTATAAATGCAGCAGTTCCACCTTGTTTTTGTGCTTGAGCAATAACTTGTAAGGCCATAGTTGTTTTCCCAGATGATTCAGGACCATATATTTCAACAACTCTTCCTTTAGGTAATCCACCTATTCCTAATGCTGTATCCAAAGTTAGTGAACCTGTTGATATGGATTCGATGTCAGGATAAGCAGATCCCGCACCTAATTTCATTAATGCGCCTTTTCCGTGTTCTTTTTCGATTTGGCTTATAGCTGAATCTAATGCTTTTTGTGTATTCTCTTCCATATTTCTCCTCAGGTGAACTTTTGAATAATCTATGATAGCAAGTAATTTTTGTTAATGAAATCGGTTAAACAATTAAAAGCAAAATATACTGTTTTTTCACGATTATCTTCTCTATTTCCATTAAGTTCATAAAAAGAAGTCGTTTGATTATGTGCTGATTTTACTGTGATGAATACCTGAGGTTCTTTGCGAGAATAGTCATCGTTTTTTTCCATTATACCAGTGACTGATAAAGCAACATCGGATTTCAAAACTCTTAATAATCCAGATGCCATCTCAATTGAAACTCTCTCAGAGACAGCTCCATGGGTCTGGAGTAAATCTTCAGATATACCCAAAAGATTTATTTTTACCTCATTTGAGTAAGCTATTATGGAGCCTTTATAGTATTTTGATGAGCCTGAAAAATCAGTTATTGACTTAGAGATAAAACCTCCTGTACACGACTCTGCTGTAGTAAGAGAGAGCTTATGTTTTGTAAAGAAAACATGCATTTTTTTTAATTCTTCTGTAAAGTTAGACATATGTATTTATAATACATTACTATTATGCGCATGGGAGATAGTATTGAAAAAATTTAAAAAGATTTTAATCTACACATCATCTACGTTTCTTAAAAAAAAGGAGACAAAAGATATTGTAAAATATTTATCAAAGAAATGCTCTTGCGTTGATATACATGCTATTGAATTCAAAAGTAACAGCACAAATAAAAAAAAATACGATCTTGTGTTATCAATAGGTGGTGATGGTGTTTTTATCTCTGCTTCAAAATACGCTTATAAAAAAGCTCTTCCTGTACTAGGCCTTAATTTTGGAAGAATCGGATTCTTAGCTGATCTAGATAAAAAACATTTTCAGTCAAAAATACTTGAAATACTTGATGGTAATTATATTGTAGACAAAAGGACAATGTTATCTGGTTCTGTAATATCTAATAATTCTAGTTATAAATCTATTTCATTGAATGATATTGTTATAAATAATTTTGGTAAACTTAAAATGATAGAAATGGATATCTATGTTAATCAGAATCTTATAAATAAACAAAGATCCGATGGAATTATTATTTCGACACCAACTGGTTCCACAGCGTATGCTATGTCAAATGGTTGTCCTATCGTCAGTCCGCAATCAAATGTTATCTGTATAGTACCAATAGCTCCTCATTCATATGGACAGAGATCTGTTATAATTAATAATACTGACAAAATTACAATTAAATTAAATAAAAAATCTATTTTAGATTCTCAAGTGACATTTGATGGCGCCAATAATTTAACGATAAAAAATCCAGATACGATTTCGATAAAGAAAGCTTCAAGACAACTTCAAATTATACATCCATATGACTATGATTATTTTAAGATGTTGTCTAAAAAACTAAGATACGATAACAAGTCTTAGCTTCATTTAGTTTTATTTTGATTTTTGCAGTTTTGACTATTACAATTGCCAAAAAGCGTCATCACGTGGGATTCTAATGTAAAATTATATTCTTTTGAGATACGTTCCTGAAGTTTTTCTAAATCAGAATTCACAAATTCAATTATATTTCCACATTTAGTGCATATCAAATGGTCATGATGTGATTTTTTTATTTCATATGCTGACTGATTATCATCGAAATTATTTTTTTGAATTAAATCTGCCATTTCAAGCTGAGTAAGAACTCTATATATGGTTGCTAAACCAATTGTCTCCCCGCTATCTGATAACATATCTTTGAGTTTATCTGCCGTATAATGCTCGTCAGGTGAGGATTGAAAGAGTTCTAATATTTTACAACGAGAATGAGTTACTTTTAACCCAGCCTCTTTGAGCTTGTTAATATTATCATCTTTAGTGTTTTGAGCAGCCATTTACAATTTTCTCTTTTTACGTGCAATTTTAGGACTTGTAACTATGTCCTCATAAAATTCTACCCTATCTTTATCCTTAAGTGTATAACTAAGTTCTTTGAGTTTTCCATAAACACCTACTTTAACGGTCTCAGCATTCATTTTAAATACCTTGGTAATTAATTCATGAAGCGTTGTTCCTTCGTTTAATATAAGGTGCTCTGCATGGTAATCATTAGTAGCTTTACAAACTATGACTTCAATCATTATATTTAATCTTAAAAGCTTGGTCGATGAAAGATTCAAGTATTGAATTCATAATAGTGGTGAATATAGGTTCAATTGATAATTCAATTAAGGAATTTTTAAATTTATAATTAATCTCAAGAGAGACATGTGTATTGTTATCATCTATCTTTTTGAATAACCATCGTCCATCAAGCTCATCAAAAGGTCCATCGATTAATGACAAAGAAATAGATTTATTTTGTTCCACAGTATTCTTTGTAGAGAAGCTCCAATTAATAAAACTTTTTGAAATAAAGATTTTTCCAATATTAATATTCTCAAATTCATTAGTAACTTCAGTTTTAGTACACCAAGGTAGGAAGTTTGGGTATTGCTCGATATTATTTATAAGATTAAAAATTATTGGGACGCTGACATTAATTTCTTCTTCTTTATAAATTTTTTTCATACTTATAAAATCCCTTGGATAAATATCAAGACTAATAATAAAGGTGATAATATTTTGAGTATTATAAACCAAAATTGAATGAGCATTGTATTTGAATTTAATTCTTGTAGTACAAATGATTTTTTTACTACATAGCCAACAAATAACGCCATTAGCAACCCGCCAAGAGGTAACATAATTTTAGAAGTTAAATAGTCTAAGTTATCAAAAATAGTCATACCAAAAAATGTAAAATCTGAAAGGCTATTAAATGAAAGTACTGTAAATATCCCTAGAACCCATGTGACGACACCTAGTACATTCGTTGCATATAATCTTGATACATAATATTTTTCTACAACAAAAGTAATTGCTGGTTCAATTAGAGAAATAGATGATGTTATAGCCGCAAAAAACAATAATATGAAAAAAGCTGCTGATATAATTGAACCGTAGTGCATAGCTCCAAAGGCAATAGGCAGTGTCTCAAATATCAGTCCTGGACCAGCAGTATTAGGATCTAAATTATATGTGAAAACAATAGGAAATATTATTATACCTGCCAAAATAGCTACAAGCGTGTCAGAGAATGCTACAGCGGAACTAACTTGAAATATGGAAGTATCATCAGGGAGATATGACCCGTAAACCATCAAGGAGCCCATTCCTATACTTAAAGAAAAAAAAGCCATGCTCATGGCTGATAATACAACTGAGCTGTTAATTTTTTCAAAATCTGCAATGAAAAAATATGTCATAGCCTCAGAAAAGCCAGACAGTGAAGATGCATAAATCGCCAAACCTATTAATATTAAAAATAATCCCGGAATTAAGAATTTAATTGCTTTCTCTATGCCGCTTTTCACACCTTTTGATACTATATAACATGTTAAAATCATAAAGATTGTATGCCACAAGATTAGCTTTTCAGGATCAGAAATAAATGCCTGGAACTTTGAACTTGATCCAGCTGCAGTAATCAATGTAAATGATCCAGTTATCGATTTAAGGATATAAGAGATTGTCCAGCCTGCAATTACACTATAAAAGGATAAGATAAATATGCCTGCTAAAATCCCCATCCAGCCAACTAATTCCCAGTTTGAAAATATTTCTTTATCTTTAAAGCTTTCTTTCACTTTAATTGTTCGTTTGAGATTTTTATCAGTTTGATTTTTATAAAAATAACTAGATTCATATGATAATGTTCTCATGCTATTAATTGGGTTTTGTTTACCCCTTTTACCAATAAGGATTTCTGCTGCCATAATAGGCAAAGCAAGAAAAATAACGCTCAAGACATAGATAAGAACAAATGCACCTCCCCCACTTTCAGCCGTCATCCATGGGAATTTCCAAATATTACCTAAACCAACAGCAGAGCCTGTTGCAGCAAATATAAATAGTATTTTTGATGACCATTGGCCATGAATTGAAAGTCTCTTATTAGAAATGACACAACTCCTTTATGCTATAATCAGATTATACCTGAAGAAGAAAGTTTTATGAATGTCTTATGCAACAACAAGAAAGCAGCATTTAAATATGCTTTTATTAAGAAAATTGAAGCTGGTATGATGCTTGCTGGATGGGAAGTTAAAAGCCTCAAATCCGGTAACGGCCAACTGTCAGAGAGCTATATTTCCATCAAAAAAAGTGAAGTATATTTAAATAATGCACATATAAAACCACTAAGTGCTAAAAATTATTCGGATTTACAGAATCCGACAGCTAATAGGAAACTACTCTTGAATAGAAAAGAAATAAATATGTTAGATGGGCAAATAAGTCAAAAAGGACTAACATTAGTACCTTTGAAAATTTACTCAAAAAATGGATTAATTAAAATCGAAATTGCCCTCTCAAAAGGAAAAAAACTACACGATAAAAGAGAAGATCAAAAAAATAAGGATTGGCAACGACAAAAAGATAGGTTAAAAAAATTAGTTTGATTTTTTAAAATAATTATCATGTAAATCAACATCTTCTGGGCTTGCATATATCACCTTGAATTCTTCACTAGAGTTAACCTCATTTCTGATATTAATATTATTTTCAGATGTTAATTCAGCAAAGTCATTTTGACCAATAGTTAATTTTAAATATACAAAAGCTAGTAATCTTGCATCTAATAGAGCGCCATGAAGGTTTCTGTCAGAATTATCTACAGAGTATCTTTCACAAAGTGCATCCAATGTATTTTTTTTACCCGGACTTATCTTTCTTGCTAGTTTTAGGCTATCGATTATCTCGTTGGTAAAAAAACTATTGGCAGATTTTATGTAAGAAAATTCTTTTTTTAAAAAACCAATATCGAATGGTGCATTATGTATGATTAATGGAGAATCAGATATGTAAGTAAGAAATTCTGAATAAATGTCTTCGAATACAGGCTTATCGCTTAAATTACTTGCAGTTAAACCATGTACTTTAGAGGCTTCAACATCTATTTCTCTTTTTGGGTTAAGGTATTTATGAAAAGTATTATCTGTAACTTTTCTATCAATAATTTCAATACATCCAATCTCTATAATCTTATGACCATCGTCAGGGTCAAGACCAGTAGTCTCAGTATCTAAAACTATATATCTCATTTAATGATTGCTTTTGTTGCAAGTTCGTCAGCCATATTGTTATAAATTGAATCTTCATCATCATTAGTTTGATGCGCCTTTACCCAGACCCAAGTGATATTGAGTGATTGTGTATATTCATCAAGCTGTAACCAAAGATCTTTATTTGATACTGGTTTCTTATTACTAGTAACCCAGTTATTTTTTTTCCAATTCATTATCCATTCAGTAATTCCTTTTTGTAAGTAAGTAGAATCTGTATGCAGTGTAACTGTCGATGCAGCATCTAATGTTTCTATTGCTTTAATTGCTGCAGTCAGTTCCATTCTATTATTTGTTGTCGATGATTCGCTTCCAGATAATGATTTCGTGTTTGTTCCGTCTATAATTACAAAACCCCAGCCTCCAGGGCCTGGGTTCCCGCTGCATGCTCCATCTGTATATATCTTAATCATATATTGTTTTTCGCTAAGTTTGAGACTTTATAAGTTTTATTAAATACTACTTTTTGAGGAGTAAGAGGTATTACTCTCTTTCTATATGTAAAAATAGTGATACCTCCAAATTTATTTCTAATAATTTTATGAAGAAAGGAAATATTAGATAGAAATGATGCAATACTTTTACCGAGATATGGTAACAAGCCAAATGTTTTTTGATAATTAGTTTTATATTCTAATAGCTTGAACCACTCCTTAATTATATATGGTGAAAGAAAGTTAATATTCCATGGTGGTTTAGAAGAAAATATTTTTACAAGTGACCATAAACTATACTTATTAAAACCTATTACAACAATTGTCGCATCATCAGTGGCAATTCTGTCTATTTCTCTCATTAAGAGATAAGGGTTATGTGTATACTCTAGACCATGAGATAAAATTATTACATCGTGAGAATTATCTTCAAAGGGCAATTTTTTTGCTAAATTTGCGCTTGAAATAAGAACATCCTCATCAATACTAAAAAACGTGCCTGTTTTCGTTTTTTGAAAAAGCTTTTTATATTCTGAAGACCCACAAAACAAGGTATGTCTACCCTGATAAAGATCTCTGGTTGACTCCAATTCATGAATTATGATTTTTTTAAAGTATTGACCAGCAGGATTTTTATACCATTGCTTTAGCTGTATCTTAGTATTGTTATTCTCTTGTAGAATCATCTCTATAGAAATAAATAATACCATATGATAAATTGTTAGTGGTGTATAAAAAATATATTTTTATAATAGCAGTTTTCGTCATTTCTGGCTGTCAGCAATCTACAATATCTAATCTTTCTCAATTTCCTCTTGACACTACAAGCTTTAGTAATAAAAGTACCTGCGAAACTAAGACATTAATTAATAAAGATTTTAAGGATATATGGCATCGAATAAGATCTGGCCTATGTTTTAATCATATAAACTCAAGCAGGATTAACAAAGAACTTAATTGGATGAAAAGAAATAAAGAGTTTGTATATCGATCAATTGAAAGAGCAAGGCCATATCTATTTCACATACTTGGACATCTTGAAAGGAGGAATCTCCCATATGAGCTATCTTTACTGCCAATGGTAGAAAGTGGTTTTCAACCGTTTGCTTACTCAGCATCTCGAGCAGCAGGTATATGGCAATTCATTCCACCTACTGCAAGAGAATATGGGTTAAAGATGAATTGGCTATATGACGGCAGAAGAGATGTATTAGAATCAACAAAAGCCGCTACTTATTTTTTAGGAGATATGCATCGGCATTTTAGAGGTAACTGGTTATTAGCTATTGCATCATACAATACTGGAGCTGGAAATGTTGGTAAAGCAATTGACAGAGCGAATAATATATTTACTAAACCATCATATTGGGATTTAGATTTACCAAGAGAAACAGAATTATATGTTCCTAGACTATTAGCTTTAGCAAAAATAATTAAAAATCCAAGTAAATATGGTTTCAATTTACCTAAATTAAATAATAAGAAACAAACTAGTAGGGTAAAATTTTATGATCCTATAGATTTCCAAACTCTCGCCATAATTACAGGGCTCCCTCAAGAGAAATTAATGAATCTAAACCCTGGATACAGTACGTGGATTATTGATCCAGCACAACAAAATACATTACTATTACCCAATAAAGAATCAAAACTATTTAAAAGTAGATATAAAAAACTCTCAAGTATCATATACGAAAACAAAGTCTACAAAGTTAAAAAAGGTGATAGTCTTTATAAAATATCAAGAATATATAATGTAAAAATTGATTCAATAAAAAAAGTTAATTCTATATCAGGTAATACGATATACATTAATCAAAATATAAAAATACCATCTGAATTAAATGTAAGTAATAAAGAATTTATAACTATTAATAATCAGAAATATTATATTAATAAAAAAGAAATTACATACAATCATATTGTCAAAAGATATGATAATTGGTACAAAATTGCGAAAAAATATGATGTTTCCTTGAAAACGTTACTATTGTGGAATGATGCAAATAAGAAAACTAAGTTAAGAATTAATTCATTGGTTAAAATAAAACTTAAAGGACCAATCTTAAGTAAAAGTAAAAAAGTACAGTCACTAAGATATGTAGTTAACTCTGGAGAGAGATATGATCAGATTGTTAGGGGGTTTGGAGTAAGTAAAGACAAACTTGTTACTGACAATAAACTTAAAAATAAGAAATATCTGACGGCAGGAGATAATTTAATTATTAACTCGAATTAAATCTTTGATAGATATCTATCTCCTCTATCGCAAAGTATTGTAACAATTGTAGATTCTTTAAGCTCTTTAGCAATTTTTCTGGCAATAAATACATTTGCCCCTGATGACATACCTACAAATATACCCTCTTTTGAAGATAGTGACATCATCGATTTTTCAGCATCATCTTGGTCAATATCGATTATTTTATCAACAATTGCATTTTCAAAAATCGTTGGTGTATATTCAGGCTTCCATCTTCTTATGCCTGGTATTTTTGACCCTTCTTTTGGTTGTACACCAATTATTTGAATATTTGGGTTTTGTTTTTTCAGAAACCTAGATACCCCAGTTATAGTACCAGTGGTTCCCATAGCGGAAATGAAATGTGTTACAGTATTCTGTGTTTGATCCCAAATCTCAGGACCTGTAGTATCAAAATGAGCAAGATAATTTGATTTATTAGAAAATTGATCTAGCACATAACCTTTTTTATCTTGTGACATAGTTTTAGCAAGATCTCTCGCACCTTCCATATCCTCCTCTTTAGAGACAAGTATAACTTCAGCACCATATGCTCTCATCGTTTTAACTCTTTCGACTGATGCAGTTTCGGGCATAATAAGTTTTATTTTAAAACCACGTATAGATGCTGCCATTGCTAGAGCAATACCCGTATTCCCACTTGTAGCCTCAATAAGCGTATCTCCTTTTTTTATATAACCTGCTTGTTCAGCATCTTTTATCATCCGAATAGCTGGTCGATCTTTGATAGAACCTGCAGGATTATTACCCTCTAGCTTTCCATAAATCTTATTAGATCCAATCTCGTCAATAAGAATTAACGGTGTATTACCTATATAGTTTTCAATATCACTCATGACTCTATTACAACAAATGCAATTGACTGTGAACCTGTATCACTAATTGATAGCTCAATGTTTTTACAATTTTTCTTTACTAAAACTAATAACGAATCTGAAAATTCAAAAAACGGTTTACCGTATTTTGTGTGCTTAATACTAATAGATTTTGGAAAAACTCCATTTCTATACAGACCATAACCTAACGCTTTTGACAGTGCTTCTTTTGCTGCAAATTTTTTTGATAAATAGGAGCTTTTATATTTACATTCTTTATATTCATAAAACTCATTAGATGACAATATTTTTAATGCAATTTTGTCTCCATACTTTTTTATAAGATTTTTAAATCTTAGATTATCAATAAGATCTATACCAATACCCTTAATCATTGTTTATAGCACTCCTGTAATCTTTGATAGTTTTTTCAAAACCCTTAAAAATTGAATCGGCAATTATAGCATGCCCAATATTAAGCTCTTCTATTGGAGATATTTTACATATATCTGCCAAATTAGATAGGTTTAAACCATGGCCAGCATGTACTTGCAGATTACAACTAGCTGCAAAATTAGCAGCATCTTTAATTCTCTGCAATTCAACATTCTTCTCAATGCTATTCTTAGCATTAGCATAAGAACCTGTATGTAATTCAATACATTTAGCTCCTGATTCAATACATTTTTTTATTTGATTAATTTCGGGGTCAATGAATAAAGAAACTATAATACCGTTTTGATGTATTCGGTCGATGGAATCTACTAAAAAATTAAATTGGTTATTGGACATATTTAATAAATCAAGTCCTCCTTCAGTGGTTAACTCCTTTCTTTTTTCAGGAACAATACAACAGTAATCTGGTTTAATATTATTGCAAATATTAATCATTTCATCAGTTAATGCCATTTCAAGATTTAAAACACTAGCATGTGCACGTATATCTATAACATCCTGATCTTGAATATGTCTTCTATCCTCTCTTAAATGAATTGTTATTAAGTCAGCACCGTTTTCTTCTGCTATATGGACAGCCTGAACAAGTGAAGGATAATCTGTTTTTCTATTAGTTCTCAGAGTTGCTATATGATCAATATTAACTCCTAATCTTTTATTATGCTTTATCATTAGTTAGCACTGATAATTGGGATAACTTTTTAATGATTGTCTCATATTTTATATTGTAACTTGATTTTCCTGTAATAGCATTTAGCAGATCGTAAGTTTCTAAATCAAGAACTTCTTCAAATATATCTCTTTGATTAGGGTCAAGGTTTTCATACTCTGATTGCAAGAATTTCTGTAAGAGAATATCAAGTTCTCTAATACCTTTTCTTGATTTCCAACGAAGTTTTTTTAGAGTCATACTAGGCTTTTACAAGCATTTTTTTTATTTCTGATATAGCTCTTGCTGGGTTAAGATTTTTAGGACACGTCTTAGTACAATTCATAATTGTGTGACATCTATAAAGTTTAAATTTATCTGCTAAATTAGATAATCTCTCTTCTTTTGCAGTATCTCTACTATCTATAATCCATTTATAAGCGTGCATGAGTGTAGCTGGACCGAGATATTTATCAGAGTTCCACCAATAACTTGGACAGCTTGTAGAACAACATGCGCAAAGTACGCACTCAAATAGACCGTCAAGTTTGCTTCGATCTTCTTGAGATTGAATATGTTCACGCTCAGGTTTTTTATCAGTAATTAGCCATGGTTTGATAGATTTATACTGAGCATAGAAATTATTTAAATCTGGAACTAAGTCTTTTATCACAGGCATATGTGGTAAAGGGTAAAACTTCAGTTTTTTTTCATTGGAAATATCAGTGATACATGCAAGGTTATTGGTTCCATTTATATTCATTGAACAAGAACCACAAATACCTTCTCTGCACGATCTTCTAAATGTCAATGAAGAATCAATTTTACTTTTAATATAAATTAAAACATCAAGTGCCATAGGACCAAAATTATCTTTATTTAATAGATATGTATCTGTGTAAGGGTTACTTTTATTATCTGGATTATATCTATATATTTCTACAGTTAGCATGTTTTCTGACTTATTAATGTCTGAAAATGTTTTACCTTTTTTTACAATAGAGTTTATCGGTAGAGTAAATTTAGCCATTAGTATGTCCTCGCTTTAAGTTCGACGGTTTCCATTTCATCTGTGAGCGTTTTTAGTTCGACATCTTTATAATCATAACTAGCTTCCCCTTTGTCATTTACAGACACAAGTGAATGTTTTAGCCAATTATCATCGTCTCTTTCAGGATAATCATCTCTAGCATGGCTTCCTCTACTTTCAGTTCTCGCAGAAGCAGAATATAGAGTTGCTAGTGATTGATATAATAGATTGTTTAATTCTAATGTTTCTGCGAGATCTGTATTCCAAATCATCGATGAATCAGTAAGTTTAATGTTAGAAAAATCATCAAATAATCCTTTCATGATTTCAATGCCTTTATCCATTGTTTGTTGATCTCTGTATACAGGTGCATATTTTTGCATAGCCCTTTGCATTTTGTCTCTAATTTCATATGGATTTATGTCTCCGTTTGCATTTTTGATAGCATCAAATCTTGAGAGGATTTTATCTATTGATGATCTTGAAATATTAGGATGAGATTCAGGTTTATCTTTTAAAACCTCAATAGCCCTATCTGCTGCAGATCTTCCAAAAACAATCAGATCTAATAAAGAGTTAGAGCCTAGTCTGTTTGCGCCATGGACAGAGACACATGCTCCCTCACCAACCGCCATTAACCCTGGTATCACAGTATTGTCTGATGATAATACTTCAGTATTATAATTAGTTGGGGTGCCTCCCATATTATAGTGAACAGTTGGTATAATAGGAATTGGTTCTTTATTTACATCTACTCCAGCAAATATTTGTGCGGTTTCAGCAATACCCGGTAATCTTTCATTAATTGTCTCAGGCCCAAGGTGTTCCAAATGAAGGTGAGCATGGTCTTTCTCTAAACCTACTCCTCTACCAGCATTTACTTCCATTTGTATTGCTCTACTTACGACGTCTCTTGATGCCAAATCTTTAGCATTAGGTGCATATTTCGGCATAAAGCGCTCACCCTCAGAGTTTGTAAGATATCCTCCCTCTCCTCTAGCACCCTCGGTTATTAGGCAGCCTGCACCATATATTCCTGTTGGATGAAATTGTATAAACTCCATATCTTGAAGAGGTAAATTTGCTCTTAATACCATTGCATTTCCATCACCTGTACATGTGTGTGCTGAGGTAGATGATAAATATGCTCTTCCATAACCACCAGTGGCTAATATGACCATGTGAGATTGAAATAAGTGTATTTTTCCGTCTTCTAGACACCAAGCTAGTACACCAACGCATTTACCGTCTTCAAAAAGAAGATCGATGACAAAATATTCAATATAAAAATCTACATCATTTTTAAGCGACTGTGTGTACAACGTATGAAGTATCGCATGACCTGTTCTATCTGCAGCAGCACAAGTTCTTTGAGCTATTCCTTTACCATATTCGGTTGTCATACCTCCAAAAGGTCTTTGATATATTTTGCCTTCTTCTGTACGTGAAAATGGAACCCCATAGTGCTCTAGTTCAATTATTGATTCAACAGCATTTTTACACATATATTCGATAGAATCTTGATCTCCTAACCAATCAGAGCCTTTAACAGTGTCATACATATGCCATCTCCAATCATCTTCACCCATATTACCTAATGCTCCACTAATGCCACCTTGTGCAGCCACCGTATGGCTTCTTGTAGGAAATACTTTTGAAATACATGCGACTGATAAATCAGATTGTGATAATCCCATAGAAGCTCTTAATCCAGATCCTCCTGCGCCGACTACTAGAACGTCATGTTCATGTTTTACTAAATCCATTTTTTTATATACTCGCTAAAGTTAATATTGTTAAGAAGAATGAGGTAATATGCAATAGTTTAGTCAATGAAATTACATTTTTTTGAAGATTATCAGAATGAATATAATCCTCTATTATTACTTCAAGACCCATTGAGCTATGAAACAGTATAAAACCTACAAACAATACAGCTATAAGAAATCCAGATATAGACCCTAAGTCTTCAATAAGCTGAAGATAAGAAATAGATGTAATATTGATTATATATATCAGTGAGAGCACAACTATAGGAATCATTATAATTGCACTGATGCGCTGAAGTTTCCAGTGTTCCATTAGAATGCCCCCGCGATGAAGAGAATAAGCAATGTAAGAGAGAATGATGATGCCAGCACAATATATCCAGATTTATAGCTCGTATCTAAATCAAGCCCATATCCTGCATCCCAAGCGAGATGTCTTATGCCGTTACATAAATGATATAAAAGCCCAAATAATGCTAAAGAAAAAATAAACTTTATTAGTGTATTTTGTAGAAAGGATATAACAACTTGATGAGTTTCAGCTGATTTTGTTAAAAAGTAGATTATTACAGGTGAAAATAGAACAATAATACTAAGACCAAAACCGGTCATACGATGTGAGATGGATAAGACGGATGTTAGCTGCGGCTTATATATTTGCAGGTGTGGTGATAATGGCCTATTAGATGTGTTCATAATTAAAAATCTATACAACGTCCATTTTTTTCCCAATCGCCATAACGGGTAGGTTCAGGGCCTTTTCTTCCACCTATTTCTTTAGGTTTTTTATTTTTATCAACTGGGATTATTAACTTACTTTTTTTAGTCTTATTATTCATGATTATCCCTATTCACTTTGATGCCTATTATATGAAAATATTTTTAAAATAAATAGTTATTTATTAGGATATACTTATGTTAGAGTCTTTATGTCAATATAAGTTGCATATAATCATAATTATCAATTAGATATATGAATAAATTAATATCAGAAATACTAGAAAACGAAAAAATTTTATTTCATGATACAGGTCTTTCTGCAATAAGAGTGAGTGGTAAAGATAAAAATAAATTTCTCCAAGGTCAATTAACAAATGATATAGAAAGTTTAGGAAATGAAAAATATTTATTAGCATCTTATTGTACTCACCAAGGAAAAGTAATTACTAATCTTCAATTAATACAATATAACTCGGATATATTTATACTATTACAAACAGATTTAGTAGATATATTTATAGAAAAAATATCAAAATATATTTTAATGTCTCAAGTAAACTTTGAAGTTAATCAAAATATAGCTATTTTATCTATGGTTGGTAATGATGCAGAAGAAGTAATAAATGAACAAGGTATAGAAAATAAACAAAATTATAAACAAGTAGAAGGTGGTAAAATATATATAAATATGTCACTTCCAGAGATATCTATGTGTAGATGTATATATTTAGATTCTAATGACTTACCTTTGAATGTTATTAGTACTGAAACATCTTTAATAGATCTTTTAGGTAATATTGCAAGATTAAATTCTGAAGATACAGAGAAATATATCCCTCAAGTTTTAAATGCTGACAAGCTGGAAACAATTAACTATAAGAAAGGATGCTATACAGGGCAAGAGGTCATTGCTCGAACGCATTATCTTGGTAATGTAAAAAAGCATATGTATTTAGTAAACATTTATAGCTCAGAAATTATAGAAAAAAATATTATCAACAATGATGGTGAAAGTGTTGGTGAATTAATTGGTAAAACTTATAAGTATAATAATAAGACATTAACACATTGTATATTAAGAGATAGTTGTGATTTTAATGAATTATATCTAGGATCAGATAAAATTGAGGTTGTTACTATGGAAGGAAAGACTTAACAATATCCCTCTCTTTGAGAAGTTCTTGCTCAGAAAGTTTAATTAACGAATCTATATCTGGATTGATATTTAAGTCTTTAATAACATTATAACCTTTATTTGTTACATTCAATGGAAGTGAAAACATTAGTCCGGATGAAATTTCATATTCACCACCAGTCATTACTCCGAGAGATTCCCATGAGCCAGAACCATAATCAAGGACATGAATGTGATCATAAATCGCAGATGCAGCTGAAGCTGCACTTGATAAACCTCTGTACTCAATAATTTCACCACCTCTTTTTTGTACTTTTGGTATAAATGTATTTTGTATCCATGATTCATCAACATTTATTTGTACAGAATTTATTTTACAGTTTGATAAATCTGGAACTTGTGTAGTAGAGTGATTACCCCATATTATCATTTGTTCTATATCTTCTACTTGTTTACCGATTTTAGAAGCTAAAATGCTTTTTGCTCTATTTTGATCGAGTTTCATTAAAGATGTTATATTTTCATTTGGTATAGAAGGGGTATTATAATTAAGTATCAATGCATTTGTATTTGCTGGATTACCCACAACAATTACTTTTGTAGATGATGAACATACGTCATCTATTATTGATGCCTGAGATTTGAAAATATTCGCGTTATCAAGAATTAAATCAGATCTTTCCATGCCTTTAGATCTGGGCTTAGCTCCAACCATAATAATATAATCTGACTCTTGAAATGCATTTTCGACATTATCCGTTACTTCTATAGAATTTAATGTTGAGAACGCACAGTCTTCAATTTCATAACGAAGACCTATTAATGATTTTTGTGACTGCGTAATATCTAATAATTTTAAATTTATTTTATCTGTGTTACTGAAAGGTAATTTAGCTAAAATTCTAAAAATTAACGAGTACGCTATATTTCCTGCTGCTCCAGTTATGCATATATTTTTAATATTCATATATTTCTCTGGCCCTTTTTAAGTCTTTAGCAGAATTAATTCCAATAGATTTATTATCTTTAATTTGAACACAATGTATCGGTATATTATTCCAAATCATTCTTAATTGTTCAAGGCTCTCTTCTTTTTCATAATGACATTCTTTTAGCTTAGAGTACATCTCCAGAAATTCATATGTAAAACCATATACTCCTAGATGAATTAGATATTTATCTCCAATTGAAGTAATAGGCCTCCTGGTGAAAGTGATTGCTCTTAGCTCCTTATCAACCACAACTTTTACAAAATTGTTATCTGTATACTCTCTCTTATCATTTGTTTCATATATCAAAGTTGCTACATTAATATTACTTGAAAGCTTAAGAACTCTGATAAGCTTTTTGATATCATTTGGATTAATATTGAACTCATCTGCTTGAAGATTAACTATGATATCTCTCTTAGAAGCTTGTAATTTTTTTGCAGTATAAAAGCAGCGTTCAGTTCCATTTTTAAATTTTTTGGTTGACAAGATTACATGAACATTATGTTTAAGTGCATACTTTTGAATTATTTTAGAATCAGTAGATACAATAATGGTTGCATCAGTTATTTTTTTTGCACAAACAATCATGTGCTCTATTAGTGCTTTATCGCCGATGTTTTGAATAAGTTTTTTTGATAATCTAGATGATTCCAGCCTTGCTGGTATTATTATGAACGTTGTCATATCAATTCCTCAACCATTTTAATTAGTTTATCATTCGGAAGAACAGATTGTTCAATAATATAAATATTTTCAAATTTATATTCTTTTAACTTAGCGAAGTCTTTTTCTGTAACAAGTATGGGTTTATTGGTCAATGGAATATCATCTATAGAGAATTGATAATGATCAGGATATATCAATGATTCAATTTTAATATTGTTCTTTTTCAAATCATTTATCAAATCTCTGCTGTCTGCAATTGCAGTCAATAAATAACAATTAGTAAATCTTTTATCATCTAGAAAAAAGGTGTCCTGATTTTGACCATTTCTTATCCTTGAAATTTTTACATAAAATCCAGGTAATTCATTATCATAACAATTACTATAGATGTACTTTTTGTCAGAATGAAAGAATTTTGGCTCTCTGAAAGGTCCACAAGGTAATAAGAAATTATTATGATATTTATTAATTTTTGATATTATGAATTCATAGTTCCTGTTCATTTTATAATGCTGTAACCCATCATCATGTATAATATAATCAAAATCTTTATTATCTATGTGCATAGTTGATTTGATTCGATTATTACTAGTAACTATATTAGCGGACGTGTTCTGTTGTAAAACTATAGCTTCATCACCAACTCTATTAGCTTTAGATTGAGGTGTAATTATTGTTGCTTCTTTAGAAGCTGAACCATATCCGGATGATACAATTGCAATATTCTTTTTTCTACTAGACAAATAATTAGATAACCAAATAGTAAATGGTGTTTTACCTGAACCACCAACAACTATATTACCAATTATGATTATTTTGCTTGAGGCTGTATATCTAGAGAGTATTTTTGTAAATAAAAATTTTCTTATAGTTATAATTACAAAAAATACTAATGACAATGGAAGAAACGGAATAAGAAATATCTTGGGTAACTTATGCCAAATATAGAATATAAGTCTATACATTTATTTTTTAAATTGTGAGTTAAACAAAGAGGAATACACGCCATTACTATTTAATAAATCTTCATGAGTACCTGTTTCTATAATCTCACCATTATCAATAACTATAATTTTATCTGCACTAATTACAGTAGATAGTCTATGAGCAATAACTAAGGTAGTTTTATTTGTAGAAAGTGTATTTATAGATTCTTGGATAATTGATTCAGATTCGGAATCCAGTGCACTGGTAGCCTCATCGAGTAATAAAATTGGTGAATCTTTTAATATAGCTCTGGCTAGTGCGATTCTCTGTTTTTGACCACCAGATAAAAGAATGCCGTTTTGACCTACATATGTATTAAATTTATCAGGTAAAGAATTTATAAAGTTAAAAGCATTAGCTTTTTTTGTAGCATTTTCGATATCAATAATTTTAGCTTTGTTAAGTTCTCCATATGCAATGTTATTTATGATTGTATCATTGAATAATGTAAAGTCCTGTCCCACATATGATATCTGCTTCCTTATATACCCTAGTTCAAATTGTGAAATATCTCTGTCATTAAAAAATATTGATCCACTTATTGGTGTATATAATCTAGGTAAAAGATCTAATAAGCTTGTCTTTCCGCTTCCAGATTTTCCAACAAATGCTACAGTATCACCTGCTTTGATATTCAAGTTTATATTTTTTAATACTAAATCTGTTGATGTTGCGTATTTAAAATTAATATTTTTAAAATCTATTGCTATTTTATTAATAATTTCATGATTACCTTTATTAGCTGATTCACACTCAGAATCAAGAAGAGCAAATATAGATTCACTAGCTGCTATGCCTCTTTGTAAAATTACATTTACCTCTGATAGTCTTTTAATCGGTGCAAACAACATAATCATAGCAGTTAAATAAGACATAAATGTACCTACAGAGATTTGCTCGAGATAATTAGCAGATGTTACATAGTAAATAATACCAGCAGCAAATAAGGCAATGATAAGCTGCATCAAAGGTATACTTATACTTTGTATAAATATAAGTTTGAGATTTTTACTTCTATTGTTTGAGTTAACGTCATGAAAGTTTTTAATTTCATATTCTTGTCCTCCAAATATTTTAATAACACGGTGTCCAATTATTGATTCCTCTACAGTATTAGTAAGCTGCCCCATAGATTTTTGTATATCGCGACTGATTGCTCTAAATTTCGAACTCATGATTTTTAAGAATAATCCAATTAGAGGAGCAATCAGAATAATTCCTATTGATAAGTAAAAGCTATAATAGAACATCAATGATAAAAGCCCAATTATAGTTAATCCGTCTTTAATTATTGTTGTTATTGCTTTTGTGGCTGCCTCTGCTACCTGCTCAGCATCAAATGTGATTTTTGATACTAATTTTCCTGTGATTGATTGATCGTAAGATTCGGATGATTTTTTTATAATTTTATCAAACATATCTTTTCTAATATCTCTAATAATACTTCTGCCTACATATGCCATACCGTAATTCGACATAAATGATCCAAGACCACGAAATAAAAAAATTAAAATAATTAATACTGGCATAATTGATAAAAATTCATCATCTTGCTCAATAAAACTTCCATCAAGTAAAGGTTTTATAAGTGCAGCAAATGATGTATCTGCGATGGCATGAATTATCATCCCAATAATAGCAACTATAAAAATATTTTTATAAAGTCTAGTTTGTGTCAATAGCCTCTTATAAAGCTTGTAACCATTATTATCGTTATGTTTCATTATTAATTTTTGAGATATGAAGATAATTCATTATGATACATGATATTATTTAAGCAATAAAATATACATACAATTATTTCAAAATATAGTTCTAAATTATGAAGAAATTTTTTAAAGAAAATTTGCCAAAACCAGAGGATCTCAAGAAATATAGAGCTTTAAATATGCTTGGCAACTCTATTTTTGAAAAGGAGCTTTGGTCAATAAATAAACATACATTGTCTAGAGCTGTTGCTATAGGGCTATTTTGGGGATGGATGCCAATGTTTTTTCAGATGATACCAGCTGCATTTTGCGCTGTATATTTTAGAGCAAACGTACCTTTGTCACTTGCAGGAGTATGGATAAGTAACCCTATTACTATGCCTCCTATGATGTACTTAGGCTATGAGTTTGGAAACATTGTCTTAGGAATTGATCCGCTATTCAATCAATTTGAAGCAAGTTTTGATTGGATATTAAGTGTCTTCTCATTAATATGGGAACCATTGTTAGTTGGGACAATGATTATTGGGATATCCTCAGCTATCTTGGGTTTTATAGGAATACATTTATTTTGGAAAATAATAGCCTATAGAAAACTTAGAAAAATTAAGAGGTACTCAAAATAAGTTTTCCCATGGAAATCATTCTATGATTATTAGACAGAGAAAGTATATTCTCATCATGTGAAACAGTTATTAAAGTAATTTCGTTTTCTTTACAGATATCAACTAAATTATTCATAACAGATATTGATGTTTCCTTATCCAAATTGCCAGTTGGTTCATCAGCTAATATTATTCTTGCATTCATGGCTAAAGCTCTTGCTATACCAACTCGCTGTGCTTCACCACCTGATAATGTTGTTATTGATGAATATTTGTCATCAACGAGTTTAACAATCTCAAGAGATTTTGTAGCATACTTTATAGAATCTAATTTAGAGTATCCCTTATATCTTAGAGGTAATATAATATTTTCTATAACATTAAAGTCTTTTAATAAATTATTTGATTGAAATATAAGTGACATATATTTTAGTCTAAATTTAGTTTTCTCATTATTAGATAATTTGGTGAAACAAGCATCGTCAAAATAAATATTCCCAGTATCAGGTTTATCTAATCCAGATAACATATTTAGGAGTGTCGATTTGCCTGTCCCAGATGGTCCGGATATTGACAAGGAATCGCCAGAATTCAATTCAAATGATAAATCACATAGAACGTTTCTAGGGGCTAATTGTCCGTTATCAACATATGATTTTGAAATATTCTTACAAGTAATCTTCATATATTAAGAGATTGTATTGGGATTTTTCGTGATGCTTTGATAGCTGGATATATAGAAGATATTATAACCAGTATCGATGATATGAGTATAATATTGTAAATATCAGATTTGAGTATTATGTGTGGAACCTTATCTAGATGATAAACATCTGGGGAAATGAGAGAGATATCAAAAATTCTTTCTGCGAACACAACTATTTCGTTAATATTCATTGATAGTAATAATCCTAAAATTACTCCAAAAGAGATGCCAAGTACTCCAATAATCATTCCTTGTAATAGGAATATTAAGCTAACAGTTTTATTGCTCAAACCAACAGACATTAGTATAGCTATGTCTCTTTGCTTATTCATAACCAGTAGGGATAAAGATGAAATAATATTAAATGCGGCAATTGCTATTATTAAAGTAAGTATTATAAACATTACTCTTTTTTCATTATTTATAGCTTGAAAAAGAGCATTATGTGTTTCTGTCCAGTTACTAGTAATTAGTGTGTGTGAATCAAATAATTGTTTAGATACATAAGATGCATGAAGTGGATCTTTGAGTTTTAGCTTAATATATGAAAATTTGTTTGCTGAAATATAATTTAAATTATTTCCATATATAAATCTTGCATTATATTCGTTAATACCTGAATCAAATATACCTTTAATAGTTAAATAGTCATTTTTATAATTTTGTTTGAAGTTCGTAATCTTTATAGTATCTCCAACAGTAACATTCAAGGTATCTGCTAAAACAGTACCAATAATTACATCAGATGGGGTTTTAAAATTAAAGTCACCAATTACAAGCATTTCAGATATATTAGTCGTTAATTTTTCTTGCTCACTTGAAACACTATTAAATATAACAGGATAATTATTTACAGAATCTGATGAGATTAATTCTTCATCTCTATTGATAAATGAATAAGATACAACCTTATCTTCAGAATTTATAATTGAAATTATTTGATCAGATTTCAGAGTAGCATGCGGATAGATATTTACATGCGACGTAAACCCTAATATTTTATCTCTTAGCTCTTTTTCAAACCCGTTCATTACAGAAAGTACAGTAATTAATATCCCTACACCCAACATTAATCCAATAATTGATACTTTTGAGATTATGGAAATAAATGATAAATTATAACGTGAGAATAAAAAACGATATGCCATAAAAAAATTCATAGATACACTATAGCAAATCTTCATGAGAATATGACAAAGTTGAATAATAAATTGCTTGCTGATTATGAGTCAAATCATATTATTATGACTTATCCATCTATGCATACTGGATTTGCACATTACAAAGATATGAGAGAACTATATATAAACATATCAAATATTTTATCAATGAATAATGTATCACAAAGCTTTATAATTCCTAAAGATTTCTCTGATACAGATTCATTTTTTCGAGAATTAAATCAAGATATAAGTATTATAAAATATGACTGCGATGATATATGGATAAGAGATTATTATCCTAAAATTTATCTAAAGAATAAAGATAAGTATATTTTAGATTTTGACTATAACGCATATGGTGAAAAGTATCCTTTTAAAAAAGACAATAATTTTAAATATATTTTAAATCAATATAATAATGAATTTAATTTAAGAGGATTTATTCTAGAAGGAGGCAATTTAGAATTTTCAAGCAAAGGTATTATAATTGCTAATACTAGATGTTTTAAGAAAAATAATTTCATATACTCTCTTGATGAAGTTATTAATAAATTATTATTTATTAAAAAGAAATTATCTATCAATGAACTTCACACAATAGATTTAGATCAAATAAAAGGTGACGATACAAGCGGACATGTAGATAATATGATACGCTTCATTGATGACGAGAATATAGTATATTTTGCATCGAATGATAAAGAATATATTAACTATGATTTAGCAAAAGAATTAGAACATCAATTAATTCTGATTAAGAGAAAAAGTAAGATTATAAAGAATATTATACCAATATATCATAATAGTGAAGATACTTTTTTTGTAGATGAAAATTATTATCCATACTCAAAATTAAACTTTATAATTACTTCTAATTGTATTATTTATCCAACAATCAAAAATAATGAATCAAATATATCAAATTGGATAAATAAAATACCGCTTAGAAAAAATGAATATCATCTTAATTGCGAAGCATCTTTAATTGAAAACGGAGGATTACATTGTTTAAGCGCAAATATTTAGATTTAGTAATACTTCAGTATAAGCCTGTTTCTGATCAGAATAAAAATATTGAACAAATAGATTACTTAATCAATAAGAGTAATATAAATAAATATTCATGTGTTGTCTGCCCCGAATTATCTATTCAAGATTATTTTTGTATAACAAAGAATAAGAATAATTTTCTAAATGCAATTACTTTAAATTCAAAATCTCTTACATCATTAAAAAACATTAGTTCGAAATATAAAATATATTTATGTGTTACCATATTTGAGAAGTCTAAATATAAATATTACAATACAGCACTTATATTTAATCCATCCGGAGAAGTGATAAAAAAATATAGGAAGAAAAATATACCTTCAGAGCTATGTTATGAGGAAAAATATTATTTTAATACTCCCAGTAATGATTATCAATTCTTCTCTATAGATGATTTTAAAATCGGAATTTTAATCTGCTGGGATCAATGGCACTCACAAGCTTACCAAAGCCTAAAAAAGAAAGCTGTGGACTGTATAATTTGTCCAACTGCTATCGGAACATGTAAATATAATAATTCTAAAATTCAAATTAAAGAAGAAAAAAAGAAATGGATTAATGTCATTGAAGCTAATAGCTTAATGATAAATACACCTGTTGTAACAGTTAACCGAATTGGAACTGAAAAACAATCAAATAAACAAATTAATTTTTGGGGTATGAGTTTCATAACTGATTCTCATGGAACTACAAATACTACCAGCACAGTAAAGCAAAATGTAATAAAACAGAGAATACTTAAAAAGGACGCAATTTCTGCAAAAAAAATGTGGAATTTTGTAGATATAGCATAAAACAGTGAATATCATCGAATAAAAACATGTCAAATTTTAGTCTAAAAGATTATAATGAGGCACAGAACAATTAGTTCTTTAATCAAGGAGGCATAATATGAAGATGAATTTGTTACTACTGATCTTAGCTTTAACGGTTTTTTCAGTATCTCAACCGTCTTACAGTGGAACTCATTCAGAGGTAAAGATAATATTTGCTGATGAAGAAGGTGAAAAACCTACTGATGAAGAACCAGATTGTGAATAATTAATTGGGAGGAGATATGTTTAAAATAAATAAATTTTTATCAGTTGCTATATTTTCTTTAGTCTTAGTATCGTTTACTGCTTTAGCAGGCAAGCCTGTTGCTATATCTAAAGCAGATGGACCAAATTCACTAGAAATCGGATTATCTGTTTCAGTAGGTGAACATAAGATTATGAGAAATCAAGATAATGGAGCTACTGTAAACCCTGCATTTGCTAAAACATCAAGACCATGTCCACCATTTTGCATTCAACCTATGCAACTTAGACCTGGTGTTGAAACAATTGGTGAGCAGGAAATTATTCATTACGCTGTAATGATGTCTAAAGGTGAAAAAATGCCTGACGGTTCTGAAATCATGATTATTGATTCAAGAACACCTGATTGGGTTGCTAAAGGGACAATCCCTGGTGCTGTCAACTTACCATGGACTCTTTTAAGTGAGAGAAAAGGTGCCGATCCACTATCAATTGCTGAAGTCATGACTACTAAATTTGGAGCTAAAGAACAGAATGGTTTATTCTATTTTGATAGCGCTAAGACACTTGTGATGTTCTGTAATGGTATGTGGTGCGGACAATCACCAAATAACATTAAAAGTTTATTAAAATATGGTTATCCAGCTGATAAAATTAAATGGTATCGTGGCGGGATGCAAAACTGGGAAAATCTTGGTTTTAATACTGTAAAATAAAAAATTAATAAATAATTTTAAGCAGCACATACTTATGTGCTGCTTTTTTTTGAGCATATTCTTATGGGATTATTATCAAAGGGCATAAATGTAATAAGGAATCTTTCTGGATCTTCTTATTTGCTTGAGATTGATAAGCTTAGTGATATTTATCAATATGTGATTGTAATATTAGATAATAATCATCAGATAGATAACTTATATTATGAGTTAAATAATATCTTTAAAAATAAAACCATACTTAAATTCCCAAATCATGAAAATGAATATTATGAAAATTCATTAGTTAATCAAGAAATTATTAAGGACAGACTTAATTGTCTATTTAATCTCCATCAAAGTAAGGATTCGAAAAGAATTATTTTGACAACGTATAAATCTGTATTTCATAAGATACCTAATATTAATAATTCTTCCCATTCTTGGTCGTTAGTAAATAAGGATTCAAGGTTTGAAGATATTTTGTCGATACTAAATAAATATCATTATAAAAAAGTAAATAAGATAGAAGAGGCAGGACAATACAGGCAAACGGGCTCAATAATTGATTTCTTTTCTGTAATAAATGATAAGCCAACTAGAGTCAATTTTTATGGAAATGAAATTGAAACATTAAAAGAATTCAATTTAATAACGCAATTATCAGAAGATGAAATAGAAAAGACTTATATCAGTACTACAGGTTTATATCATCTAACAAATGA
This sequence comes from bacterium, assembly GCA_029979505.1. GTDB lineage: Bacteria > Pseudomonadota > Gammaproteobacteria > CACLCV01. Next base: position 47,679 of record JAPOHH010000001.1, on the reverse strand, counting down.
AAATATAGAAAGTTATAGAAAATATGTTTCAAATATATTTGATGATGAATATCAAGATGATTTAGAATACGAAAATATCGTAAACCATCAAGATAATGGTCATATTCAAAATATTATACCCACATTTTATAAGGAGACATTTTCTCTTCTATCGTTGTTAGGAAATAGTTTTTCATGTTTTATTGAAAAAGATATTAATAAAGAGCTTAAAGACCAGATTGAAATAATGAATAATATTTATAGTATCGAATCTGAATTGAAATATATCTTAAAACCAAAAGATTTGTTAATAGATTCATCTACTATCCAGAATATTGTAGAAAATAATTATTTTTATTTATCATCAGATAGTACTCACAGTAAAAGTATTATCAAATCTGGATATACCCCACTCCCGCTTATGAATATTAATTATAATTATAAAAATCCATTTACTAATTTTGAAAATATACTCACTAGCTCATCATATGATTTTATTTTATTTATCAAAAGAGATGATAATTTTAAAACTATTACAGATTATCTAAATAATAAAGGAATAGATTACGTACAGGTAGAAAATATTAAGAATACTAAGAAAAAAGTACAAATATTAAGAACAGATATCAATCAAGGCTTTATAGATAATCACTCAAAACAAATATTTATAAGCTCTAATGATTTATTCGGTTTGATCAAAACTAGAATCAATAAGAATAAATCAATTAAATCAATAATTATCGATAGATTGACTGACTTGAGAGTTAACGAACTAGTTGTACATCAAGAGCATGGAATTGGAAAATATAAGGGACTTATTTCAATGGATATCGAGAATAAGACTATAGAATTAATAAAAATTGAATATGCAGATAATAATAATCTTTATATTCCTATCACTTCTATATCTTTAGTACAAAAATATATTGGTAATGTTGGGCTTAATACAAAATTAGCTTCACTCGGTACAGATAGATGGATAAAAATAAAACAAAGAGCCAAAAAGAAAATTGAAGACATTGCAGCAGATCTTCTTCTTGTACAAGCAAAAAGAGAGCTTAATAAAGGTTTTAAGTATGAATTTAATACAAATAGTTATGAAAAGTTTTGTAAAATGTTCCCATATGTTGAAACCGATGATCAGTTAAACTGTATCAATGATGTAATCAGTGATATGTGTTCATCAAAATCAATGGACAGGGTTGTATGTGGTGATGTTGGATTTGGAAAAACAGAAGTTATACTCAGAGCTGCACATATAGCGGTATCGAACTCTAAACAAGTTGTAATAATAGTTCCTACTACTGTACTCGCTAAACAGCATTATCAGACATTTAAAACAAGATTCAGTAATTATGAATGTAATATAAATTTATTAACAAGAGTATTATCTGTTAATAATAAAAAGGATGTATTAAAAAATATTGAAAATGGGAAAACAAATATAATTATAGGTACACATGCACTATTAAATAAAAGTATAAAGTACCATAATTTGGGTTTACTTATAATAGATGAAGAACATAAGTTTGGTGTAAAACATAAAGAAGTTATTAAGACCATAAAAGAAGAAATAGATGTTCTCTCTCTAACAGCTACACCTATACCTAGGACTCTAAATGCAGCATTGTCTGAAATTAAAGACATGAGCATTATTAATACTGCGCCGATAGGTCGTAAAAATATAGAAACAAATATAATTGAAAAATCAAAAGATGAATTGCGCAAATATATCAATCGTGAAATTAATAGAGGTGGTCAAACATTATATATTCATAATAATATCGAATCTATGGATGAGGAGATTAATTTTTTAAAAGAACTTGATAGTACTTACAGAGTAGAAAAAGTTCATGGTAGGTTAAAAAATAACGATATTGAAGATATTATGAATAAATTTATGAATGATAATATTGACATATTAGTTTGTACGAGCATTGTTGAAAGTGGTCTAGATATGACGAATGTAAATACAATTATAATAAATGATGCTCAAAATTTTGGATTATCACAACTACATCAAATAAGAGGACGTGTAGGAAGAAGCACCAAACAAGCATATGCAGGTTTAATATTATGTGAATTTAAAAAAATGACAAAAGAAGCAAGTAGAAGAATAGATGCTTTTATTAAAACGGATAGTCTATCTGGAGGTTTTGATATAGCTGGTTATGATTTAGATATAAGAGGTGCTGGTGAAATTTTAGGTGAGGAACAAAGTGGTCAAATACTTGAGATAGGATATGGTATGTATACATCATTATTATCAAGAGCTATAAATCAGCTGAAAACGAATAAAGATAGTATGATTCAACAACATGTTGAGGTTGATGCTTATATTTCAACACTTATACCTCAGGAATATATTGAAGATATTTTTTTACGATTAGAATATTACAGTGAAATTTCTAATACTCAAAATGAGCATGAGTTAAATCAAATTACAAGTAAGTTAGTTGATATCTATGGTCCAATACCTGAATATTTAGATAATTTACTTAATTTAACTAGAGTAAGGATTGCTGCAAACAGTATCAATGCAGAAAAAATAAAAATCAATCGTGAAAATACTATTATATCTCTAAACAAGAATAGTTTAATTAATCATGATCAACTAATTAATAAATTTGTTGTCACTGGAATAATAAAGTTATTAGATCAAAATAATCTTAAATATGCACATAATACAAATCACAACTTTTGTACTATATGTGACGAAATTATGAACATAATAAGACTTATATCTAGTTAGATTTTTCTTTATTTAAAAAAACTGATGTTGTTGGATAAGCAATTTCAGCTTCATGATTCGATATAACCTCAGCTATTTTTAAAAGAACGTCTTGTTTAATTCTTAGAAATTCCTCCCAATCTTTTGTAACAGTAAATGCATAGATAAAAAAATCACAAGATGATGCCGAGAAACTCTTAAAATATACTTTTGCCTTTTGTGATTGGTCGATATCATAATTTTTATCTAAAATATCTTTCACATCTTCTATTATCTTGGTCATCTTTGATAAATCATCGTATCTTATGCCGATAGTTTCATTAATTCTTCTATTAGACATTCTAGTTGCATTCTCAACAATTATACTTGAAAAGGCAGTATTCGGGATATATAAGACATTTTTTGAAAATGTTCTTACAACCGTAAGTCTCCATCCTATTTTTTCTACAATTCCCTCGATATTCCTGTCTGGTGATTTAATAAATTCACCAACTCTAAAAGGCCTATCAAAAAAAATCATCATTCCACCAAAAAAGTTTGATAATAAATCTTTCGCTGCTAAACCAACAATCAAGCCCCCTACTCCTCCAAATGCTAGTAATCCTGAAATGCTTAAACCAATTTCTTGCATAACAATTAACGCAGTTATAACTATAATAATTATCTTTGTTATTCTTATAACTATTTCATATGTCTCTGTGACTAATGTAGAGTCATCTTCGTCGGAAAGATTTTTTATAAAAGGCTTAAGTTCTAGATAATAATTCAATCCTCTGATCAAGGACCAAGATATAGTTAATATAATTAATAGAAATAACGCTGAAGACAAAATAAAATTGATCTCTAGTGTATTATTTTTGATCAAGTAATCTAATATGATAAAGGAATATCCAATGATAATAAGATATGAAGAAGGAGTCTTAATTGAGAACAATACTAATTCATCATAAACTGTACTAGTCTTTTCTGATATTTTTAGAACAATGCTTAATATTCTATTCTTAATAACAAAAATAATTATCGCAATAAAGCTTATAAATATTAGATTAGAATGAGGATATTCAAGAAATATGCTCATACTAGCTAATGTTACTCTCAATAAAGTTAATAGCCTTTTTATAAGTACTCATAACTCCTCTATTATATGACAAATCTGTTAGACATTGTAAATTTATGTCAGGTTTGTAATTTATGGAACTGAGTTTATCAATATATTCATTCCAGTAGAATTCATGACTTTTCTTTTTATTTATAATCTCTTGATTTTGCATTGTAGTTACTATCACCATTGAACATCCATTCGATAGAGATTTTTCTAGGAGTTTAATCTTTGATAAATTTGGATAGCGTTTACTTATGCCTTTCATTTCTAAATCATCGCTAATATAAAAAGGATTATTAATAAATATTTCCTTAGATATACTATTAAGCCATTTATGGGATGTTGTAACTGGATCATCAGAAATACTATTGAACTGAATATGACTTGTCATAACAGGTACATTAAATTCATTATGAATATCTTTGAAGGGTGCGATATGACTATTCATTTCTGAAATAGAAAAGTTTGATTCTGATAGATCTAAATGAGTATCCCCAGTTACACATCCATGTCCGGGAAAATGTTTTAAAGTAGGGACGATACCATTATCAATTAAACCATTTAAATATGGCCTTACTAGTGCAATAACATCATTACAGTCTTTTGAAAATGTGCGCCCCTTAAGTACATCACTATCTATATTTAAATCTACTACAGGTGAAAAGTTTACATCCACACCTAATGATTTAAGTTCGTAGCCAGCTACGTAACCAACATAATATGATAACTCTTTTCCAATATTATTATCTGAACTATATATTTTTCCTATTAATTCAAATGATGGTAAATGAGTGAAGTCAGATTTGAATCTCTGTACTCTACCGCCTTCATGATCAATAAATATTTTAAGTTTATCATTTATATTTTTTATATCTTGAATCAATGATTTCATCTGATTTGCATTAGTATAATTGTGCGCAAACAGTAATACACCACCAATAAATTGATGTTTTAATAAAATAGCCTCATCTTGAAGAAGTACTGTCGAGTCTAAATTTATAATAAGTGGTCCTTGAATATTATTCATTAGATATCAATATACTTGAATAACATGTCACTGCTTTATGCTCACCAATTAGACCAATCTTTTGTGATGTCGATGATTTGATACTAATTTGGGTAAGATTAATATTAAGAAGATCTGATAAACTTTTTTTCATTTTATTAATTAAAGGTTGTAGTCTTGGACTCTCTATAACAATCGTTATATCAATATTGTTAATTTTATAGTTTCTTTTTTTAAGGAGATTAAAGGCATGATTAAGAATAATTTTACTATCAATATTAATATTATCCGAGTTAGATGGAAAATGTATACCAATATCACCCTCTGCAAGAGAACCGTAGATAGCATCAGAAAGTGAATGCAAAACAATATCTCCATCAGAGTGAGCTTCAACTGTATATTTTGAATCTATTGCAATCCCTGCAAGCATAATAGAATTACCACTTTTCAACTTATGCATATCATATCCAAAACCAATTCTTATGTTAGTCATAGAAGTTTCTCAAGTACTTTTATATCATCTATATATGTAGCTTTAATATTGTCAGGACTAGATTTAACAATTGTACATTTATAATTATTCATCATTAATAGTTCAATATCATCATCAATATCCATATTACTTTTATGTATGTTAATCATCGATTCATAAAGCTTTTCAGTATTAAATATTTGAGGTGTAAATGACGACCATAAATCTTTCCTATAAAGGCTATAGTCAATATTTTTTTTTGTAACTTCCTTAATTGCATTAGTAATAGGATAACCTAAAGTTGATCCATCAATACCAGTTTTAAGAGAGCTAATTAATTTATTTATATCATTAATATTAATTATAGGTCTTGCTATGTCATGAATCATAGTATATTTAGTTTTAAGATTGTTAATGAATATGAATTTGAGAGCTTCACTTAGAGACTTCAGACGACTAGATGAACCAAGTATTAAACTTTCATTTTTTCTTATATTTCTGATATTGACTTTTTTATTTACTACAACATATACGTTAGAATGTTTAAAATGTTTATTAAAGAAATCTCTTGAGTAATCAAGCAATGACTTGTTTTTGATAATTATATTTTGCTTTAGTTGATTTGATTTAAATCTTTTACTATAACCAGCACCTAATAAAACTACAGAAACTTCTTGATTCATTTTTTGATAACTTGAATAAATATCTCATCTTTTTTAACGAGACCTAAATTATATCTTGCAAAGTTTTCTAGAGCATGTGTCGATGATGATAGTTCTTGAATATCATTTTTCAGATAATCATTTTTTTTTGTAATTTCTATTATCTTATTTATAAGTTCTGAATTTTTTTTATTTAAAAAAATAAAATCATTAACATTATTATTTTTAAAAAATAAAGAATATTGGAAATTAAAAAATACTAAGAGTCCAAGAAAGAATAATATTTTTTTCATTTAACTAAGATATTTATCAAGTTTGTCGTTGTGTGTCTTTGAAGAAAGTTGTTCCTCAATTCTAATAAGTTGATTATATTTAGCAACCCTATCTGATCTTGACATTGAACCTGTTTTAATTAGACCAGAAGATGTAGCTACAGATAAATCAGCAATGGTTACATCTTCTGTTTCACCAGATCTATGCGATATTATATAATTATAGTTATTTTCCCTAGCCAGGTAAATTGCTCTTAACGTCTCAGTTATTGTTCCGATTTGATTCAATTTAATGAGTATGGAATTAGCTATATTTTTATCTATTCCTTTTTGAAATATTTTTGGGTTTGTGACAAATAAATCATCGCCAACTAATTGTGTATTATCCCCTAGTTTATCAGTCAATTTAGACCATCCTTCCCAGTCATCCTCCGATAAACCATCTTCTATAGAAATAATTGGATAATCATTTCTTAATGATACCAAATAGTTCACAAAATCATCAGAGCTTAAGTTAAGATTTTCTGACTTAAGAGAATACATTTTATTTTCATAGAACTCACTACTAGCTACGTCTAACCCAAGATATATATTTTCGCCTGCTGTATAACCAGCTTTAGATATTGCATCAATGATAATATTTATTGCTTCAGAATTACTATTAATATTAGGTGCAAAACCACCCTCGTCGCCAACAGAAGTAGGCATATTTAATTTATTTAATATTTCTTTTAGCGTATGAAATATTTCAGCACCAGCACGAATAGACTCTGACATACTATCAAATCCAATTGGCAGTATCATAAATTCTTGAAAATCAAGCTTATTATTAGCATGTGCACCACCATTAATAATATTCATCATAGGGATTGGGAGCATGTATGATGAATCATTAGTAAGAGATTGATATAAAGGTATATTTTTTTGGCGAGCTTGAGCTTTTGCAAATGCAATACTTAAAGCTAATATAGCATTAGCGCCTATCCTTCCTTTGTTTTCTGTACCATCAAGTTCACATAAAAAATTATCGAATGATTCTTGAATAAAATTCACGTTAGAATCAATCTTACCGGATATTTCAGTATTTATATTTTCAATAGCTTTATGTACGGACTTACCAAGATAATTTTTAGAATCACCATCTCTAAGCTCAAGAGCTTCTAGTTTTCCCGTTGATGCGCCTGAAGGAACTGCTCCTCTTCCAATAGTTCCATCATCTAATATAATGTCTGCCTCACATGTAGGATTACCTCTTGAATCTATAATTTGTCTACCTGATATTTTTTTAATTTTTGACATTAAGCCTTTATTCTCCCTTTCTTACTGTGTTATCAATATTAATAATTTCTTTTAATAGTTTTTCCATTTCACTAAGATTCATAGAATTATCACCATCACTGATCGCCTTCGAAGGATTAGGATGAGATTCTATAAATAGAGCATCTATTCCTACAGCGGTAGCAGCCTTTGCCAGTGGCGATATATATTTACTATCTCCACTAGATACTCCATTATTTGCTCCTGGTTTCTGAACAGAATGTGATGCATCATAAACAACCGGACAACCCATTTCTTTCATTATTACCAACGACCTCATGTCTGAAACTAGGTTATTATAACCGAACATATAGCCTCTTTCACATAAATATATCTCTTTGTTTCCTGTTGATTGAGCTTTTTCTAAAACATGAAGCATTTCTTGAGGTGAAGTAAATTGGCCTTTCTTGATGTTGATTGGCTTGTTAGTAGATGCTACTTTAATTATAAAATCAGTTTGCCTACATAAAAAAGCAGGTGTTTGAAGTACATCAACAACATCCGCTACTTCATCAAATGGTGTATACTCATGTACATCAGTAAGGATGCTTATATCAAGCTCAGTTTTGACTTTATTAAGAATCTTTAATCCTTGATCGATTCCTACGCCTCTTTTAGAATTCACAGATGATCTATTAGCTTTATCAAAAGAAGATTTATATATAAAATTAATTTTAAGTTTATTTGTTAATTCTTTAAGAAATTCTGCTGTATCTAATGCCATTTTTTCAGACTCAATTGCACAAGGCCCTGAAATAAGAGTGAGATAATTCTTAGATATAAGTTTGTTATTTAGTTTCATATGCTGACTTTATAAAGCTATTAAATAATGGATGCCCATTGATTGGTGATGATGTAAATTCTGGATGGAATTGACAAGCAAGGTACCATGGATGATTTTTTATCTCAAGCACTTCCATAAGCTCTTTATTTCCTGAGTATCCAGAAAATATAAGATCTGTATCATTAAATTGATTAACATACTTGTTGTTTACTTCATACCTATGTCTATGCCTTTCGGTAATAATATTTTTTTTGTATAAAGCACGAACAAGCGAATTGTTTATGAGTGAACATTTTTGTGCTCCTAGTCTCATTGTCCCACCTAGTTGTTTAGTATTTCCTTTGAGGGTACCTTTAATATCATCATCCCACTCAGATACAAGCGAAACAACAGGATGAGGAGTATTTAAATCAAATTCAGTACTATTTGCATTTTTTAATTTCAAAATATTTCTTGCAAACTCTATTACAGAAATTTGCATACCTAAGCAAATACCAAGATACGGAATATGATTTATACGAGCATAATTAGCAGTGAGAATTTTACCCTCAACTCCTCTATTGCCAAATCCACCAGGAACTACAATACCTTGCAACTTGTGTAATCTTTTAATACTTCTTTTTGTAATATCTTCAGAGTCAATAAAATCAATTTCCACAGCATTATTATTATGAACTGAAGCATGAAGTAATGATTCATTTAATGATTTATATGAATCAGCAAGATCAACATACTTACCAACCATACCAATTTTAATTTTTCTCTTACATTTGTTTAATTTATTTGTAAATGACACCCAAGGTTTAATGATAGATTTCTTATATGGAACTTTTAGCTTCTTGAGAATGTAGTCATCGATTTTTTGATTTTTATAAAAAATAGGAATTTCATAAATTGATTTTGCATCTTGAGCAGAGAACACAGCATTTTTATTAACATTAGTGAATAAAGAAATTTTGTTTTTTGTATTTTCATCAATAGTGTTTTTAGCTCTGCATAATAAAACATCTGGCTGAATACCTATAGATCTAAGCTCTTTTACTGAGTGTTGGGTTGGTTTTGTTTTAATTTCATTCGTCACTTCTACCTTTGGAAGTAAGGTAAGATGAATAAAGAGTGTATGACTATCAGTCATCTCCATATTTAGTTGTCTTATGGCTTCAAGGAATGGTAAAGATTCTATGTCACCCACAGTACCACCAACTTCTACAAACGATATGTCTGCATTATTAGATCCTTTTTTTATTAAACGTTTTATCTCGTCGGTAACATGCGGTATCACCTGCACTGTACTACCTAAATATTTTCCTTCTCTTTCTTTTTTGATTACATTTGAGTAAACTCTTCCAGCTGTAACATTAGAGTTTTGGCTCATACGTATTCCTACAAAACGCTCATAGTGTCCTAAATCTAAATCAGTCTCAGCTCCATCTTCAGTTACAAATACCTCCCCATGTTGAAACGGGCTCATAGTTCCAGGATCTAAGTTGATATAAGGATCAAGTTTTTGCAGAGATACGTTATAACCACGTAATTTGAATAAAGAAGCAAGGGAGGCGGCTGCAATACCTTTTCCAAGGGATGATACAACACCACCTGTAATAAAAATATATCTAGCCATTCAGATATGTAAATTATAGTGTATTAAATCAAAAAGATATATATTTATCTTAATTGTGAGGATATAAACTTCTCATTGTTACTGTATGCAAGTAAAAGTTCATTTTTCGCATAAAAAAGGACAAACCTCTCCCTTTCCCACATAGGAATGGAATTCTTCTGGAAAATCTTTTTTAGATCCTGATAGTCGTGGTGATTTAACATTATTCTCTCATTTCCCATAAAGTTTTTTAGAGTAATTGGCGCTTTTAAGCGTAAATTCTCATAAAGACCCTCACTTTTTAAAGTATCGATATATATTTTGCTATTACCAAATACTACATCCTTTTTAGGATCCCATAATTGTGAAGGCTGTTTTTTTATTTCGTTATTATTAACAATGTATAGCATGTCATTATATCTGATAATCGATGTATTATTTTTTAGAATACATTTAGGATAATCATTATTGTCATTGTTTATAATTTTTATAAGATTTGATGTTTCATTTTTTGATAAGTCATATTTAAGAGTTTTAGATATCCAATACTTGATAAAAATACTATGAATATGAGATGAGAAGACATTGAGCCTGCTAATACAAAGTTCCTCATTGATAATTATTGAATCATATATTTTGGAACAAAATTCTTCTGCTATGACTGCATAATCATTCTGCAAATTAATTGTATGAGAAATTGCTTTATTAAAATGACTCCAGCGATTTTTTATATTTGGTATTACTTTATTTCTAATATAATTTCTATCAAATGATAAATCACTATTAGTAATATCATTAATAAATTCTATATCATAGAAGTCAGCTAGATTTACTATATCATTTTTACTTATAGTTAATAATGGTCTGCATAGTATTTTTTTATCTCTATATGAAATCTTTTTTATTGACGAAAGACCTTTCGGTGATGAGCCCCTAACTAATCTATAAATGAATGTTTCAATTTGATCATCCTCATGATGACCGAGAAGAATTGATTCATCTTCATTAGTATTTTTTAACAAAATATCATATCTTTTTTCTCTAAGTCTATCTTCGATATTATTTTTCTTATCTTCATAAATGTTTTCAATTTTTAGATCTATACGGTATTTATCACAGGACTTTATACAACATTCTTCCATTTCTTTAGAATTAGCTGATGTATTGTGATTTATATGAATTGCTCTAAAAGATAGTCTAGACTCATTACTTATAAGAGAGCATATTTTTAATAAAAGCATTGAGTCAATGCCGCCACTAATAGCAATTAAAAATTTTTTTTTGGATATACTGCAAAGATTTTTTTTTACGGTTTCCTTAATATAGTTATGATTCAAATTGACCATATGACATCAGCTTGGTATTTCTATTCTTTAATAATTCAGAATGAGAAGTATTGTTAACTTCTTGAAGCATATCTAAAATATTAGACTTAAGCGAGGAATACATAGCAGAATAATTCCTATGTGCTGCTCCGTGAGGTTCAGGAATTATCCTATCTATTAAGTTATGTCCGAGAAGTTTATTTGATGTAATTGATAATGCCTCAGCTGCAATATTCGCTTTTGATGCATCTTTCCATAATATTGAAGCACATCCCTCAGGACTTATAACAGAGTATATACTATATTGTAACATTGCCAATCGATCGGAAACACCAATAGCTAATGCTCCTCCGGAACCGCCCTCACCTATGACGACTGAGATTATTGGTGTGTTAATTTTAGACATCTCATATAGGTTATCAGCAATAGCAATGCTTTGATTTCTAGATTCTGCATCAATGCCAGGATAGGCTCCAGGTGTATCAATAAATGTTAAAATAGGTATTTGAAATTTCTCTGCTAATTTCATAGCTCTTAATGCTTTTCTATATCCCTCCGGCTTAGGCATTCCAAAATTACGATATACTTTCTCCTTAGAGTCTCTACCTTTTTGATGACCAATTAACATAAACGGTTCAGTCTCTAGAGTTGCAAAACCACAAATAATAGCCTTATCATCTCCAAACATTCTATCCCCATGAATTTCTACAAAGTCTGTGAACATATTTTGAATATAATCTAATGTATATGGTCGTAATGGATGTCTAGCTATTTGAGAAATTTGCCAATCACTCAGGGATGAGAATATTTTTGTGATATTTTTATCAAGGTCTTTTTTGAGTGATTCTATTTTTTTGATATCTTTTTGAGATGCATTAGCGCTCGTCTCTATTGCAGTAATTTTGTTTTCAATTTCTAAAAGCGGTTGTTCAAAATCGAGATAATTGAGGTTGTATTCAGACATTAATATATTATATGAAATTTAAATAAAAATACTAATGGTATTTAATAGTAACACTATCATTACCAGTTACTGATTTAATATCGGAAAGTAATTTATCTGTAATTTTCACACAGATATCTTTATTTAGACTTATGGGTGCAATAAAGTCTCTGGTTTTATAGGATAATTTTATTTGCGTTTTTCCAGAATCATATTTTTCAAATATATTCTTAATTTGCGTTAATTTTTCTTTTGATAGTAGTTCAGATGGAAAAACAATATCTAAATATTTTGAGTATTTTTCTCGAGCATCGGTTATAGAATATACACGCTCTGCACGCATTGATAATTGAGAATCGTAGTCATCTATAAATATCTCTCCGCTAAAGAAAAGTAAATCATCTTCTTTTAATAAGTTTTTATATTGAAGATACTTTTCTTCAAAAAATGAAATATTAATTTGATGAGTACTATCATCTACTTTATAAATAGTAATAAATTTATTTTTAGAGATTTTTTGCGAGCGAGAATCAATAATTATCCCAGCTACTGTAGAGTTAAATTTTGAACTAGATGAGTTGATAATTGATGAATTAATAATAGATATATTTTTAAGATTCATATCTGATATTTCTTTTTCATAAATTTTTATTGGATGGCTAGATAAATAGTAGCCCAGTACTTTTCTTTCTTTAATTAATTCTATGTTTGAAGGTATTATTTTTGCTAATTCCTGCTTACTGGCATTGTTTGAACTATCAATAGATGATAAGGAATCAAATAGTTCATTTTGACCAGATGCTAAATCTATTTGCTTCTTATGGCCCTGGGAAATTAGTAATTGTAATTCTGACAGATTTTCCGATCTGCTTTTGTGACTTATAGAATCAAAACAGCCAGAAGAAATTAAAGACTCAATAGTTCCTGAATTAACCATAGATAAATTCACTCTTGAACAAAAATCATCAATGCTTGAATAATTACCCCCTGAATTTTTTATCTCCCATATATGTCTTGCGGCGTTTTCACCAACACCTTTTATCGCTCCCAATCCATAGTTGATTACTTTATCCTTGAGTGGTGAGAATTTGTAATTTGAATTATTTATATCAGGCAGTTTTATTTCAATATTTGACTGTTTACAAGCAGTAAGAAGATTTATTATCTTATTCGTATTATCCATATCAGATGACAAAGCTGCTGAGTAGAATTCAGTAGGATAATAACTTTTTAAATATGCAGTTTGATATGACAGCATAGCGTATGCCACAGAATGTGATTTATTAAATCCATATCCAGCAAATTTCTCCATCTTATCAAAAATAGACTTAGATATAGTACTATTAATATTATTTTCTTTACATCCTGAGATGAATCTTGAGCGATGATCTTCCATTTCTTTTTGCTTTTTCTTACCCATTGCTCTTCGTAAAAGGTCAGCATCACCTAAAGAGTAGTTTCCAAGAGATCTTGCTATTTCCATTACTTGCTCTTGATATAGAATTAATCCATTTGTTTCAGATAATATATTTTTGAGAGATGGGTGTTCATATTTAATCTCAGCACCATGTTTATTTGAAATAAAATCATCCACCATGTTTGTACCAAGCGGACCAGGTCTGTATAGTGCGACGAGAGCAACTATATCATCAAATTTATCTGGCTTTAGTTGTGCCATATATTTTTTCATACCAAGAGATTCTAATTGGAAAATGCCTGTAGTCATTTTATTTTGGAGTAGTTTAAAAACATTACTATCATCTAGCGGTATATCTTTTAAGTTAAAACTTTTATTGTTCACTTCAATTAGTTTTACAGCTTCATCCATAATTGTTAATGTCGTCAGGCCTAAAATATCAAATTTAACAAGACCGATAGATTCAATGTCATCCTTGTCAAATTGGGTAATTAACTCGTCTTTATCTTCTAAAGAATAAATAGGCATAAAATCAGTAATATTCGAAGGAGAAATTACAATTCCAGCAGCATGTGTACCAACACCTCGAGGTAGTCCTTCGATTTTTTTTGCAAAATCTATAATAGTTTTTACATCATCTTTAGTTTTATATTCTTTAGCTAATTCTTTACTGACTTTCAATGCTTCACTTATCTTTATTCCTAACGAAAAAGGAACGAGCTTTGCAATGTAATCAACAAAACCATATGAAAAATCTAATACTCGTCCTACATCTCTTATTACTGCCCTAGCTGATAAAGTACTGTAGGTAATTATTTGAGAAACTTTATCTTGTCCATAGGTAGAGATAATATGATCAATTACTTTTTGGCGTTTATTCATGCAAAAATCAATATCAAAATCAGGCATAGATATTCTTTCAGGGTTAAGAAACCTTTCAAAGAGAAGATTATATTTAATCGGATCAATAGTAGTTATCCCGAGTACAAAAGCGACCAATGACCCTGCTCCAGATCCTCGTCCTGGCCCTACTGGCACATCATTATTTTTTGCCCATTGTATAAATTCTTGAACTATTAAAAAATAACTAGCAAAGCCCATTTTTTGAATTACATCTATTTCTCTATTTAACCTAGTATTATATTTATCTTTATCTGCTGATAAGTTAGACAAATAATTCTTTAAACCTGTTTCACATAAATCTTTGAAATATGTAGTATCGTCTTTATCTGTTGGATTAGAAAATTTAGGTAGGTGATATTTGAATTTAGGCATTTTAAAATTACACATCTTAACAATTTCCGATATATTACTTATTGCAGATGGGATATCAGAAAATAAAGATTTCATATCAGTTGCTGTCTTAAAATATTGATTAGGTGAGTAATCTATTTGATTTACACGGTCATCGAGCTTTGTTTTTGTATTAATTGCAACTTTAACCTCATTAGCTTCAAAGTCAGTTTCAGATATAAATAAAACATCATTAGAAGCCATGACAGGGAGTTGTAGTTTAGAAGCTAAGCGTAAAGATTCGTAAATATAATTATTCTCATTCATTCGACTCGTTCTATCTATTTCAATGTAAAACTTATTTTGATATATTTTTGATATACGAGTTAATTTGTCTTCAATAATTGTTGATGAATTATTTATGATACTAACACCACAAAGTCCATTCCTTCCTCCTGATAAGCAAATTAAGTCTGAATTATATTTTTTTAAAATATCTAGATTCGCGCCTAAATAAGAAGATCTAGAAATGTGTATATTAGATAGAATTTTATTCAGATTATGATAGCCATTAATATTTTGACAAAGCAAGACAATGTTACCTAAATTTTTATTATCATTGCTAAAAACTGGAATTTCACAACCTATAATTGGCTTAATATTAGAAGCTATGCATTTATTATAAAATTTAATAGCACCAAATATATTTAGATGATCCGTTAGTGCAAGAGCTTTTATATTATTCTTCAAGGCAGTTTGGATTAGGTCATCTATTTTTATTGTTCCTGATCCCAAGGAATAACATGTGTGTAGATGTAAATGTGTAAAGTTATCTGTATTCATTTTATAAATGATTCTCTATGGTAAATGGTTTTTCCAAAGTAAGCTAAAGCTGACAAATGATGTTTAGTTCCATATCCTTTATTTTTAGAAAAGTTGTATTGTTCAAGTTTTTTATCTATGAACAACATCTCATTATCTCTGGCTACCTTAGCAATAATCGATGCTGCAGAAATTTGTTTAATCAATTTATCACCTTGAATTATTGTACGTGTCTCAATATCAGTATCAGGAGCATATTTTCCATCTATCAGAAGTAAGTCTGCTTTAATAGGAAGATTGTCAATAGCTCTTTTCATACTTAGAAGTGTCGCATGATGAATATTTAGTGCATCAATTTCATCTCTGGATGCAATTCCAATAGAGACTGCAGCAGCTCTCTCAAGAATCGTATTAGCTAAGTATAATCTTTTTTTACTACTGATTTTCTTTGAATCTGCTAAATTACTTATAAGGTTATCATTGTAGAAAACAACTGCAGATGAATACACAGAACCAATCAAGCTTCCTCTTCCAACTTCATCTATGCCTGCTATTATTTTTCTTGATTTCATATAAATGGTATATAATGTTCATTCTATCAATCAAGATGATTAATTGACATATGATTAGTAATAAAATTAGAGTAGGAATTGTCGGATTAGGATATCTAGGTAAATTTCATTACCAAAAATATATGCTTAATAAATCTGTAAATCTCACTTGCGCAGTTGATTCAATAACTAAGAATTTAGAGTTCATTGATAAAGCAAGAATTATAAAAACCGATACATATACTGATATCGTTGATGATGTAGACGCTGTGTCAATAGTTACACCAACGAATACGCATTATAAAATCGCAAAATATTTTCTAGAAAATAAAAAACATGTGCTGCTAGAAAAACCAATGACTGAAACAGTCCTGCAAGCAAGAAAATTAAACTATTTAGCAAAAAAGAATGGCTGCGTACTTCAAATAGGACATTTAGAGCAATTTAATCCTGCAGTAAAGAAACTCAAAGAGAGTTTTAAAAATCCACAATTTATAGAAGTTCATAGATTATGCCAATTTAATCCTAGAGCTAATGATGTTGATGTTGTCTTAGATTTAATGATTCACGATATTGATATTGTTCTTTCCCTTGTAAAAAAACAAATCAAAAATATATCAGTATCAGGTAAAAAAATAATCACAAATTTAACTGATATAGCTAATGTAAGAATAAAGTTTGAGGATAATATTATAGCAAATCTTACAGCAAGTAGAATAAGTACAAAAAACGAAAGGAAAATGAGAATATTTTCTGACAAAGCTTACTATTCAGTAGATTTTATCAATAGTGAACTTAAACAGCTAATAAAGGATAATAAAAATAAATTTATTACAAAAAAATTTAAATTCAAAAAAGCTGATTCACTTAAAGAAGAAATAAATAATTTTATAGACACATGTTATGGTAAAGGTATTTCTATGACTGATGGAATTGCAGGTGAGACTGCACTAAAAGTAGCAAAAAAAATTACAAAAAGGTTTGGATAGATGAAAATATTTGATCTGAAAAGTCAATATAAAGAATTTGGACATATCATTGATAAAAAAATTTTAAAAATTTTATCATCTGGAAACTATATCTTGGGCGATAATGTTAGAGAGTTTGAACATCTATGTAAAAATTACTTAAATACTAAATATACGGTAAGCTGTAATTCGGGTACTGATGCACTTGTTTTATCCTTAAGGGCTCTGGGTATTAAATCCGGTGATGAAGTAATAACAACACCATTCACATATTTTGCAACTGCTGAAGCAATTTCATTAGTAGGTGCGAATCCAGTTTTTGCAGATATAAACCCGCATACATTTAATATTAATCCAAAAAAAATAGTAAAATTGATATCAAAGAAAACAAAAGCAGTACTTTCCGTTAATTTGTTTGGTCAGGCTGCTGAGTTAGATCAAATCAATAAAATATGTAAGAATTATTCTCTAAAACATATAGAAGACTGTGCGCAGTCATTTGGTGCACTATTTAAAAATAAACAGACAGGCACTTATGGAGACATGGGATGTTTTAGTTTTTTTCCCACAAAAAACCTTGGTTGTTTCGGCGATGGAGGGCTTATAAGTGTTAAAAGTAAAAAGCTTTATAAGCTTATTTTAAAGCTAAGAACCCATGGTGGTATTAAGAGAAATCAACATGATTTGATTGGTTATAATAGCAGGTTAGATGAAATTCAAGCTGCAATATTAAATGTAAAAATAAATTATGTAAATTCATTTATTAAAAAAAGAAAACGCATAGCAGAAATTTATAATAAAGAAATTAAGAATGATCGTCTTATTCTACCGTTTACACATAAACATGCTCAACATAGTTATAATCAATTTACAATAAGAGTAAAAAACCGAAAAAAACTAGAAACATATCTCAATAAAAGATGTATACCATTTGGTATATATTATTCTAAACCAATCTATTCCTATAATGCTTATAAAAGTAATGGGTATAAACCTTTACCAATGGTTGAAAAAATCTCAAAACAATGTTTATCAATTCCCATTTATCCAGAACTTCCTATAAAGCAAGCAAAAAACATATGTAAAATTTTAAATAATTATGAAGGATAAGAAGAATATTTTCATAATAGCTGGAGAATCATCTGGAGATCAACACGCGGCAGCTTACATAAATGAGCATCTCAAACTTAATACAAATATATCATTTTCTGCATTTGGACAAAGTGAGATAAAAAAAACTAATGCAAGTTTAATCTATGATACTGAAGAAATATCTGTAGTAGGAATTATTGAAGTAATATCTAAATATAAAAAAATTATGGCTGCATTTAGTGCTGCTAAAAAATATATTTATGAAAATAAGCCAAGTTTGATTGTACTAGTTGATTATGTGGAGTTTAATTTAAAAGTTGCTCGTTATGCAAAAAGTCTTGGTATACCTGTTCTTTTTTACGTAGCTCCACAAGTATGGGCATGGCGTGAAAAAAGATCAAAAAAGTTTATAGAATCAATAGATTATCTTGCAGTTATTTTTCCATTTGAAGAAATATTTTTCAAAAAATATACAAATAATGTCTCATATGTAGGTCACCCACTAAATAATAGAGCTGACTTAATCAGTTCAGCAAAGAACTATCAAAGCAGAACTATTGACTTAGGAATATTTCCAGGGAGTAGAGAATCTGAGATTAAAAGTAATTTATTTATTATGCTGGATTGTATACAAAAAAATAAAGAAGAGAAGATTGCAATTTTTTATGCAGATGAGACATCCAAAAGCATAATAGAAAAGCTTCTCCCAGATGAATATCATAAATACTTAATATCTGGTAAAAATATTAATCAAGTGAGCAATTGTAAAAAAGCTTTATGCGCGTCAGGTACAATCACACTACAGCTAGCAATATTAGATATACCGATGGTAATTATGTATAAACTTTCATACATATCATATCTCATAATGAAGAAATTAATTACAGTGAAGTATATAGGCCTTGTAAATCTTATTTTAGGCTCATCTATTGGTGATAAACCAATTGTAAAAGAATTTATTCAGCCTTCATACAATGATCAAGTGGATATCATGGTTGAATTGAATAACATTGATAATGATGAAAATTATAGAAATGAGTTCTTTAAAAATTATGAAGAGATTAGAAGAATACTTTCAGCAAAACCATCAGAAAGTCTGGTAAGTATTGCTGAAAGGATTATAAATACTAGCGAGTAATTCCTCTTTTGCTATTTATAATAAAATCTACAAAATAATCAGAGCAGTCACTACTAATATTACGTTTTTTAAATAGTTTTAATTTCTCCTGCAATGGTTCACTGGATCTGATAAATATTTTGAAGCATTTCTCTAATTTTTTAATATCTTCTTCATTGAAATCTTTTCTTTTTAAACCTTCGGAATTTATTTTATATGCTTTAGCATGATTACCTGCAACCAGCGTGTATGGTGTTACATCTTGAGATATTACTGTTCCAAGACCAGAAAATGCATACATACCTATCTTGCAAAATTGATGAACAAGCGTAAAGCCACCCAATGAAACATTGGAATCAACTTCCACATGCCCAGCTAAACTAGCTGCATTTGATAGAATACATTTATCTTGGATAACACAGTCATGAGCAACATGAGTGTAAGCCATAAATAAGTTATTGTTACCAATATAAGTATCTGAGATACCGTCTTTAGTACCTCTATGAATACTACAATTTTCTCTGAATATATTATTATCACCTATAGTGCATGTAGTTTTTTCATTTTTAAATTTTAAATCTTGTGGTTGCTCTCCTATACTTGCAAATTGATAAACTATATTATTCTTTCCAAGTGAAGTATTTTCTCTGATTACAGCGTGTTCTTTAATGACTGTTCCCTCGTCTATCGATACATTTTTATCAATAATTGCATAAGCTCCTATCTTAACACTTGGGGCTATAGATGCAGTTGAATCTATAAGAGCAGTCTTATGAATCATTTTTTGATCTTACTGCGCCAATCAGGTCGGCTGTACATACAATTTTATCATCAACACTACATTCAGCTGAAAATTTATGTATATCACTTTTACTTTGTATAAGTGAGGCATTAATAATAACAATGTCACCAGGCATCACTTGCTTCTTAAATCGTGCTTTATCTACACCTACGAAATAATATAACTGATTTGTCATATCTCTGTTGTTACTTTCAACATCTAGAATTGCAGTCGCTTGTGCCATTGATTCTAATAATAGTACACCAGGAAATACGGGATAATTAGGAAAGTGTCCTTGAAAGAATGGTTCATTGTTACTTACATTTTTCTGAGCAATGATTGATTTATTTTTATTTAGCTCTATTACCTTATCAATAAGCAAAAACGGGAAACGGTGTGGCAAATAATTTTGGATATTCATATAAATTACCTATTTTTTTTATAAAGATTTCTGAATAATACTTGATTTTTTCTCCAATTACGAACACTATCCGCAGCCATTGCAGATGCATATTGACCTTCAGATTTGATAGATTTGGTTATCATGGACATACCATGAACATGAACGTTATCACATATAGATATATGCCCATTGATACCAGTACCACCACCTATAGTACAATTACTTCCAATTACTGTACTGCCAGCAATACCAGTACATGCTGCTATAGCTGTATTATTTCCAATGACAACATTATGTGCAATATGAACGAGGTTATCAATCTTGCAGTTATTTTTTAATATAGTATTGTCTATTAATCCTCTATCTACTGTAGTGCCAGATCCAATTTCTACATTATCTTCAATTACTACAGAACCTGCATGTGTGATTTTTTTCCAGTTTCCATTAACTTTGTATAGTCCAAAACCATCAGAACCAATAACGGCATTTGGATGAATTATTACATTATCGCCTATGATAGTATTATGATTTATAAAAACACCAGGATATAGAGTACAGTTTTTTCCTATAGATACATTTTCTCCAACGGTAACATTATTAAAGTTTTCAAGAGATACATAATTTGAATGAATAGATATTTTTTCTAACAGCATACTAACTGAATGCATCACATTTTGACATCTAAAAAGTTGAATTTTATCACTAATAGACTGATTAAAGTTTTTGCTCACAATCAAGCCACTAAATTGAGACAAATCATGATTAGTTGTATCCGTGGTAATAAAACCCAGAGAGTTAGGAAATGGATTAGATAAAGTAGAAATAGTATCAAATAATTGATTATTATTAGATTCGCTTACAGCATCTATGACTGTGCATAGTTCAGAAGAATTATAAGCCTTAGCAAGCTTCATATTAGTTTAGTACGTTAATTATATCTTGGGTAATATCTACATATTTTTTAGCAAATAAAGTGGTTCCATCAGCTCTAAGTATTAAGTCATAATCATTTTTTTCAGCGTACTCATTTATAGCTTTTTCAACTATTATTCTTATTCGTTGTAATTCTGAATTCTGCTTAGCTTGAAGTTCTTGTTGAAGTTTCTGCTGCTTGTTTCTAAATTTCTGTTCAGTTTCATTAATTTCTTTAATTTTTTCTTTTCTATCGTTTTTTGACATTACCCTTTCATTTTTTAAGTAATCATCATTAAGTTTGTTCCATGATGTTTCAATTTTTTTTAATTCATCAGCTTTTGGTTTGAATTCCTTTTTTAAATTATTCTGCGATTCTTTATAAATTGGTATCTCTTTAAACAGTACATCTAGTTTAACAACACCAATTTTTGTTTCTGCATAAGTAGTAGTTGAAGCTAAACAAACAAAAAATAAAGATAAAATAATTAATTTTTTTAACATTAGAAAGCACCTCCAAGTGAAAATATTATAGGTTTAGTATCATCGCCAGTTTTTGACTTAAATGTATCAACAAATCCCATAGCAACAGCTCCTACTGGCGTTCTAAAATTAAATTGGACACCATAACTGCCTCTGAGTTCACTATAACTAAAATCAGAGATATCTTCAAACACATTACCGATATCTAAAAATAAGGATCCTCTAAATATTCTTTTATCCTGACCTAAAAAAGGTGGAGGAGGAAATACCCAATTATTTTGTAGTGCTACCATAAAATCTCCTCCAATAGCGTCGCAGGTTTTTGCAGTACAGTTTGCTGCTCTGAGAGGACCAAGACTATTTGAATCAAATCCTCTGAC
Organism: bacterium; assembly: GCA_029979505.1. Taxonomy (GTDB): domain Bacteria; phylum Pseudomonadota; class Gammaproteobacteria; genus CACLCV01. The sequence goes on along the minus strand of JAPOHH010000001.1, from coordinate 25,327 downwards.
CGTTGAGTCACCTCCTGCGAAGAATTTATCATGAAAAGGTAGCGATGATGAGCCTAAAAGTCCAACTCCAATGCCTATTTGAGGTTTAATGGTAAATACCGTGTTCCAATCAAACATATCAACAAAGTTTAATTTATATGGCGTATTGTATTCTCCTTTATAAATCAAGGATGCGTATGAATAATCTAAATCAGGAGGTAAATAAAAATTACCAACTAGAGACTGCCTGTTCCCAATTGATGCGTAAACAGTTCTATCTCTATTATCTTCAACGAGATTAGCATTAAATACGAAACCTAAATGCGTATTTCCATGCTTATTTATAAAGTCTGTGACATTAGCTGGTGAGCCTATGGTAGTAGTGTAATCTGTAAATACCAACTCTGCGCCATATCCATATGACCTAGTTTCTGATATTGGTATAGAGTAATTGACACCATAAGCGATTGTATCAGATATATATGCTGCGGTTGATGTTGATGATACATCAGTTTCACTAAAGACCAAACTAGTTGATTTTGATATCCCATCATTAGTGTAATAAGGATCTGTATTACGGTAACGAATCAATTTTTTATATGCACTTTTCTCTAAATCAAGGGCTACATTATTTCCTTTACCTAAAAAGTTATCTTGTTGAACTTTGATATTAAAGATTGCACCAGAAGAATCAGAATAACCTGCACCAACTTTAAACTCACCAGATTGGGTTTCCTCTAATAAAAAGTTTATATCAACTAGACCTAATGACTCATCAACTATTTTTTTCTCAACATCAACCTGATTTACATATTTAAGACGTTGAAGACGTATTTTTGATCTGTTAATATTTTTTTCTGAATATAAAGATGATTCAAATTGTCTGAGCTCTCTTCTGTAAACTTCATCATTTGTTTTAGTGTTACCTTTTATATTAATTCTTCTAACAAATGATTTTTTCTTAGTATTTATATTGAATGTTATGTCAACATAATTTGAGTTATCCCTAAAAACTGGATTATAGCTAATCTCTGGAAAAGCATAACCTTCTTCACCCAAAAGAAACTCAATACTACTTTTTGTAGATTCTATTTGTGACCTAGAGAAAATTGAATTTGGTTTGAGGTTGAATGAGAAAACATTATTATAAACTTCGGATGTGAACTTTTCTAAGCCATAAGCTTTAATTGTTCCAAATTTAAAAAGTTGGCCTTCGTCTATTGATAATGTTATATATATATCTTCTTTATTATTTGATAAGTTAACTTGTTTTGAAACAATTCTAAATTTTGCATATCCACGATTAAAATAATAATCTCTTATGGCTTCAATATCTTGATCGAGTAAATTACTATTATAAATATCTTTATCTGACCATACTTCGAACCAATATTTCGGCCCAGATTTTATAAGAGACTTAAGTTGCCTTTCAGAGAATTTATTATTTCCAATAATTTTTATTTCTTTTATAGTTGAAGCTTCTCCTTCATCAATTAGCAGTGATAGTTGGATTAGGTTGCCATCTAATTCATTCTCAGAAATTGTCATAGATGATGAGTATCGGCCATTGTCATAATATAACCTGATAAGCTCTTGTTGAACTTTATCGACTAAATTCTTACTATAAGGCTTGCTTTGTGCTATTCCTATACTTTTTAATGAGTTTATAATTTGCTCTGTTTCTAAAAGACTATTACCTTCAATAAGTATTCTTGAAATTATAGGTCTCTCAATTACATTTATATATGCAGTGTTATTCTCTAGATTTATTTTTATATTTTTGAAAAGATTTGTAGTAAATAAATTCTTTATTAATACTGAAATTTCATTCTTTGTGTATACTTTTCCAATTTCAATTCCGGAATAATCAATAATCTCAGATGATGTTACCCGTTTGTTGCCTTCAATCACGATATAGTTCACTTGCTCATCATTAGCTTGAACATTTACTGGTAGGAGTAAAAAGCAAAATAAATAGATGTAGATTTTATTCATGAAAATATTCTTACAATATCATTATAAAAAGCAATAATCATAATTAATCCCAAAAGACCAATACCGATAAATTGTGCTCCAAGTTGTATATTCTGAGGTAATTCTTTACCAGTAAGAATCTCATATGAGTAGTAAACTAAATGACCACCATCAAGCATAGGAATAGGCAAAAGGTTGAGCACGCCAAGACTCACGCTCAGTATTGCTAATAAAAAAAGAAAGTAAGATAATCCCATTTCGAGTGATTTGCCAGAAAATTGTGCAATAGATAATGGACCACTTAAATTTTTTACGTTAGCCTCTCCTGTAACAAGTCTACCAATCATTTTGAAAGTAAGTATAGTATAGTCATATGTACTGTACATTGCTTTCATAAAAGAATCAGAAATATTGTAACTTACATTAATATAGGATGATAAATCTGGTTTTTGAGAAACGCCAAGATAACCAATATTATTTTTAGAAACTATGGTAGCAGTATAAGAAATTAATTCATTATCTCTTTCTGCTAAAATATTTATACTTTTATCTGGATTTTTTCGGATATAACTAACAAAATCATTCCAGTTTCCTATGGGTTTTTCATCAATAGAAAGAATCTTATCATCAATTTGAATATTCTTGTTGTTAGCTACGCCAGTCACCGATCCGATGATTGTACTAGAATTAGGTGATACAACGTCTATACCTATGTTTTTAATAATGTCGCCTTCCATGTTAAGTATAGATGGTTGATAGTTAATTCGATATTTACGGATATTATTTTGAGTATCAGCTAGTAATAATGTGATATTTTTATCATTCATTACATTATTTAGAATCTCAACACGAACATCTTGCCATCGTTGAACATTAACATTGTTCACGGATTGAATTAAAAATTTTTCAGCACTATCATCTATATTAATAGTTGGTTTTATTCCTCCTATTCCGTTTAAATATGTCATTGTAAAAAAAATGATTGCTAATATCAGATTGAAAATAGGTCCAGCAGCAACTATCGCAAATCTTTGATACACATTCTTATTATCAAAACAATATTCTTGATCATCGGGTTTAATATCATTAGATTGTCCATCTGGAGTTTTAGACTCAAGCATCTGCACATAACCGCCAAGAGGAATCATGCAAAGAGAGTATTCTGTTGAATTATTATCTTTTTGAGTTTTTAAAATTGGTTTTCCAAAACCGACACTAAATTTTAATACTTTGACATTGCAAAGTCTTGCGATGATAAAGTGGCCATATTCATGGAATGTTACTAATATTCCTATTGCTATTAGAAAGCCAATTATACTATTGATTAAATCCATATTATAAATATTTACGCTTTATATAATTTATTGCAGATATTCTTATCTCTCTATCGTTATCTATAAGTGATTCAAGATCATTGTGATCAACAAATTCACTAGTTTCTAGGACATGCTCTACTATGGCAGATATATCCATGAATGAGATTTTATCTTCTAAGAAGTATTCTACACTAATTTCGTTAGCAGCATTAAGAATTAATGGTGAATTTTTTGATGTTTCAGCCACATATCTGGCAAGTTTATAGCAAGGAAATTTATTTAATGGAATCTCTTCAAATGAAAAATTTGTATAGTCAAATTCATTGTCATTATTAACAAAGATTCTTTTAGGAAAGGTCAGAGCGTATGATATGGGTATCATCATGTTTGGATTAGACATATGAGATATTATTGTTCCATCGAAAAACTCAACCAGTGCATGTATTTTACTCTCTCTATGAATAAGTGCTGTTATGTTCGATATATTTAGATTAAAAAGTATTTTAGCTTCGATGATTTCTAATCCTTTATTCATCATAGTTGCAGAATCAACAGATATTTTTTTTCCCATTTTCCAAGTAGGATGTTTAATTGCGTCGCTGACAGTAATTCTCTTAAAATCTTTTAAATCTAAATTAATGAATGGGCCGCCTGAAGCAGTAATTGTTAATTTTTTTATATTTCGTTGATAGTAGTTTTGATCATTAATTTTATATTCAAGTCCAGATGACAAAATAATTTGAAGCAATGCATTGTGCTCACTATCTATAGGAATAAGTTTAGCTTTTGATTTACTAAGTAATGAAATGATAATATCACCAGCAGATACAAGAATTTCTTTATTAGCAATCAGAATTGTCTTGTTATATTTAATTGCTTCTACAACGGGGCCGATGCATTCAAATCCAACAATTGCAGCAATAATCGAACTTACTCTTGGTTCAGAAATAATTAAATTCAATCCGTCTGTCCCGTATATAATCTGAGTATCATTAATTTTATTACTATGTTCTTTTGTAAAATCACTATAAGATTTACTATCAGTTATCACAGCATATTTAGGATTAAATTGCTTAATTTGTTTGTGTAATAGCGCGGTGTTTTTATAGCATGATATACCGAATAAGGATAGCTCCTCGGGTAATCGTGAAATTACATTTAAAGAATTTATTCCAATTGAACCAGTGCTACCAAGTATTGATATCATTTTCATATCATAAACCAAATATAATATACAGGTAACGTAGGAAGGTAACTATCAAGCCTATCAAGAATTCCTCCATGGCCTGGCAAAAAAGTCCCTGTGTCCTTTGCTTTATATATACGTTTAACAAGACTTATGAATAAATCACCAAAAAATGAAAATAAAATGAAAATATTAAGAAAAATTAAATCATTAATTGTCCAAGACATATTATTTGTATTAAAAAATATAATAAAGAATACAATTGAGAGAATATATGACCCAATATAGCCCTCTAGAGTTTTATTTGGACTAATATTACTTACTATCTTATTTTTACCAAGAGATTTACCAATTGCATATGCACTGGTATCAATAACAGTAATTAAACAGACAAGCATTAAAAAATAAAATTTATTATGAAATAAATCATCATTTATATTAATTGTATTACTTATTGGAAAAAGATTAGCTAAGTGTAAGAAAAGAATAGAAAATATTAAAAAGCCAAGTAAAGTATGGTATCTCTTAACTAATTTCTTTAATTGTTCTGAATCAATTAGCATATATATTATCAAAAATATCCACAGGCATAAGGAAAAAAACGAGATAAAATACATATTAATAATATCAAAGAAAGGTACAACTAAAATTAGAGTGAAAAATAATATTGGCTTTATCTTAGAGAGTGATTCCATTGATGTCCACTCATAAAAAGATAAAAGCGTTATGGCATATATTATTGCCAACAATGATATATTATTTCCATAATAATAGACTGACGTTAAGACAATAAGAAAAAATATTGCTGTAAGTGATCTTTTAAAAATCTGGGACATTATGTTATTAACCCAAACTTCCTTTTAATGTTTCCATATTCATTGAAAATATTTTTAATGTCATCTTGAGATATGTCTGGCCATAATATATCTAGAAAGTACAGTTCGCTATATGCTGCTTGCCAAAGCATAAAATTACTTAGTCTTTTATGCCCTCCTGTTCTAACGATTAGATCTGGATAGTCACTATGTGTTGTCAGATGTTTAGATAATGTTTTTTGATTTATTGGCTCATTATTAGCTAAAGCACGATTAACTGAATTAATGATATCCCATTGACCACCATAATTATAAGCAATATTTAGTTTATATTTAGTAAAGTTTTCTGTTTCATGCTCTGCATGCTCAATAACTTGTAGAATATCAGCTGATAATATTGATGTATCACCAATCACTTTGAACTTAATTTCATTTTTTATTAGCTCTTCAAAATATTCATTAATTGAAATCTCTAGTAACTGAGATATAAATTCCGTTTCTTCATCATTCCTGTGCATGTTTTCACTACTCATAGCAAAAAATGTTGCTGTATTACATCCTAGCTCCGTGCATGTTTTAAAAATTTCATACACTCTTGAAGAACCGATTTTATGGCCGTGCTGTCTTGACTGTCCTATTGATTTGGCCCAACGACCATTGCCATCCATTATAAATGCAATGTGTTTCAAATTTATACTTCACTAATTTCTTCGATTTTTTTCACAATAATGTCATCAGAAATCTTAATGTACTTATCTGTAAGGTCCTGAATCTCTATAATATAATCACGTTCAAAATCTTTTGAAATTTGTTTTTCTTTCTCTAAATTAGATATTGATGTATTTGCATTCCTTCGAATATTTCTTAAAGTTATTTTAATGCTCTCACCCTCTTTTTTTACTATCTTAATCAAATCAGCTCTTCTCTCTTGAGTAAGTGGAGGAAATTTTATATGAATGTTTGTGCCATTCACAACAGGATTCACTCCTAAATTACTATCAAGTAGTGATTTTTCAATAGATGAAACTGCATTTTTGTCCCAAACGCTTAGTGATATGGTAGAAGCATCAGATACTGTAATATTAGCTAGTTGCTTGATGGGACTGTTTGTACCAAAATAATCAACAGTTGTCTGATCTAAAATACTAGGATTAGGTCTGCCTGCTCTGATTTTTGATAGAGTGGAAGTAAAGCTATCGATGCTCTTATCCATAGTAGAAGTAGTATCTGCTTTAATCTTATCAAACATGATATAAGTTTAACTTATTTGATTATAAACTTCTTGTGCAAAATCTTCTGTTTTCTTCTCAATTCCCTCACCAACCTCGTAACGAACAAAAGATAATATCTCGTTATCTTTAATAACTCTAGATAATGAAATCGATGGATCTTTAACAAAAGGTTGATTTAATAGGGTGTTTTCATTGATAAATTTTTTCATTTTACCATCAAGAATATTACGCTTGATGTCCTCTTTTTTGTCAATTTTTTCAAGTTCATTTTTATATATTTCTTTTTCAGCCTGCAATGATTCCTGACTAAGTGAGGACTCATCAAGTGCTAATGGATTTGAAGCGACAATTTGCATACATATATCTTTTGCTAAACTTTCATTATCATTTTTAAGCTCTACCAAGGATGCTATTTTATTGTTATGACAGTAGCCATAAACATTATTATTTTTTGAAATTTTGACATGTCTTCTGAGTTTAATATTCTCACCTAATTTAGAAATAGCTGCAGTGATATCATCAGACAAGATATTAATATCTGAATCGTCATGTAATAGTTTCTTGCCAATAGAGTCAGCTAATAATAAAAAATTACTGTCACGTGCAACAAAATCTGTTTCAGAATTAAGCTCTAAAAGTAATATAGAATCGTCATCCTCATAAAAATTGACTATACCTTCTGCAGCAATTCTGGATCCTTTTTTATTTGCTTTTACACCAGCTTCTGATCTAAAAAGCTTTACTGCTTCGTCAATATCATTATTTGCTTTATCAAGATACTTTTTGCAATCGAGGATGCCAGCTCCAGTCATTTGTCGTAGCTGTTTAACTAGTTCTTTTGAATCAGTCATTTTCTTCTTTATCTTTTTGTTTAGTTGTTTTTTTTGTTTGAAGTGATACTTTTTTTACTTCATTAGTTTTTAATACTTTCTTAGCTTTGATAGATTTTTTTGCTTCTTTATTCTCAGTTGAAGTAGATGTTTTTTTAGGCTTTGATTCTAAAATAGTTTCTGAAATTGATTTTAAAAATAGGTCTATGGATGACATCGCATCATCATTTGCAGGAATCATGTAGTCTACACCATCGAACGAGTTATTAGAATCAACCAATGCTATAACAGGTATATTCAATTTATTAGCCTCCTGAATCGCGATTCTTTCATAACGAGTATCAATAACAAATATGGCATCTGGTAGTTTAGTTAAATGCTGAACGCCTAGTAAATTTTTTTCTAATCTTTCAATATTTCTCTTAAGGTCAATCGCTTGTTTTTTTGATAAATTATAAGCTTTCTGATTTTTAAACTTGCTTCGTAAATCCTCGAGCTTAGCAATGGATTGTTTAACGGTATTAAAATTAGTCAAAAGACCGCCAAGCCATCTATTATTTACATAAGGCATGGATGTTAAGTCGGAGTATTTTCTAACAATTTCAGAAGCTGCACGTTTAGTGCCTATAAACATAATCTTGCCATTATTAGATACAAGGTCTTGTATAAATTTAGTAGCTTGTTTGAAATGTTCGGCGCTTTTCTCAAGATTAAGTATATGTAGTTTTTTGTGGGTTGTGTATATGTAAGGTTCCATTTTGGGATTCCAGTACTTGGATCTATGGCCAAAGTGTACACCAGCATCAATCATATCCTTGATAGAAAGTCCGTTCATATATAAAATACTCCAATAAAATTCATAAAGTGTTGTATCATATTTGAGTGATTACAACAACAATAAACTGCTATTTTTTTAGTGAATTACTTAAATTCAATAAGATATGAAAGACTTTATAAAAACACCTCAAGAGATTGATAAAATGAGAGTTGCTGGCAAACTTGCAGCCGATGTTCTTATGATGATAGGAGGTTATGTAAAACCTGGTGTTTCTACAGGCGAACTTGATAGAATATGCCACGATTACATAGTAAATGTCCAGAAGGCAATACCTGCACCTCTAAACTATAGAGGCTTTCCTAAATCAATATGTACGTCTGTAAATCATCAAATTTGTCATGGTATTCCATCCGATACAAAAAAACTTAAAAGTGGTGATATTGTTAATATTGATGTAACTGTTATAAAAGATGAATATCATGGTGATACAAGTAGAATGTTTTTGGTAGGCAAAACCTCAACGTTATCTAACAGATTATGTGAAGTGACTAGACAATCTATGATTGAGGGTATCAAAGTAATTAAACCTGGATCGACAATTGGAGATATTGGTGCAGCGATACAAGAATATGCTGAGTCAAAGAACTATTCTGTTGTAAGAGAGTATTGTGGGCATGGTATTGGAAAAAAATTTCATGAAAGTCCTCAGATACTACATTATGGGAAGAAAAATACAGGTTTGAAATTAGAAGAAGGGATGATATTCACAGTAGAACCAATGATTAATGTTGGAAACTACAAAACGAAGGTACTAAATGACGGATGGACAGTTGTCACACAAGATCATGAGTTGTCAGCACAATACGAACATACAGTTCTTGTAACAAAAGATGGTTTCGATATATTAACTCTAAGGACAGAAGAGGACATAAATGAGTTTAAATAATGATATTGTAATATTACTAAAGGATTTGATTAATTTTGAATCTGTAACCCCAGATAATTCTGATTGTCAAAAGTATATAGATGATTATCTATGTAAAAGTAATTTTAAAACAGATTATATAAAATATGATGATGTACAAAATATGATTTCTACATACGGAAATGGTTCACCATGTCTAGCATTTATTGGTCATACAGATGTTGTCCCTGCTGGAAATATTAATTTGTGGGACTCTAAACCATTCAAATTAACCAAAAAAGATGATTTTTTAGTAGGAAGAGGTACATCTGATATGAAAGGTGGTATAGCATGTTTTATGCAAGCAGTAAGGGAATTTATTGATGAAAACAAGAATTTTCAAGGGACAATAAAGCTAATTCTAACAGGTGATGAAGAAGGTGATGCTATCAATGGAATAAGAAAGTTAATTGAAAATAATACCTTTAAAAAAAATGAATTAGATTTTTGCTTGGTTGGAGAGCCTTCATCCTCTGATTCTATTGGAGATGTTATTAGAAATGGTAGAAGAGGATCTATTACAGGGCATTTAACAATATTTGGTGTACAGGGTCATGTTGCTTACCCTGAAAAAGCTAAAAATCCAATTCACTTGAGTTCAAAAATATTGTCACAGCTTTTGGATATAAAATTTGATAATGGAAATGAATATTTCCCTCCTACATCATTTCAAATATCTAATATTAATAGTGGTACTGGAGTGGATAATGTGATTCCAGGAAGCGCTGCTATTGCATTCAACATTAGATATTCAACCGAAACTAATCATGAAGAAATTAAGAATAAGATTTTGAAGATTCTAAATGATAGTAATTGCAAATATAATATCGACTGGAAACATTCTGGTGAACCTTTTCTAACAAGGAATAATGAATTTATTGATATATGCAAACAATCAATAAAGAATGTAACTAATTTGGATACAGAAATAAGTACAAATGGTGGTACATCTGATGGCAGATTTATGGCTAAAGTTTGCAATCAAGTTGTCGAGCTAGGGCTTACGAATAGATCTATACATAAAATAAACGAGTGTGTTCGTAAAGATGATTTATCCGTATTAGTAAAAATATATAAAAGTATATTAACTAGAGTGTTTATCAAATAAAAGATGATTCAAGAAGATCTCTAGTATACTTCTCAGTAGGTTGAGAGAAAATCTCTCTTGTAGAGCCCTCTTCAATTACTTTTGAATCCTTCATTACGTAAACTCTATGACATATTTTTTTAATTAGCCTTAAATCATGACTAATAAAACAATATGATAGATTATATTTATTTTGAATTTTCATTAAAAGCTTGATGATACTATCTTGTACTAGCACATCTAATGCGCTTGTTGGTTCGTCCAATATTAAGAGTTTAGGTTTAAGAATCAAAGCTCGAGCAATGGCAATTCTTTGTCTTTGTCCTCCAGAAAACTCTTGTGGATATCGAGATAACATATTTTCTTCTAGTCCGACATCATTTAAAATACTTTTACACATTTTATAAATTTTTTCGTCTTCAGTAATATTCAAAAGACTTTTAACTCCCTCTGCTAGTATTTGAAAAATAGTTAATCTTGGTGACAAAGAAGAGAATGGATCTTGGAATACAATTTGAAAGTTCTTTCTTAGTTTTCTGTTAGATTTAATTTTTGATTCATCAATGTTGTCACAAATTGTGATATTACCTTCATACGAAAGTAGATGCATAATAGACATAGCTAGTGTTGTTTTTCCGGAGCCTGATTCTCCAACAATACCCACTGATTCACCCTGTCTGATATTTAAATTTATGTTATCTAAAGCCTTAAAATATATTTTTTTCTTTTTAAAAAAACTATCTTTTACAAGATATTTACAACTCAATGCTTTTGTCTCGAGAACAATTTCACCATTTTTATGATCTTTGTCTCTATAAGAAAGAGTCTTAAGGTTAACTAATTCTCGTGTATAACTATGATTAGGATTTGTAAAAATAGTATCTGAATTATTATCCTCAATAGCTTCGCCCTCTTTCATTACAAGTATTCTTTCGCAATATTTTTTTATTAAGTTTATATCATGAGAAATAAGTATCAAAGACATATCCATATTATCCTTCAAGCTCAATAACATATCTAAAATCTGTTTTTGTAGTGTGACATCTAAGGCTGTAGTAGGTTCATCAGCAATGATTATTTTTGGTTTTCTAATTATAGACATCGCAATCATAAATCGTTGTCTTTGACCACCAGACAGCATGTGTGGATAACTAGATAAAACATTGTCTATATTATTTAGACCAACAGATTTTAAAGATTGGTTAACATCATGAGCTGTTAATTTATAATTTGCCAATTGTAAGCATTCATTAATTTGTGATTCAAGAGTTCTAACAGGATTAAGTGACAACATAGGCTCTTGAAAAATCATAGATATATCATTGCCTCTTATATTAGAGAGTGTATCTTCAGATAAGGATAGAATATTATTTTTTTTATAAATAATTTTTCCACTTGTTGAAAATATATTTCTATTTAATAGTCCCAGAGCGGATAAAGCTGTCAATGATTTACCAGATCCAGACTCACCAACAATCCCCAAGGATTCACCTTTATCGAGTTTGAACGATAAATTATTTATCAAATTATCATTTGTTCTCTTTAGGGCAACATTGAAGTCTTTATACTCAAGGATACTCATGAAGATTTACCACTAATAGATTCTCTGATTCCTTCACCTATGAAAATTAATAAAAGCAACGTACCTACTAATACAAAGAACGTTGTCAATGATAGCCACCATGCAGATATATTATCTTTGCCCTGAGCTAATAACTCACCCAAGCTTGGCGTAGTTGGAGGTACCCCTAAACCCAAGAAATCTAAGCTAGTTAATATCAATATAGCACCACTAATTCTGAATGGTAAAAAAGTAACTACAGAAATTAAACTATTAGGTAGTATATGTTTAGTAATTATATGCCAATCCGTTAATCCTAGTGTTCTAGCTGCATTGACATAATCCATGTTACGGCCTTTTAAGAATTCAGCTCTAACATAATCAGATAGGCCTATCCAGCCAAATAAAGACAAAAGGATAATAAGTAATAAAATACTTGGTTCAAATATGGATGCAAATATTATTAGAATATATAGTTCCGGCATTGAACCCCATATTTCGATGAATCTTTGTAGATATAAATCTGTTCTACCGACGAAATACCCTTGAATAGCACCAAAAAATAAACCTATTAATATACCAATTGCAGTTAAAGCTAGAGCAAAGATAACCGATAATCTAAAACCATAAATAAGTCTTGCTAAAACATCTCTTCCTCTGTCATCTGTACCTAGTAAATTATCACTTGATGGAGGCGCAGGGTTTGGATATACATTATTAAAATTAATAGAATTATATGAATGAGGATTCAAGGGGAATAACGCCCAGTTATTTTTTTCTTGAAGCAAATTTGTTATATAAATTCCTTTGTAGTCTGGTGTTGTTTCTAGTTCGCCGCCAAAATCCTTTTCAGTATATTTAATTATATATGGATAGTAGATATCACCATCTATGCTCATAATGATTGGTTTATTATTACTTATTAGCTCTGAAAATAGGCTGATTATAAATAAAGTACCAAATATATATAATGAATAAATACTTCTCTTATTTCTTTTAAAGTTTTTCCAGATATTATCAAAAGTGGTCATTATGTATTCCTTTGTGTATTAGAAGATGAAAATTTGATCCTAGGATCAACATATACATACATAATATCTGTAAATAGTTTTGTTATGAGACCGATTAATGTAAATATAAATAATGTTCCCATTACAACAGGATAATCTCTTTGAATAATCGCTTCATAAGAGAGTAAACCTATTCCATCTAATGAGAATATTGTTTCAATTAATATACTTCCAGTGAAAAATGCAGATACAAATTGCGCCGGGAAACCAGTTAATATAGGAATGATAGCGTTCTTGAAAACATGTGAATAGAGTACTCTACTTTCAGATAAACCTTTTGCTCTTGCTGTAGTAACATATAATTTATTTATTTCGTCTATAAAGCTATTCTTAGTAAGCATAGTCATAACGGCGAAACTCCCTATAACGAGACAAATAATAGGTAATGTTATATGCCAAAGATAGTCTGTAATTTTTTCAAAAAATGTTAAATCAGACCAATTATCAGACACCAATCCTCTTGTTGGAAAAACATCAAAAAAACTTCCGCCTCCTAGAAGGACAATAAGTCCTATACCAAGTACGAACCCAGGAATAGAATAGCCAATAAGAACAATTGTGCTTGAAATAATATCAAACTTACTGCCATCATTAAGAGCTTTCTTTATCCCAAGAGGAATACTAACCGCATATACAATTATAAAAGACCATAAACCAAGGGTTATTGATACAGGAAGCTTGCTTAAAATTAGTTCTGATACACTTTGGTTATGGAAGTAACTCATACCTAAATCAAAGACAGTATAGTTAGCAATCATAGTAAGAAAACGTTCAAAAAATGGTTTATCAAAACCATAAAATTCGTTTAACTGTTTAATATGATCTTCTGATAATCCGTTTGAGCCTCTGTATAAATTTGATGCGGTTGATGATTCAGTGATTGAATTTAAACCAGATAATTTATTGACGAGTTGTTCTACAGGTCCACCAGGAACAAATTGAATAATTAAAAATGTAAAGAATAAAATTCCAATTAACGTTGGTATCATTAAGAATAATCTTTTTAAAATATATGAAATCATTTAACAGACCATGTTTGTAAAATATAGTTTGTAGCTTGATAGTATAAAGGCAAAGTACTTGATTGAATAAACTTATCGTAATATGCAATACGATGAGTATTAATAAACCAGTTAGGGACTAAATAATATTGATTCCACAGTATTCTATCTAACAAGTGCGTTGAAGTGATTAACGCTTGTCTATTAGACGAATATATTATTTCTTCAATTAGCTTATCAACATCCTTATCTCGTATGCCAGGAAAGTTAAACGCTCCATTTTTATCATAACTTACAGATGAAAACATACTTACTAATTCACTTCCAGGCGATTGGGATTGGGGGTAACTAACTACAGTCATATCAAATTCATAGTTATCAAGTCTTTGCTGATATAATGAGAGGTCTACAGTTCTATAGTTAAGATTAATTCCTAATCTTTTTAAATTATTTCTAAAAGGTGCAAGAATTCTCTCAAAACCTTTTTGTGCTAAGAGAAAATTAATTACTATAGGTTTTTTTGAGGGAGCATAAAGTTGGTTATCTTTTACATAGTAGCCTGCATTATCAAGTATTTTCTTGGCTTGTATTAATGACTTCCTATAATCGGTAGCATTATTATTAATCGGTAAAATAATCTTATCTTTAATTTTATGAGAATCAATATTAAGTTTTTTTGCTAATTTTATTTCAGCTTCAGAAATGTTGACCTCTGCTGATAGTTCGCTATTACTAAAGTAGCTATTCGACCTTAAATATTGATTGTAAAATAGATTCTTATTAGACCATTCGAAATCAAAGACAGTTGTAATAGCTTTTCTAAGATTTATATCAGAAAAAATATCATTTCGAGTGTTAAATGCAAATCCTTGAATACCTGTATTATTAAGATGAACAAGTTCAGTTTTAATAATTTTTTTATTTAAAAAATTTGGACCATTATAATCTCTAGCCCATCTTTTTGAATGATTTTCTAAAATATAATCATATTCACCAGCTTTGAATGCCTCTAGAGCTACTGTCATATCTTTATAATATTTTATTGTTATAGTATCAAAGTTAAACATATATTTTCTTGATGGTTTATTAATAGCCCAATAGTTTTTATTTCTTACATATACGATATTTTTTCCTATGCTGTATGTTTTAATAGTATAAGGGCCACTTGCAATAGGTGTTATTTTTATTGTATTAGGAAATTCATCAATAGAAACCCATTCGCGTGAAAGAATAGGCAAATCTCCAACCATCATGTGAAGCTCTGGATTCTTCCTTTTGAAAATGAAAGTAATTGTTTTTTTATTAATAACTCGTGCCTCTTTTATGTCTGCCCAGTAGATTCGATATTGAGGATGAGCTGCTTTAGATGTAAGTAAATCAAATGAATATTTGACATCATCTGCTGTAATTGGCATTGAGTTTGAAAATGTAGCAGTCTCATCTAATATATATGTGACCGATAATTTATCATCTGAAAGTTGATACGATTTTGCTCCTAAAGCATAGCTAGATGATGGCTCATCTAGACTTCTTGTCATGAGCGTATCAAACATAAGATTATTTATCTGGGCTGGCGATAATGACTTAAGAAGAAATGGATTAAGAGAATCAAAAGTACCAAAAGCAGAAATAGTTATATTACCACCCTTTTTTGACTTTTTATTCACATAATCAAAACTATCAAAATTATTATATTTTGCTGAGTATCCGATACTTATTGATTCATTAGCATAAATACAATTATTATGAAAAATTAAGATTAATAATAGACTAATTACTTTCTTTAATCTCATTACTCTATAATGTACTATATTACAAATATATTATGAATCTAAAAGGAAAAAATGTTTTAGTAACTGGCATAGCAAGTAACAGATCTATATCTTATGCTATTGCCAAAAAACTTAACGAACATAGTGCTAACGTAATTATTTCATATCAAAATGAAAGACTTAAAGATAGAGTACTAAAACTAAAAGATGAACTTAAAATAACTCTTGATGCATATCAATGTGACCTCTCCAACGATAGTGAAATTTTATCTATGAAAAAGAACATTGTAGATAAATATGGAAACCTTGATGGAATTATTCACTCAGCAGCCTTTGCGCCGAGAGAAGAACTTACTGGGAAATATCTTGATAATGTAACGAGAGATGGCTTCAGTGTAGCACATGATATAAGCGCGTATAGTCTCACAGCATTGTGTAAAATATTTAAGGACTCTCTGAATGAGTCATCATCTGTAGTAACACTTTCTTACATTGGAGCACAAAGAGTAGTTCAAAATTATAATGTAATGGGTATAGCAAAAGCTAGTCTAGAAAGTAGTGTAAAATATCTTGCTGATTCACTGGGAGAAAGAAAAGTTCGGGTGAACGCGATATCTGCGGGTCCTATAAAAACACTTGCAGCTGCAGGAATAAGTGGATTTAATCAGATACTAAATGTCTATGAAGAAAAATCGCCAATCAAAGAAAATATTACTACTGAAGATGTTGCAAATGTAACATATTTCCTCATATCAAATTTATCATCATCAGTCACAGGACAAACATTATATGTTGATAATGGTTTTAATATAGTTGGTTATTGATTTAAATAATCTTCATTAACATCAATTTCAAATTTTTCATATTTTGATATATAAAAATTATTATAGTCGCCTTCAGATTGAGTATTATCTAATGAATCATAAAAATTATCATTATTAATTTTTTCGGTGTCAAAAGTTTGATCAAAAGAATCAAGTTTTAATAGTAAATAATTTCCTGAAGATAACTTGTGAGAAATATAGCTGTCTGTAATAGGTTGGGTATTAATAATATCCATAATTTCTTTATCATAGCTGTCATCATAATTGTATACTTTGAAAGACTCATAATTTCTATAAGTATTATTATTTAGATTTTTTAACGTACTATTTGCTAGTTTATTAAGTTTGTCATTTACTGCTTGAGTATAAAGCAAAGCCTGAATTGCTTCTTCAGTATCTTTGAGTTTAAGCTGATTAGGAGGGTAATATTTTATTTTATTTACAATTAATACATCATCATTAGAAATATAAATTGGCATATATAGTTTATCATTCTCTATATTATCAAATAGTTTACTTAAAACATTGGTAGATAAGATCTTGTCCTTATAATTATTGCTAATTCTTGGGGTATATGTAAGATTCAAATTAAATTTATTAGCAATTTCTTTTAGAGGAATATTTTTTATATATAAATTATTCTTTATACTGTCCAGAGTTGAGTAATACTCAATTGAACCTTTATCATTTGAAAGTTTATTTTTAATATTATTTTTAACAGTATCAAAACTTTTATTACCTCTTTTATTTAGGTCGATTAGTTTAATAATATGAATGGCATTTGATTGTGTAGTAATTATTTTAATATCTTTTTTATTCATACCAATAATATTAGCTTTAATGATTTCAGGCATATCACCAAGAGCAATCTTTCCAAGATATCCCTCATTATTTTTAGAATCATTATCTACTTTAAACTCTTTTGTTATATCTGAAAATTTTGTCCCTGTTATAATTTTCTCATAAGCTTTTTTAGCAATACTAACAGTTTCATCTTTATTATCTTTTATAGGAAATACTAAATGATTCAATTCATATAAATCATCTAGTTTATAAGTACCTGTCGCTACCTCTTT
Organism: bacterium; assembly: GCA_029979505.1. Classification (GTDB taxonomy): domain Bacteria; phylum Pseudomonadota; class Gammaproteobacteria; genus CACLCV01. The sequence goes on along the minus strand of JAPOHH010000001.1, from coordinate 7,862 downwards.
GTTGTATAACGCCAAGAGTTCGTTTTCTTCTATCTTAGTAGATTTAATAAAATCAGCTTTATTTAATCTAATGTATTCAAATTCTGCCTCAGCATCAGAAAGAAATGATTCTTTATTTTTCTGATAATAATTATTAATATCATTGAGATTTATAACAATTTTGTCTTTAATTTGAGTCTTTTGTACTTGAACTAATTTTCCAGATTTTAGATGATAATTAGCGGCAACATTAATCTTTTTATCGTAAACACTGAGTATAGATGTATCAGTAATTGCTTTCCTCATTTGATCCCTTATACCTTTCTGGTAGACATATTGCTCGTATGTTTCCGGATTCATATTAATCAAAAATAATCGTCTCTTGTAAAGCTGTGAGCTAAAACCATTTTCATCTCTGAATGATGATGTTTCACTGATGTTTTTAATAATGGATTTATCACTGAATACTAAATTTGCATCAGCAGAAATATTATTTTCTATATTCCTTCTAATTAGATTATCAATAGTAATCTTTTTAATAAATTGATTAGTATATATAGGTGGAATTGATCCTTGATAGTTTTTTCTTAATACATCTTTAAATTGTCCCATTTCTTGTAATACAACAGACTTGCTAACTTCTTGATCATTGACTTTAAAAGCATATCTCTCTTGGTTTGTTCCATAATCTCCAACACCAAGAAACACGAGAGGTATAGCTACGAGTACTACCAACAAAACTACTACCCAAGTTTTTAATTTATCTCTTATAGCTGTTAACATATTATTATCTTAAAAACGGAGACGAAGGGACTCGAACCCTCGACCTCCTGCGTGACAGGCAGGCATTCTAACCAACTGAACTACGCCTCCGTGGTAGGTATGTTAACATAAAAGTCCTATACTAAAGAAGCAGCTTGTGCTGCTTCTTGTTAAATTTGTGGTGGGTGATGTAAGATTCGAACTTACGACCCCCGCCTTGTAAGGGCGGTGCTCTAACCAGCTGAGCTAATCACCCTTAATTAGAACTACTAATTAAGAGCATCTTTGAAAGCTTTACCAGCTTTAAAAGAAGGTACTGTAGAAGCCGAAATTTGGATTGATTCTCCTGTTCTTGGGTTTCTACCAGTTCTAGCTTCACGTTTTTTTGCTTTAAATGTGCCGAAACCAACTAAAGTTACTTCATTGTCACTTTTTAGTGCATTAGTTACTACGTTGATTACTGCTTCTACATGAGCTGTAGCATCAGATTTACTGCTACCTGCAGCTTCAGAAACGGCACTTATAAATTCTGCTTTATTCATTTAACACCTCTTTAATATCAAAGTTATAGACTGTTGATTTCTTAATCAACATACGCTTAATTCTACAACAAAATACAGAAAAAGGTGATAAATCTTTAAAAAAAATAGCTGGTAATAATGACTATTTTCGTCTACGCACAGCAGATATACTACTGTAAGTTTTTAGAGATATCTATTTTTTTTGACTTAGATGTGACAGATTTTTTTGGTTTGATTTTATTTTTTATTGGTTTACCCTTGAGTGCCAGAGTGAAGACTTCATCAACCAGTTTTACCGGATGTATTTTAAGTTTCTCTAGAATTACTTTTGGCATATCTCTCAAATCTTTCTCATTATCCTTAGGAATTATTACTTCCTTGATTCCGGCACGAAGAGCAGCAAGAAGTTTTTCTTTCAATCCGCCTATTTCAAGAACCTCGCCTCTGAGCGTAATTTCACCTGTCATCGCAATATCAGATCTTATAGGTATTAATGATAATGTAGAGGCCACAGCAAGAGCCATGGTAATACCTGCGCTTGGACCATCTTTTGGAGTTGCACCTTCGGGGACATGGATATGTATATCATTATTGTCGAATTGATCTACATCTATACCCAAGAAAGAAGTTCTAGTTTTTACGACAGTTATAGCTGCTTTGATAGACTCTTGCATGACATCTCCAAGCTGACCTGTTTGAGTCACTTTGCCTTTTCCTGACATGGCTACACACTCTACCCTTAACATCTCTCCGCCCACGGATGTCCACGCAAGCCCATTAGCTTGACCAATCATGTCATTCTTATCACAAACCATTGATGAGAACCTTTTAACCCCCAAGTAATCATCTATAAGTGAAGGAGTAAGCTTTATAGTTTTTTTGTTAGACATAAGTATATTCTTAACAGCCTTTCTACAAATCTTATTGATTTCTCGATCTAAGCTTCTCACGCCTGCTTCTCTTGTATAGGAGGTAATTATGTCTCTTATTGTCTGAACAGGAATGGTTAATTCTTTGTTCTTCAATCCATTTAATTTAAATTGTTTTGGTACAAGATATTTTTTTGCAATTTCAAGTTTTTCATTTTCTGTATACCCAGGAAGTCTAATAACTTCCATCCTATCTAAAAGTGGTGCAGGTATCGTATCTATTGAATTAGCTGTAGCAATAAACATTATATTAGAGAGATCGAAATCAACCTCTAAATAGTGGTCATTGAAAACATTGTTTTGTTCAGGATCGAGTACTTCAAGCAGTGCTGATGAAGGGTCGCCACGAAAATCCATAGCCATTTTGTCTATCTCATCAAGTAAGAACAAGGGGTTATTGGTTTTCACTTTTGCAAGATTTTGCATTATTTTGCCAGGCATAGAACCTATATAAGTTTTACGGTGCCCTCTAATTTCAGCTTCATCACGGACTCCACCAAGAGACATTTTGATGAATTTTCTTGTTGTTGATCTTGCAATGGATTTCGCTAGTGATGTTTTTCCAACTCCAGGTGGTCCAACTAAACACAGGATAGGTCCACGAATTTTATTTACCCTCTTAGTTACAGCTAAGTATTCAAGTATTCTCTCTTTAACCTTTTCTAAGCCATGATGATCTTCCTCGAGTATATTGCTCGCATGATTCATGTCCGTCGATATCTCAGTAGATAGATTCCACGGAAGGCTAACTAGTATATCTAAATAGTTTCTAACGACAGTTGCCTCAGCTGACATAGGTGACATCATCTTAAGTTTATTAAATTCAGACACAGCTTTATCTTTTGCATCGCTAGGTAAGTTTAGGTTATTAATTTTTTTAAGAAGTTGATCTAAGTCGCTTGATTCATCTCCAATCTCGCCTAGCTCCTTTTGGATAGCTTTCATTTGTTCATTGAGATAATACTCTCTTTGACTTTTTTCCATTTGTTGCTTCACGCGACTTCTAATTTTCTTTTCTACGTGAAGGATATCAAGCTCTCCCTCCATAGCTTTGATTAAGTATTCACATCTTTTTTTAATATCTAATAACTCAAGAACATTTTGTTTTTCCTCTAATTTCATAGTCATATGTGCAGCTATACTATCAGCTAACTTTGATAAATCATCTATGCCAGTTATTGATGATATGACCTCTGGTGGAACCTTTTTATTTAACTTTACATAATTTGCAAAAGTATCCTCAAGAGTCCTAAATAAAGCATCGTATTGGTTGTCAGAAATAGAATCAACATTATCAATGCTAGAAAATGTACATGATAATTTATTACTATTTTCTACTTTGTCGATACTTACTCTAGAAGCACCCTCTACTAGCACCTTCATTGTACCGTCAGGAAGCTTGAGCAGTTGGAGTATGTTGGCAACTGTACCTACAGTGTATAAATCTTTTAATTCTGGATTATCTACTTCAGCACTTTTCTGTGTAACTAAGACGATGTTTTTTTCATGATTTTTCATAGAATCATCTAATGATTTGATAGATAATTCTCGTCCAACAAACAGTGGAACAACCATGTTTGGATAAATGACAACATCTCTTAGAGGTAATAAAGGTAATTTTGAATACTGCTTTTTCATATAAATCTAATTTATGGTCTAATTACTTAATATCAAGACTTAGATGATTCTTTTTTTGTATTTTTCGACTTGTAAATCAAGAGAGGCTCTGAATCTGAGTTCACTACATTTTTGTCAATAACTACCTTAGAAACATCATCTTGAGATGGTAAATCATACATAGTATCTAGAAGTATACTCTCAATAAGAGTTCTGAGGCCCCTAGCTCCTGTTTTCCTTTTCATTGCTTTTTTTGAAATTGCTGACAGTGCATCCTGTCTAAATTCTAAATCACAACCTTCCATGTCAAAAAGTTTTTTATATTGATTAACGAGCGCATTTTTAGGCTCAGTAAGAATTCTTATAAGTGATTTTTCATCTAGCTCATCAAGAGTAGCAATTACCGGTAATCTACCTACAAATTCAGGAATTAATCCAAATTTTATTAGGTCTTCAGGCCCTACACTTTCGATTGATTCTGCGAATGTTTTATCCTGTTTTATGTCTTTAACTTCAGCAGAAAAACCAATACCAGAATTATTTTTTCTTCTATTAATAATTTTATCAATACCAGAAAATGCTCCTCCAACAATAAATAACATATTAGAAGTATCTACTTGAAGAAACTCTTGTTGTGGATGTTTTCTACCCCCTTGAGGTGGAACAGAAGCAATGGTTCCCTCAATAAGTTTGAGCAATGCCTGTTGGACGCCCTCACCAGATACATCTCTTGTAATAGATGGATTATCAGATTTTCTGGATATCTTATCTATCTCGTCAATGTAGACTATACCTGTTTGTGCTTTTTCAACATCATAATCACATTTTTGAAGTAATTTTTGGATAATGTTTTCCACGTCCTCACCAACATAACCTGCTTCAGTTAAAGTGGTAGCATCAGCAATTGTAAATGGTACATTTAGTAACTTTGCTAGTGTTTCTGCGAGTAATGTCTTGCCTGATCCTGTTGGTCCAATTAATAGTATGTTACTTTTGTTTAGCTCGACTTCATTTTTTTTAGGCGTCAAATTAAGTTTTTTATAGTGGTTATAAACAGCAACAGATAAAACTTTTTTAGCGTAAGGTTGTCCAATGACATAGTCATCGAGTATCGCGTTAATTTCATGAGGTTTTGGGAGTTTATCTTTAGATTTTGAAGACTTCTCTTCTAGCTCATCACTTATAATCTCATTACATAAATCAACACACTCATCACAAATAAATACAGATGGTCCAGCAATCAATTTTGCCACTTCATTCTGATTCTTGCCACAGAAAGAGCAATGCAAAAGTTTAGATGAGTTTTTTGTATTATCTTCCATATCAATACTCTTTTTTAAGTATACAAGGAAACTTGTCTAAAGCAAATCACAAGAATTTAAGTGTTATTTTCTTGAGAGTAATATTTCATCAATTAACCCATACTTCTTTGCTTCTTCAGGGTTCATAAAATTGTCTCTCTCTGTATCAGACTGAATTTTCTTGATTGTTTGACCGGTATTCTTGGATAAAATTTCATTAAGTCTCTCCCTGATACTCAATATTTCTTTTGCTTGTATTTCAAAATCTGTAGCTTGCCCTTGAAATGAACCTAGTGGCTGATGAATCATGACGCGTGAATTTGATAGACAGAATCTCTTTTTTTTATCACCAGCACATAAAAGTACAGCTCCCATGCTAGCCGCCTGTCCGACACATAGAGTACTAACAGATGGTTTTATGAAATTCATAGTATCTAGAATAGACAGTCCAGCTGTAACGCTTCCACCAGGTGAATTAATATATAATGAAATATCAGCTTTTGGATCTTCAGATTCTAAAAAAAGCAATTGTGCAACAATAAGATTAGAAAGGTTGTCATCAATTGGTCCAGTCAGAAAAATAATTCTTTCTTTTAAAAGTCTAGAGTATATATCAAAAGCCCTTTCACCTCGTGAGGTTGATTCCACGACCATTGGAACTAGATTATTATATATATTACTCATCCATTATCTCGGAAAACGTTTTCTCAACAGCTGAAACTGTAGCTTTTTCTAAAACATATTCTACTATAGCATTTTCAACTATTTTATTCTTTATATCTATAAGTGTAGACTCTTTATCTTTCTTTAGCTTATCACTATAAAACTGTCTAAATGATGGTGATTGTTCGTTACAAAAATCAATTGCTTCTTGATCTGTGATGTTTACATTAACTTCTTTAGCTAATTTTATATATAAGATATTAAGCTTTACTCTTTTAATAGCAATTTCATTAAGTTTATCATCAATATTTTCGTCTGATTTCTTTAAGGCAGAGTACTGCTGTTCTAGTTCAATTTGGTGCTTTTTAACCATACTTTCTGGCGGAGTGAACTTGTAGAAATTAACAAGTTGCTCATTCACCAATCCGTATTTTTTTGAAACCATTTTATCTTTGAGTTCAAATTCCATATGATTTTTAACATTAGTTTTAAATTCATCAAGACTTTCAGTTGTAATACCAAGTTGAGCAAAAAAATCTTTATCCAGCGCGGGCAGTGTACCATTTAATATTTTTTTAATTTTCACGTCATAAACAACCTTCTTGCCCGCAAGCTTCTTGTCCTGAAAATCTTTTGGTATGTTATTCGATACAGTCACTGTATCACCTATATTTTTATTGATACATCCTTTAGAGAATTCATTGAATAATTCTACAGTGGCTGGATCACCTTTGACCACACCATCAATAATAAAAGTAAAATCATCTTGTTTATTATTGTCGAAGACTTCACCATTAATTTTACCTTCATAATCTACTACTATCTTATCAAGGGTTTTTGATTTATCTGATGAGTCTGACCAAACTGTATTCTGTTGTTGAATATTACTTATAACCTTATCTATATCCTTGTCAGAGATAGTGGTATGAGGCAAATCTATTTTAATATTTTTAATTTCTTCTAAGTCTACATTAGGCATCTTATTAAATGTTACTTCAAATGATAAGTTTTTATTTTTTGATGGAGTTTCTATTAATTTCACTGAAGGCGAATCAATTAAATCAAGTTTCTTATCAAGATTAATTTTTTGTGTATGGAACTCAATCAAGTTGCTGATAGACCGTTGATGGCATTGTGCATCAAATTTTTTTTTAACTACTGAAGCTGGGACTTTTCCTTGTCTAAATCCGTCAAACTTTGCAGTTTTAGATATTCCAGATAGCTCCTTATCATACTCTTTCTGGTATTCAGCATCGCTTACTGATACTGAGACTACGAGTTCAGATTCAGTGTCATTAATTGTATTCAGTTGTACCATTGGTGCTCAATTATTAATCATATTTGAGGTTTTATCAATAAAATAAGTAAAAGCTTTCTCTGTACTTGTGAAAAATTTAGAGTCATCATACTTATCCTCCTCTCTGTTATATAATAAGAATTCCCATGTAATGATAATTTCACCCTCATCCTTAGAAAATTCTTGTAAAATTAGGGTAGTTTCGAACTTAAAATTTTTTGGTCCATACTTAACGGCACAAATATCATATGATCTGTCACATTTCTTTATGACGACATTATCAATTATAGATTCAAGCGCTTCTCTAAAAAAAAGTCTTTTATCTTTTAGATTCGATTTAAATTTATTCTCATGCTTGGGCTCGTTAGTCCAGAGAATCTTATTTTTTTCATCTAATTTTTTTTTAAATTCTTTATGATAAATTTTAGCCATATTACTTTTTTCATTTTACGAGAGGAGAGACTCGAACTCTCACACCATAGGTACTGGTACCTAAAACCAGCGCGTCTACCAATTCCGCCACTCTCGCAAAATTATGGGTGGATGATGGGATTCGAACCCACGACAACCGGTACCACAAACCAGGGCTCTACCACTGAGCTACACCCACCATATTTTCTACAAACATTATAACATACGCGCCTGGAAGGACTCGAACCTCCGACCCTATCGTTCGTAGCGATATACTCTAATCCAACTGAGCTACAGGCGCATATTTCGGGGTGATAGGATTCGAACCTACGACCTACTGGTCCCAAACCAGCCGCGCTACCAAGCTGCGCTACACCCCGTT
>JAPOHH010000008.1 GCA_029979505.1 bacterium | reverse complement strand
GCACAGCTATATGTAACCCTGTTTTTTTTATATTTTGTTTTTTAAATAACCTAGTTATAGTTTTTTCTGATTTATCTCCTTGTAATAGTTTTGAATTTGCATCTATCAAGACATCAGGATTGATAGCTTCTCTTCCCAGCAACATCTTGTAACCCATGGAACTCCTATTAGAAAGTGTAAGTTCAATATCCCAAGTTCGTTTGCCAACTTTTATTGTTGTTGCAATAACATATCTCATTTGTTTGTCACCAAAAGAGCTTTTAATAAGCCTTTTGTCTTTCTGTGGCGCTTCACAATGGACACATATATTTTTATTATCAAGTGGATATACATCAAACGACACATAGTCTTGGCCATCTTTTTCAAATGATTTGATATTTACAGCATGTATAGATGATGTTGTTGCTCCTGTATCAATTCTTGCTTTTATAGCAGGTATATCCAGCTCAGGTAAAACGCACCATTCTTCCGCACTCAATATAAATTTTTTTATAGCCATTCTTTTATCCTTATTTTGAGAATTATATATATCTAGTATAAAAAAATCTTTCTTTAATTAAGAAATTAATTCAACAAAGTTTACAGCTAACAACTACTTAACTATCAGCTTGAGGCATCGGAAGGCCAGCAAGTTTACAAATTTCTCTTATTGGATCTGATGGAAATAAAGCATAAATATGTTCTTCATATTTTTTTTTATCATGGAACTTAATATTTTTAGACATTAGCTCAATGATCATCTGATGCATTGTTGGAGTAACAAGATTTTGTAAATAATATTCTCTAAAATAATAAATTAATTCCCAATGGTCATTGTACAGTTTGACATTATCTATTTTGGCCATTTTTCTCGCAAACTCTTCAGACCAGTCATCATAGTTGTCTAAATAGCCTTGTATATTTACGTGAATATTTTTTTTAGCAATTTTAATTTCATTCATAATAACCACCTCTATAAATAAAAAAAATTAATTCTTATTTATATCTTTAATCTCTTAATGTTTTATATCAAGAAAAATATTCATTTTTTATATTAGGTGTTACTTATACAGAAGTGTTGGCTATTGCATAGATGGACATTTTATAGATCCATATGAACAATATATACAGCAGTCACCCAATTTAGCTTTAATTGTTTTATTACAGATTTTACAATTGGATTGAATTTTACAGAATCTTTCTGGCATGATTTCTTCAAATGATTTCAAACAAGAAGGGCAGGTTACCAAGCAAATTAATGAACTAGATCTGATCATAAGTTCTATCTGATAATAAGTTTAAAAAAGATTTCCACCTTCATTTTTCCATATTATTTACTCGCACTTTTCTGCCCAAGTTTTAGCATTTCTTAGTTCCATGCGATATAGTCTTTTACCGAGAGAGCCTAGAGTAAACTGAGTGTATTTTTTCTTAAACTCTTCTTCCGACATATTTAAAATATCATTATAGTAAGGCTCCCAATTAATAGTGCCTAGTTCACTATCTGTGCACTTTTCAGGTTTTGATAGAACAATATTTGTATAGCTACCTAGCATAACAACAAATAATATGAGTAGTATTTTATTCATAGTGGTTATTTCTTTTCTCTTTTAAACATTAAAACCCACACGCGAAAGTCAGTGTCATAGTTAGTTGAAACTAATTCCCAACCCACTTCACCTAATTTATCAAAGTAATCCTCAGGTAAATTCTTTAAGTTATATTATTCGTATTCCCATTTAATCATTATTTTTTATTACACATTTCCTGAAAAGCTTATCTCTATTATATCATGTCATAAAATAGAGTATTGAATTGCTTTTTATTACACCATGTAATGAAGAATATCAATAATCCAAAGTGTACAAATAGGTGTACAAACTTGGAAAGCAACAAGCAGAGGCATTGATTCTATTGGTGTTGAGCTTAATCTTTAGTTTCACCCATGACCATGAATCTAACGTTTATTATCCATCGGTTTTGTATATTGAAAGAACTTCAATCCCTTCTTTTTTAAGTTGCCCAGCCCCATTGAGGTTTTCTAACTCAATAACAAAAAAAGAAACAATTCGTTTATTATTAAACTTTCTCAGTAATTTGATAGATGCAACTGCTGTTCCACCTGTCGCTATAAGATCATCAACTAATAAAATATTATCTGACTTCTTAATTGAGGATGATTGTATTTCAATCACATCATGACCATACTCTAGTTTATATTTAACTTTACTTATTTTTCCTGGCAGCTTTCCAGATTTTCTTATAGGAATAAAAGGCAGCCCTAATTTATAGCTTGCTGTCATTCCAAACAAAAAACCTCTGGATTCAATCCCTACAATCTTAGTAATTTTATGTTTCTTAACTACTTTAGTTATTTCTTCGATAATAAGTTTGAAGACTTTTGGCTTCGTAGTGATAGAAAATATATCTTGAAATTTAATACCTTTGACAGGAAAATTTTTTACAACTTCAATATTTTTTTTTATAGCTAGTGCAGCTTTGCCCATAACTTATCCTTTTGGAAAGTATGTGCGTTACAGTCTTTACATGCTTCTATTTCATGATACTTGAGTTCATCATGTTTTTTTCTATACATGTCAACTTTGTCACCTTGCCAAATCTCTTTTAATGTATTCCCCTGAATATCTCCAATCTCAGCTGATAATTCATAATCAAGACAACAAAGACCTACTCTACCATCAGCACCTATCACCATTTCTTCCCATGGATGTAAACAAGAAAAATTGAAACCTTCTGTTGTACTTTCTGTATATCTGTTTGAATGTTCCTGTTTAAAATGTTCATCACTATCATAATTCCTCTCTTCTTGAGTTCCTAGCCATGTATTATAATGATTCACGTTGACATCATCGACTAATGGCGTCCAGTGCTCAACAAACTTTTTCACTTCGTGTTTTGTTGGTTGCATATCAATTATAGTTACTCTAGTTTCTATTTTTGCTTGTTTTTGTTTATTATAATTTATAAAAAACATTACATTATCAACGACTTTCTTAAAGTCCAGCCTTACTCTTACACTCTCAAATGTTTTTCTTGTGAAACCATCAATGTCAAAGTTGATAACATCTAAAAGTTTTTCATCAATTATCTTCCTAGATCTATCTTCACCAAGAAGCTGTGAATTCGTAGATAAATATAATTTTACATTAGGTAATCTCTTCCTTACTAATCTAAACTTTTCAATCATATGTTTATCAACAGTGGAATCACCCATCCAAAATAAATTTATCTTTTTTAATGGCTGACCAACACAATCATCTAGAATTTTTTCTAGTGTTTCCATCGACATGTTTTCCTTTTTTCTATCCATCTCAGGCTGAGGACACATTATGCATTTTGCATTACATGCACTAGAGAATTCTATAGACAAGACTTTAGGAAATCTACGTTTGTACTTTTTTAAAAGGCTGAGTAGTATGTTTTTAAAAAACTTCATATAAATAATCAGATATCTTTCAACAATTCAACAAAAAGCTTGAAGCCTTTTGAGCAATTATCTTTCCAGTTATCTGGTGCATCATTATCTGCATTATCGGATATATACTTATAACAATCAAATTTTATATTATGTATTTTACAGGATTTTGCTATAGCATAGGCTTCCATATCTACAACATCAGCTGAGATGGTATTTTCATCTGATACAAAATAATCTCCCGATGCACATGAAAAACCCTCTTGTTCATCAAGAATAATATCTTGAATATCATCATAAGGCGTAACACCTCTCTCGAACCCGAGAGGAGTACAATCGATGTCGTGCTGAGTAAATTTATTAATTTTAATTATACCTTTTAGGTTTCTATTGATAGCACCACAAGAGCCATAGTTTATTATCTTCTTTGGTTGATGTGATTTAATTATTTCTACAGACTTCATGGCTGCATTTATCTTACCTAATCCAGAATAAAATATATTTGACACATTATCTGCCTCAATTGGTAATGCACATATAATATATGTTCCTTCTTGTTTGTGTTTATCAATTAAGTTTTCAATGTTTTTTATAGATACACTCATACTTTATTTTACATAGTATATTGAGAGAGGATAGAGAATATTCCTATTTATTTATAAGCTTGAGTAGCTCATCAACTTTATTATCTAAAGCTCTTTTGTCTTTAAGAGATTCTTTAACACAAGATTCAATATGTTTTTTCAATATTTTTGACTCTACTGTAACTAAAGCTGATTTTGCTGCTTTTATTTGATTAATAACATCAACACAGTATTTGCCATCATCAATCATATTTATTATTCCTCTAATTTGACCTTCTATTCTTTTTAAAGATGCCAATTGGTTTTTATGAGATGGATGAGTTTTCATTTTATAAATATATAGGAAGTATATATGTAAATATACTTGCAAACAAAAAAATCCCAACAGAAAATAAAAAAATATATTTATTTTTTTTTCTAGTTTTTAGACAAATAAATCTCAATTCTGGATCAACGGGACAAGGTAAAGACTCTGACTTCTTTATTAAGAACCCAGCAGTAATAAGAACAATAAGTGTAAATATTGAAATTTGTATTTTGTAGTGAGAAATTATTATCAATTCTGGAAAGGTACTTACTAGTGATGCAAAAGTTGCTCCTGCACCAAGTAAAACAAAAACCGCTGGGAGCGCACAACATATTAAAGTCGATGATGAAACCAATAATGTAATTATACCCAGTTTAGATGATTCTTGATTTTTAGACATTTTTATAACTTCCTTAATTCAAAGCCAACAGCTGTCTGCCCATTATCTAGAAATATCTTCGCTATTTCTTCAAAACTTATTTTCTTAGAATTAGAGTATGCAATTAATACTTTTCCAGACTCTAGACTAACTCTAATTTTTTTGACCATCTCGTCTCTATAGAATGTTTTTTCTATTCCTCTCGCACAAAAATCACATACCATTCCGTTAACATCTACAATTGCTACCTGTCCATCATTAATATCTGATATAAATTGTTGATACATTTTCTCATCTAGTTGCGTCAAAGATCCATCTACACCCGCATTAGAATCATGTTGATGATTATGATGATGATCAGAGTGATTATGATTACCATGATTATCCATACCATAAGATGGAATTGAAATAATGATGATTGTAATTAAAAATAATTTATACATATTTTTCTCCTATTCTAGAATCTAATCATGTAATGAAAATCCCAATGTGAGTCTTTAGTTCCTATTTCCATTAAATAATCTCCTTTAAAAAACTTTAAGAATGGGTAAGTTTGCCAGTTATCATTAATAGTATCTTTTTTTGTTTTTAACATAATCCAAGAATGAAGCTCATCATATTCACCCAGATAAGGAGCAAAGCCTAATTGGATTTCACGTTCAGTGTAATCATGGGTACTAGTATTCTTATCTAGTTGTGAAAATGATGTAAACCACCTTCTAGTTTCCCAATCACCATGTATCCCATAATAATATTCCTTTGAGCTTTTTGTTGATAAACCTCCGGTAAAATACAAGTTCCCTTGTGAAAATTTAGTATTACTTCTCCCAAGCAAATAGGTCGATTTTAAGCTGACGTATTGATTATTAAAATATCTATCATTGATGTACTCTACTCCTAATGAATATTTATATGATGGAGAGAAATGGTAGTAATAGGATGAAATCATTGAGTTTGATTTATACATAAATGTCGACCCACCTGACCAAGATATTGGCCTTGATATTGTGATTTCAGATATTAGTACACTTACGAAAAATATTATTAATTTATTATATATACCCATAGGGGGTATATTGACATATAGCTATTCATAGGTCAAACACTCAAACAGGTATCTCTAAATATCTGTATTATCATCAAGGCACATCATGATAACCGCATAAACTAAAGCGCATAAGACGAAATATAATACATAAATACCATTCATATTTTATAATATAACAGATGAAAAATGCTGAATATAAAAGATTTGTGATATATCTTCTAAATAAATACTCAAATGACCAAAATGCTGAGCTTGCTGAAGTACTTATTAAAGAATATTCTGCGCATCTCTATAAAAACTTAGTATGCCTTGAAGAGCTACAAATATGGATTAATCACAGGTCAAGTAAACTACCAGAAGATAATCTAAACCCATCTAAAATTTTTGGATTACATGACAAATGGTCCAGATCTAAAATTGAACTTAAGTATTTAAATATGAATGTCTATACTTGGCAGCATATATTCAAAGGAGATAGTAATGAAGACTCATACGGTAAGACTGCTATTTTATTTTCAACTACAAATGAAGAAGCTAGAATTGGATTTGAGAGAAAAAACCATGACTTCGGAAATAGAGAATTATGTCGATTTAGTCTTGACTTATTTATTGCTATTAACAAAAAAAAACTTATGTCAGAGGAAATAGATTTAGCAAACAAAACGCTGGATGAGGATATAACTATACAAATGCATAAAGACTGTGAACATCATCGGTTAAAATATAAAATTACTTGATAATTTTATTATACTTTTGTAATAGTTATTCTAAAAAGTAATTGCTTTTGTTAATATATCTCCATGTGCACAGAACATGATCAAATCAATTACTGCGATTCTCATGATGAAATAATACACTCTCATGATAATGAGCAGCACATTTGTAATCATTGTGGTAAGTCACATTCACAATATTTTATAAAAGAGCATCATTGCTTTATGGAGACTTTGTCTCAGACTGTTATTAATCTACAAGAACAGTGTTCAAAAAATAACTTTCAAACTCGTGATCCACCACTCTCAGAATTATTTATCTAAAAAATAATTAATTAAATCTAGAGAGAAAAAAATGAAAATTTTTAAATACATGCCATTTTTGGCTATATTACATATATCTATGGCTAATGCAGATAATTTGTCTACTGTTGAGGTTAAATCCTCCATATTATCAAATACCATATCTGATAATAGACAGCCTATCAGGATAATTGAAGGTACTGATATCAACGGGTCTAAATCACTTGGTTCAAATATCAAATCTATACCAGGCATATCTAACTCAGATTATGGTTCAGCAATTGGGCAACCAGTTATAAGAGGTTTAGGTGGAGATCGAGTAAAAGTTTTGTCAAATAATAATCATGTAAGCGATCTAAGTTATTTTAGTGCAGACCATCCAATTATGATTAATATGGACAATGTTGAGTATGTTGAAATAATCAAAGGGCCATCATCTTTATTTAATCACAGTGGAACTTCTGGAGGAGTTGTCAATGTAATTACTGGCTCAATCACAGATGAATCATATACTGATGAAAAGATAAAGATTACTAGATCATTTGATAGCGTAAGTGAGGGTTACGCTAATAGCTTTTTATTCAAGAAGAATATTAATGACATGAGCATTTATTTGTCATCTAGCAAACGTGATTATTTCAAATATGATTTATCTGAAGGTTCATTATTTGAAGAAGGCACCGAAGTACATACTTTAAACAACTCTGATTTTGCAGATAAAAACACTATTATAGGACTTTCCTTTTTAAAAAAATGGGGATATTTAGGGCTTTCATATGAAAATACTAAAGGAACTTATGGGATTCCATACCACGCACATGAAGAAGAGGAAGAGGAAGAAGAACATGAAGCAAGAATATATAGTGCTCATAAATCTGATACTTACACATTAAAAGGAAGATTAGACAATATAACTTTTGCAAACTTTCTTGATTTCTCTTTCAACAACTCAAATGCATCTATCAAAGAGCATGAAGAGGATGGCAGCTTTAAAGTTTTGAATAATAATTCCTCATCTATGAATTTGAAATTTAATATTGATACCAACGACAGAGAAAGACGTCTGTTGTTTGGCTATGCTCATACTAAATCTCCTATGTCCACAAACGCTTATGTTCCAACGTCTGATAGTTATAATCGTTCTTTAGCGTACTATACAACTGATAATTTACTTGGTTATAATTTTGATCTTGTCATGAGATACGAAAACAATGAACGTAGCACTGCTACAAAAAGCTATGAGGATTCTGCTGTAAGTTTCGCTGCTTATACAGATCAGAAAGTCAGTGATAATCTTAGCTATAATTTTGGATATTCTCATGTTTCAAGGAGCCCTAACATGGCTGAGCTTTTTGCTGATGGTGCACATGGACCTACTCAAAGATATGAAAAAGGAAATAGTGTACTTGATAGGGAAGTATCAAGAAACATTGATTTAGGGTTAACTTATAAATCTAACAACATTTTCTTATCATTTGGTTTATATAAAAATAATATAAATGATTTTATTTATTTAAGAGATAAGGGGACAACGCTCTATGATGGTGACCATCAAGATGCAGACTGGTCACAGAAAAATGCAGTTATTCAAGGATATGAATTATCAATGGAGAAATCATACTTTTTTGGTGATAATGAGTTAGTTGTAACTGTCAGCAGAGACGATGTATCTGGTGTATTTGATGACGATACGTATATTCCTAGGATACCAAGTGCTCGCAATATGATTGATATTGTGATGCTTTTAAAAAATAATGAAAGATATTCAGTAAACTTAGTTCATTCTGAGCGACAAAGTGATTTTTCGTCAATTGAAACATCTACCAACTCATATTTAGACTTGGGCGTAAAGTATTCAAATAAAATAGTAATCAATAATTTATATAATTTAAATATTAATTTATTTGTAAATAATTTATTGGATAAAACTAGACGTAATCATGCATCTTTTGTTAAAGATCATGTTCCACTCCCAGCATCTAGTTTTGGCTTTGATGCCTCAATTGAGTATAAATTCTAAAATATAATACTCTGATGTGCTATACCGAGAATACTCCCTCGGTATAGTGTAAAAATATAATTGTAAAATTTCTATTAGCTATATATTTTAAAGCTTATCGAATCAATATTATTATTGTTATGTTATATTATTAGTATGATGTCTGAGATATTTGTAAGTGTACTAATCATTATAATCTCAGTATTCGTTATCATAGAGTTATACAGATTTCTAAATAGATTTCTAAGCAATCCAAGAATGTATATTGAAATATTAAAAGCCAATCCATTTGGAAGCATTATATTTCCACTAGTTCTAATAATTATTTGGTTCTTTATATTTGGGTGAGATTTATATTGAAGGATGACAGAAAAAGACAAATCAAAAAAAAGAATATTGCTAGAAGTACTTAAATTAATAGTAGTTGGGGTAGTTATTGTATCTAGTTCAGCTTTGATTCTAATAAGTATTTAAAGTAAATCATAATTATTCTTTCAATAAAGTATGTATAGCTAATGCAAGTACCAAAATACCAACTACGAACTGATAAAAATACATAGCAAGTATGCTAAAAAATAGCAATATAGCTGATTTCTTTTCTTTAGACATTAAATATATATAAACATATTTTTAAATATATTTGTAAGAAAAACATTATATACATATACTAAGCTGGTAATGAAAATATTAAATAGGTTGGCAGTATTTATTTTCTCAAGCGCTTTATTAATAGGCTGTGCATCTATGAGCCATAATCATCAAGGGAAAATGTCTATGAAGAGTATGTCATGCTGTTGTAAATCAGGCGCTGAATCTGGCGCATGTTCTATGAATAATAGACATGGCCATGATAATAATGATGACATGCCAATGAATACTAAAAATAAGAAAAAGAATATGATGTGTGGTAATAAAAACCAAAATGGTTGTTCCATGATGGGTATGAAGGGTAAAGGTAATAAAGGGAAAATTTTTGAAAAACTAGATACAAATTCAGATGGCAAGATTAGCAATTCAGAATTTCTTAAGATGCCTAATAAAAAATTTGATTCACTAGATTTGAATAATGACGGATTTATATCTAAAGAAGAGATGAATGCTAAAAAAAGTAACCATCACTCACACCACTAGATATGAGAATATTTTTTTTACTGATTTTAACTTCACAAATTTTACTATTCAATTCAGCTTTTGCACAAAATAATAATCTACTAAAGTGTTCCGCATATCATTTCAAGGCAAAATTAAATAATCAATATTCTAGTAAAAAAAAATATGAATATCATGATAATTACTTTAAAAATCTTAAAAATAAATATTTACAAGAAAACGAAAACTTATCAGAGGCAGCTTTTATTCTAAGTATCACAAGTATCATTGAATCATGGTCTTACATAGCACAAGAGAAAGGTCATAGTTTTGCAAACATGAAGATTGAAAGTGACTACAATAATTTATGCAACACGATATCGACTAAGTAATTTTATTTAAATTTCTTAGTCCCTCCATATTGATAATTATCTTTATGTTTTAACTTGATTACTGATAGACATTCTTGACAGAGAAATTCCCATATTTTTTTATGATCATATCTACATCTAAATAAAGCTTTTGAGCTTTTGTTGCATATACTACAAACTTTTTTAGGTTTCATTGAATCAAAATTGTTATTTAATGGGTACTTCAATAATAACCACTCAGCTATTTATTGTCTAATCTGAGTTTTCTGAATACTTATTTATGGTGCTAAATTCATCGCTACGATGAGGCCAAGAATCGTTCCAACAACCCATGATAAAAAAAGGAAAGCAAGAATATCTGCTAGAGTTTTATACTGATAATTGACAATATCTTTCATATAGATAGGACGAAGAAAAATATAAACTATTCCTACTGATATTAGCGTAATTAATGTTATTTGATTCACGAGTATTAGGTGTTAATTTGCTCTTCAATACAATGAAATCAAATTATACTTAAAATATTTTTATTTCAATATCTTGTTTCTTATTGTTTTTTATGAATTGATTTTTCTAGTACTTTAAGGAATCCTAATACTAATAAATGTCAATTATATTAATTTATTTTTTTTTGTTTCTTTTTAAATTAAAGATGTAATCTAATTATATGAGGATATTTATTACTAATATGTACATAAATGCTCAACACATGACAGAGCACTCTGTCGATGAGATACTTCATCATAAAAATCATAAAAATCAATCACGTGAGTTCATTCTAGACAAACTTCGGCATTTTTAAATAATTGTTACCCAAAACTTATTTAACTTAGTCTATCCTTCTTTGCCTTGACTCACTTCAATGATATTATCCACCCAATAATTCACTATTGGAAAATATCATGCAATTAAAAATTTATTCTTTCTTATTCCTACTGCTCTTAACTCCATATGGTCTGGCAGAGACATACATCGCTACTCAACATGAGATGAAAATGTCTGACTCTAGTTATGTAAAAAGTCTGCATCACATCAAAATAGGAAAAACAATTGTTATTTCTGATTTCAAAACATTCGGTGAACTTGGCTTTGGTGAAGATCTCGATAATGGAACAGCTGTTGGCTCAGGCTTATCTTACGAATATCTGAGAGCAGGTTTTTCCAAAAAAATATTTAACAGCATAGACATTAGAGTTCATTTTGAAAGCAAGTTAAATAATGGCGCTAAAGATAATAATGAGCTTCAGATTAATACGAAATATACCTTCTAAAATGGCTTTATTTGAAGTAAACGCTTCTAGTTCCTGTTAGAATCTTAATGTTTTTATTAATAGTAATTTAAGGTATATTTTTATTATGTTTGACTATGCAGAGTATATTTTTTGGGCATATTTTCTAGTTATTGTTCCCATGCTTATAACAGTGGTTATATTACACCATAAAGGTAAGCAGATCAGAGATATTATCCGTAGAATGAAATAGCTTTATGAAAAAAAGATCTGTTAGAATTTATTATGTTTCGTTCTTACTAGTCATACTCGGCTTTGTATTATTTTTATTCTTAAAAACCTTTAATGATAATCTTTTATATTATCGTAGCCCTACTCAATTAGTTAATGGCAATTTTCCTGAAAATTATATTTTTAGGATAGGTGGTATGGTAGAAGAGGGCTCATTAATAAGAATAAAGGGTACAAAGAAAGTTGAATTCTTTGTCACAGATTTTGATAATAAAATGTTAATTAAATATGATGGGATTCTGCCAGATCTATTTAGAGAAGGCCAAGGTGTAGTTATAAGAGGCCACCTTGAAAATAATTATTTTGTTGCCGAGGAAGTTCTGGCTAAACATGATGAAACATATATGCCTCCAGAGGTTGAAGAATCTCTCGGCATAAGTGAGAAAAATAAAAATAAAACTACACAAAGTATTCAACAATGATTATAGATATAGGATTCATAGGTTATTTTCTTCTATTATTAGGTTTAATGAATTGTTTGTTTTTACTAACTCCAAAATTTGTTTCTGGGTTAAACTTGTCAAACAATATTTTGCTATCAGCAAGTAAGCTCCATTTCCCTATTTTATTTATTTCATTTATCTGCCTCATTGTTACTTTCGTAGGCGAAGATTATTCTCTAGATTATGTTTCAAAAAACTCGAATTCAAATTTACCTCTTATTTATAAAATTTCTGCAGCTTGGGCGGGGCATGAAGGTTCTATGTTGCTATGGTGCGTAGTATCAAGCTTCTGGATGTTTTTGGCTAGCAAATATAGCAATGATTTACCAAAATCTCTTCGAACAAATTTTCTTACAATTATGGGAATTTTAAATTTAGGATTTTTGCTCTTCGTTGTTGCCACATCTAACCCTTTTGCTAGAAATTTATCCGTTCCTATCGACGGAGGTGACCTTAATCCCTTGCTTCAAGATTTTGGATTAATTGTGCACCCACCTATGTTGTATATGGGTTACGTTGGTTTGTCTGTAGTATTTTCTTTTGCAGTAGCATGTTGTTTTGAAAAAGAATTTAAGAAAGAATGGGCTCAATGGCTTAGACCTTGGGTTTTAGCATCTTGGTCATTTTTAACATTGGGTATTTCTTTAGGCAGTTGGTGGGCCTACTATGAGTTAGGATGGGGCGGTTGGTGGTTCTGGGACCCTGTAGAAAATGCATCATTTATGCCATGGCTAATGTCCACTGCATTAATTCATTCAGTTATAGCATCGGGTGAAAAAGGTATGTTTAAAAGTTGGACAATACTTTTATCTATTTTCACATTTTCTTTGAGTTTATTAGGCACATTCTTAGTTAGATCTGGTATTTTGATATCTGTTCATTCTTTCGCAAGTGATCCGTCAAGAGGTATTTTTATACTTCTTATGCTAGCAATGCTTATAGGAGGAGGTTTAGCAGCTTATACAATGAATTCAAAAAAATTTGTAGATGACAATGATGTAAATATATATTCTAAGGAAGGTTTCTTTTTATTAAATAATATTCTTTTGGTTACAGCAACATTTACAATTCTACTGGGAACTATGTATCCTTTGGTCTTAGACATATTAGGGCTAGAAAAAATATCTGTAGGAGTCCCATATTATAATGCTGTCTTTATACCATTGATGATTCCTTTGATATTATTGGTAGGTTATGTCCCTATGTTGTTATCGAGAATTTCAAAAAATAAACAGATTTTACAACTATTAATTATCTTTCTAGTGAGTCTAGTATTATCACTGTTATTTTCTATAAACTCTATTTTATATATTGTAGGCTTCTTCTCAGCAGTATGGATTATAATTAATATTTTCTTTGATTTATTTTTATATACTAAAAATTCAGTCAGACTCAAATCAAGAATGGGGATGTATTTTGCACACTTTGGATTAGCAATATTTATTTTAGGAGCAAGTGTTTCTGAAAATACTAAAGTTGAAAAAGAGCTCGTACTTAGCTTAGGTGAGACGACTACCATTGGGTCATTTGACTATAAGCTTAATAAATTAGAGGAAGAAAAGTCAGTAAATTATGATGCAGTAATTGCGTCCGTTCTTGTGAGTAAAAATAATTCAATAGTTGCAGAAATTAAACCGGAAAAAAGACTCTACCACTCAAGCGAGTCCGCTATGACTGAAGCTGGAATTTTTGCAAGGTTAGACAGAGATCTTTATGTATCACTGGGGAATATGATTGATGATAATAAATGGTCGCTTCGTATATATGATAAGCCATTTATTAGATTTATTTGGATAGGAACAATATTCATGATTATCGGATCAATATTAAGTATTCGATATAGAAAGAAAACTAATGAATAAAAATACATTTATTTTTACTGTTATTTTTGGATTAATGTGCTTATTTTTATTTATGGGTCTATATAATGACCCAAAAAAAATTGAATCACCTTTAATCGGCAAACAGTTTCCAAAATTTAAATTAAATGATTTATATCTTGATATTACTCTTGATAATACAAGCTTCATCAAAAAGAAAACTATTATCAACGTTTGGGCAAGTTGGTGCCTTGAATGCGAAAGAGAGCATTCTTATTTAATTGGACTATCTGGAAACAAAGAATTTGATTTAGTCGGCATTAACTATAAAGATCAAGGTGACGATGCAAGAGGGTGGTTGGGTATGAGAGGAAACCCATACCGTATTATTATTTCTGACCAATCTGGAGACCTAGCGTTAGACTTGGGTGTATATGGAGTTCCAGAGACTTATATCATTGATGAAAATCAAACAATACTTTTTAAACACATAGGCCCCATTAACAACACTATAATTGAAAACGATATGATGCCTATATTGGTAGAAAATAAATGAAGAAAATTACTTTATTTCTATTCTTATTATTATCTTTGAACATTTATGCCTCAGATGCAGATAGTCAGTATAAAGAACTTATCGAAGAATTGAGATGTATGGTTTGTCAAAATCAGAACCTTGCAGAATCAGAGGCTCCACTTGCTGTAGACATGAAACAAAAAATAAGAGAAATGTTGGAATCAGGTAAAAGTAAAAATGAGATAAAACAATTTCTCTCAGATAGATACAGCTCATACATCTTATATGAACCACCAATTAACAAACAAAATCTAATTCTTTGGATTGCGCCTTTTATTTTTATAATTATATTAAGCTTCATGCTTCTCAGGCGTTATATAAAATGATTTATTTTCTTTTAATATTTTTTATATTAACTTATATTTTTTTTCTTAGTAGAAATAAAAATGGTAATGAAGAAACTAATAATGGAAAGCAATTAGCTTTGATATCGATTTTATTTTCTTCTTTCATATTATTTATATTTTCTTTATCATATGACTCTTCAGATACTAATGAGTATAAAAAAATACATAACAAAAATTTATCAGTAAGAAAGAATATAAAAACAATTAAAGAAAATATTCCTCTTCTTGAATCAAGATTACTAAATAGTCAAAATGATTTTAACGGATGGCTTATGCTAGGAAAGTCTTATTCTATATTGAGTAATTATCAAAAAGCCTCAAAAGCATATCAAATTGCTATCAATCTAAGACCTAATAATATGGATGTAATTAGAGAATATATACTCGTACTAAGAAGTGATAGTGAAAATATAAATAAAGAAGTAATTAAAAAATATTTTAGAATATATCTTACAAAAACTAACGATGCTCAAGGCTTTATTGATCAATTAAGCTTTGCTTTCTCTGTAAATGATACTGTATTAGCAGAATCAACTTTGAATAATTTAATTAAGCATCCAGAAATAGTAAATAAAAAGCAGTATAAAAACTTGCTTGCCCAGTTAATTAATAACAAGTCACCAGAAGAAAATATTCTTGATTTAAATATTACCATTAAAGAAAAGTATCCAGGATATTTCTTCATTATATTGAAACAGAAAAATATCAATCAACCTTTTGCAATCAAAAGAATTCAAGCCAACAAGAGTAGTTATACGCTGAGAATAACTAAAAATGATTTCATGCTAAAAGATAATATGAAGATTCCAAACGAATTTGATTTCATAATTAAGCATTCATCAACTCAGAGCTTTTCTCAAGATAGTAAACCTATTGAAGTATATAAAAAGGAGATACAGAACTATCACTCTATTAAGAATGATACATTAAAGATTAATTTCTAATCAGAATTCTATCATCAAATACAAAACAGTCACCTGTCCATTTATTATTTTTTACATTAGAATTTAAATAATTAATAATTCCTCCATTCAACTGATATACCTGATTAAATCCTAAATCATTAAGATATAACCCTGCCTTTTCACATCTAATGCCGCCAGTACAAAAGATTGCAGTTTTTTTACTTTTATCCAGTAAATTAATTTGCTTTGGTCTATTTTTTAAATCTGTAAAATTCTTTAAACCTAAATTGATAGCACCCTTGAATGTTCCAAGTGAATATTCAAAACTATTTCTCATATC
This sequence comes from bacterium, assembly GCA_029979505.1. Lineage (GTDB taxonomy): Bacteria > Pseudomonadota > Gammaproteobacteria > CACLCV01. Next base: position 28,682 of record JAPOHH010000008.1, on the reverse strand, counting down.
AACTAATTGGATATCCTCATTAAGAAGCTGTTCCCATTGGCTTGGACTTAATGATTCAAGATTCTTCGGGCTAGTTTTCTCCCTATCAATAGGGTTATCGAACTTTATAATTTCTTTTTTTATTTTTACTTTTAACTTTTTAAAAGCTATATCTTTACTTTTAGTTTTGTTTATAAAAATATCGGTTAAATCTATGACGTTGCTGATATTATCAATAGCTTTTTCCAGTATCTCATTTTTCTGACTGATATTTGCATTAATTCCCTCAGAAGAAAGAAGAACAGTTCCTTTTATATTAATATTCTTCAGACACGTTAAAATATCCCGCTTCAGCTTATGTAAATCATTAAGATTGATAAATTTATAAAAACTATATACTTCCATTATCTAACATAGCAAATTGTCATGCCATCATAAATAGTTAGTAGTGAGTGTTCAACTCTTTTGTCATGTTTAATTAATGCATTTATTTTTCTAATTGATTCTGTACTTCTATCAGCTATATTTTTATCAAAGACTTTCCCTTTCCATAGCGTGTTATCAATAACAATTACTCCTCCTTGTTCCATTATTTGCATGACTTTTTCATAATATAAAACATAATTAGCCTTATCTGCATCAATGAAAGCAAAATCAAACTTTTCATTACCCGCTTCAATCAATCCATCAAGTGCATCTATGGCGTTATCAGCTACTAATCTTATCTTATGTTGAATTTTTGCTTCTTCCCAATACCGGCTGGCAATATTAATATATTCCTCATTATTATCTATGCATGTTAATTTGGATTTATTTGGTATTGATGTACCTATACATAACGAACTATATCCAGTAAATACACCTATCTCTAGACAATTTTTAAATCTAGATAATTTACATAGTATTGACAGCAGTGCTCCTTGAGCTGCCCCTATTTGCATTATTGATAATGCGCCAAACTTTTTTGTTTCTTCGCGATTTTTTTTAAGGAGATCTGATTCACTGTAGCCTATATAATTGATATATTCTCTTAATTCTTGCGATAATATGGGAGATTCAGCTGACATTATTGTCTTCTTGCTTCAAATTCAATAATGAGCTCTATATTATCACCAACAAGGTTATCTTTTATTGCATACATCATGCCATGGTCTGACCTTTTTATTACACCCCTAGCTGAGATGCCCATAACGTAGGGTTTAATAAGTCCACCGAATGGATATTTACCAATTTTATTAATTCTTCCTGTCAGTATTAATGGTTTGGTAACCCCCAACAACGTCAAAGAACCATTTATCAAAGTTTCCTTTTTATTAATGTCAATATTATTTGCTACAAAAATCATTTCTGGATATTTTTCCACATCTAGAAAATCAGGACTTTTGAGGTGTTGATCTCTTTTGTCATGGTTTGTGAATACGCTATTCGTATTAATAATAATTTTTATATCATTAATTTTATTATTAACTAGATCATGTGTATAGCTCCCATCTATCTCTTTAAACATGCCTAGAGTTTTAGCGTATCCGACATGCTCAACAAGAAATCCGATAGAAAAGTGCGTCTTATCAATTACATATTTCTCATCTGAACCGAATACGAATATTGGCACTAATAATAATATGATAATTTTTTTAAACATTTTTTCTCCTATATAACCATACAATATCCTTTGTAAAAGAATATGTTATTAATATTACACTCAAATAAAATAAATTTATAACTAAATTATTATTAAAATAATTACAGGACAGCAGAGAAAGTATGATAAAAACACATGCCGATTTCCTTAAAAAAGATTTAGGAAGCTTCCTGTTACTAATATAATTATATGAAATTAAGAGTAAGAATATATATCTATAGAAAGCTATAGTTAAAATCAATAAGCTATAATTATAATTATAAACTAGAGATAAACTCAGAATTAGTATCAAAAAATTATCAACCTCTTGATCAAAAACTTCACCAAATTTTGTATTTTGATTAAGAAGCCTTGATATAAATCCATCTAAGCCATCTAACAGTAAACTTATTAAACAGAGTATTAATAATAAACTGATATCAAAATGTATTAGATTTAAAACAATCACCAATATGAAGGTATTAATAATCAAACGGAAATTAGTAATTGCGTTTGGTATATTTAGAGCGATATCCATTTTTCTAAAAAAGAAAATGAATAAACCAAATATAAGAAAATATATTACTACAGAATTATATATGATAGATGCTAGCAACTCTTTACTAGTTGTAGATATTATTAACAAAAGAAGTAATAGTAGATTAATTACAATTATCTGAATCCCTGTATACGTGCATAATGTAAATTTGCTATAATTCATTCATGAGACATTATACAACACAATCATTTTGGGTATCTAATAAAAAAGGAGTAGTAAAAAAAGAATCGATTAATTTTGAGCTCACAGATGATGAAGTTTTAATTGAAGCTATATACTCTGGGGTTAGTTATGGTACCGAAAAGATAGTTTTTGATTCACAAGTTCCGAAAAATCAATATAAATTTATGAGAGCACCACATCAAGTGGGAGAATTCAGTGGCGCTGTAAAATATGGATATTTAAGTGTAGGAAAAATTATTGATGGACCAAAAAAGCTTATTAATAAATATGTTTATACTATGTTTCCACATCAATCTATTTATAAAATAAACTCATCATTAATAACGCTTATACCAAATGATATACCTATCAAGAGAGCATTACTTACTGCGAATATGGAAACCGCAATTAATGCCATGTGGGATTCAAAACCTTCAATAGGTGATAAAACCTATGTTATAGGTGCAGGGGTAGTTGGGTTACTAATGGCATATGTACTGCATAATACATTTGGTGTTAATGTGACCGTAATAGATATAGATTCTAAAAAAAAGAAACTTTGTGATGCGTTTGGCATCACTTTCAAAAAAGATTTGTGCGATATTAAAAATCCAGATATTATCTACGAATGCTCAGGATCAGTGGGCGTTCTAAATGAAATAATTGATAAATCGCCACTTGAGACGAAAATATGTATTTTGAGTTGGTACGGTAAACAGCAAGCCAAGATTAAAATGGGAGAGAATTGTTTCTCCAGACGATTAAAATTAATATTTTCTCAAGTTGGAAATATCACATCGTATAAATCGAAAAAATGGAATAATATTGATAGAAGATTTTTAGCATTAAAAATGCTAAAAGATGATAAATTAGATATTCTGATTGATAAAAAAGAGTTATCTTTGGAGAATCTTCCTTTGTTTTTTAATAAAGGAAATCCTAAAGGCTTATGCAAGGTTGTGAAATATTAAATGTATGAATTAAAAATTAAAGATTATTGTTTTATTGCTCACAGCTTAAAGGATGAATTTTTTGGTCCTGCTAAAAATCTTCATGGGGTAACCTATATTATTGAACTTACTATTTCATCACTATCTCTTATTGAAAAAAATGTAATTATAGATATTGGTCTCATTACTAAAATTCTAAAGCAAGTCATAGAAAAATATAATTACAAAAATCTAGATGATATAGATAAATTCGATGGTCAAATTACTACTACAGAATTTATGGCCAAACAATTTGCAGATGATATTTATTATGAATTAGATAATATCGATTACCCATTAAATAAAATACATTCGATAAAAATTAATTTAAAAGAAAATCATGTAGCATCAGCTTCATATTTAAAAAAGATTTAAAGTGAACTATTTCATTACTCCAGATCTTACTTCGATTTCTGGCGGTAACAAATACGATATAAATGTCCTTAAGTATCTAAATTCAAATAGATGTAAGATTATAAATATCCCAATACCACAAGCTAGAATGAGATTAGAAAAAATATTCTTTAATTTAAAAGCTATACCTAATAGGTCTACGGTCATAATTGACGGTTTGATTGCATCCAACATCAGCTACTTATCAAAAATATTGTCTAAAAAATATAGAATAATTTTACTTATTCATCATCCTGTATCGTACGAAAATCATCAATATGGCAATATTTTAATTAAACTAAAAGAAAAACAGATTTTCTCTTCTGCTAGCCAAATAATTACTGTGAGTAAGACTATGAAAAGAGTAATAAAAAAAATATTAAACAAAGAAATAGACATAAAAGTTATAAGCCCAGGCGTTGACGATATTTTTTGGAAGCATAAAAAAAATAATGACACAAATGGTTATAATATCATTACCACTGGCTCGATTATACCTAGAAAAAATCTAGAGACTTGCATTGAAACACTTAATCATATGGATGACAAATGGACTCTTACGATTATAGGTAAAAATGATAAAAGAAATTCATATTTCTCATATCTTTCCTCTTTAGTTGATGAGTATGAATTAAATGATAGAGTTAAGTTTCTTGACTGTATAGATGATATAAATGTTTTAATTGATTTTCTCAAAAAGGCTAAAGTATATTTATGTCTTAGCAAGTATGAGGGATATGGTATGGCAAATATTGAATGCGCAGCTTTGGGCCTACCGCTAGTCGTTTCAGACATACCTGTTTTTAGAGAGAACTTGGTTGGTTATAGAAGGAAATATGTCAATTTGAGAAATGTAAAATCTATTGTATCTGCTATTGTTGAATCTTCACCCATAAAAAAAAATATTAAATTAAAAACATGGGAAGAGGTAGGAAATTCTTTTAAAAGAGTATTATATGGATAATAAATTCAGTTCATCATGGATTGAAATGAGGCAAGTCTATGATATGCAAGCCCGTTCTCCTTTATTATTTGAATACCTAGATAAATTACCTACAACTGAAAATATAAATCTTTTAGATTTATATTGTGGCTCCGGAAGTTTTTTAGTTTGGTCTATTAAGAATAATATCAATTATAAAAAATGTGTTTTAATCGATTATGATATTAAGCTTCTAAAATCAATAAAAAGAAATATTAAATCTGTTATAGAACCACATCTCAAAATTCAATCTAATACAAACAATCTTGATTTATTGATTAAGAATAATAAAGAGATAATCTCTAATATAAAAATTATAAAAAATGATTGTAATAAATATAATAAAGGATATGACAAATACCAACTGATAAGTTTTTCTGCTGTTTTAGATCTTATGTCTAAATCTACTATTAATAATATATTAAAGATAGCAAAAAGTGATTGTGCATTATATTTTTCGCTTTGTTTCAATGGTAAGGTTAAGTGGACACCATCTAACACAATGGATAAATATATATTATCTTTCTTTAATAATCATCAAAGATCTGACAAAGGTTTTGGTTTAGCATTGGGCTGCAAGTCGATTGAATATATTTCAAAGTTAGCAAAGAGTAGAGATTTATCTATTAAAATTAAAGAATCTCCTTGGCAAATAAAAAATCATTCTGAAATGGATAAAATATTTCTAAACAGATATATTTTAGATACTAAAAAATCTTTATTTCATATGGAAGGGATAGATAGAAAAATACTAAAGTTGTGGTATGAACAAAAAAAATATGAAATTGACAATAAAAAAATCAGTTTATATGTTGGTCATAATGATATTTTGATTAAACGTAAGTGAAGAGACTGACTAAATATATTATTTCCATTTTTTTAATGAGTTATTTACTTTATAGCTATGGCGCCGATATCCATGTTTTAATACAAAATGTAAACTTAATCTACTTACCTATAGTAGTTATACTAAGTATATTCCAATACATGCTGTCAGCATGGAGATGGTATTTTATAGCTTCAAATACCAATTTCAAGATAGCATACTCTGACGCAATCAAATTTTACTATATTTCAGGATTTTTAAATAATATTCTCCCTACAGGAATTCTTGGAGATATTTATCGAACAATAAATATTAAAGTCAATGACGAAAAAGGCAACTTCTTAAAATCTTTGCAATCAGTAATATTTGAACGTTTATCTGGTCAAGTTTCATTAGTTGTTACTTTTATTATGTCATTAGCTTTACTTTTTTTATTGAATAAAAAATATGAAGCTTTATTGTATACTCTTGCTTTGATTATAATTATCTTATCATTAATAAAACTTGTCTTTAGGTATTATAATAAAAACAATTATATAAATAACTTTAAGTTTTTTTTTAGCGGTAAACTATTTTATAAACATTTTTTTCTGTCATTAATAATTGTTGTTACATATATAACTACTTATATTATTTGTGCCTTGGCATTAGACCTTGATATTGATATAGTCAGTTTTTTTGTTTTCGCACCACTCGTTTTATTTTCAATGACTCTACCTGTTAGTATTGGAGGATGGGGAGTTAGAGAGACAGCAGCGCTAGCTGTTTCATTTTTGCTTGGATTATCGGTATCTGCAAGTGTAACAGTAGCAATAGTTTACGGTTTGACTAATTTGTTATGTTCAACTCCAGGTATGTATTTCTTAGTTAATAAGAATCCTAGTTAATATTGATATCAAATAATATATCCTCACCCATTTTATAATGATTAGGTTTATAAGATTTTGTGTCTGATAATTTAATATATCTTTCTTCAATGAAAGAGGCTCTGCCACCTCCCATTATGATTGGACATAAACACACATGAAGTCTATCTAATAGATTTTTTTTAATAAAATAAGATATCGTTTTACCACCACCCTCAATATAAATTATTGATCTTTTTCTTGATTTAATTAATTGCAGAAATGATTTATGATTACCTGACAAATGAGTCGAATTTGACTGAAAATCTTTTTCCTTAATAATTCCTTTAGGGTCGAATATAAAAATCTTTGGACTATCTCCTTTTACTAACCTTGTTGTAAGCTTTGGATTATCTTCAATATAAGTATTTGCCCCTACTATTATAAAGTCAGATATAGCTCTAAGCATGTGTATATGTTCCAAGTTTTTTTTCCCGCTTATATATCTAGACTCTCCACTCTCAGTCGCAATATATCCATCAAGAGATTGAGCAATATGAGCAATGTATTGATTCTTTTTATAGTTAAAAATAATTGGAAAAAAAATTCTTAATAAGTTCTCAGTATCCTCATTAAAAAGAATATTAGACTCTTTTATCAAATTATTTTTTATATCATATGATAATTGTATTTCAGTTTTAGCAATCTTTTCATTGATATTAATGATATTACGTCTAACACATGGAATAGATTTATTAATTTTTAAAATAAGTGACCAAGCTGTTTTTTTTGTTATACTAATTTTAGACATAATCGTTAATTTATGAGTTATTTAAAAAACATAATCAATAACATACTTCATGGGGCATTAATTTCAGTCCCGCTATTAATATTTATTCATTTTACGCATGGATACTTTTCTCAGTATAGCCCAATTCCATCTATCTTATACTTTTTCTCATCAATGTCATTTGGTTCGATTTATTTAGCTTTAACGTTATATATAACTGGTGTGTTGGCAAACTTTTTTATAAGAAATTTAAATTTATAGAATTGTTGGGTTTGGAGCATCGCCATAGACGTCATCAGGATCAAATATCTTTTCGTCTTCAATAAATTTAAGCTCAAGCTGTTTAGATTCTAAGTCTATTTCTCTATAAAAACATGATTTATATCCCACATGACAACTTGCCTCTCCTCTGACATTGACATTCAACCATATACAATCTTGATCATCATCAATAAATATATTTTTTACATCTTGGATTAAACCGCTTGTGGATCCTTTATGCCATAAGCATTTTCTGCTTCTACTGTAATAGTGAGCTTCTTTTGTAGTGATCGTTTTTTTGAGCGCTTCATCATTCATGTATGCATGCATGAGAACGATGCCCGATTCAACGTCTGTTGTAACAACAGGGATAAACCCATTTTCATCGAATTTAGGTGCTAAATCGTTACCTTCTTCAACCTGTTTAATAGTCTCTCTTTTTTTGAACATTTTTATTTTTCTTAAAGTTTCTCCTAGCTTTATTTAGATACTTTTCATGAGTATCCTCAGTGACAAATAGTTTACCACAGTAATAACATTCTGCACTCCCATCTTTTAATGTCAGAAAAACTTTTGGATGTCGACCGGTATTTACATCACCATCACACGACACAGATTTTTCATGATTTTTCAGTATTTTGAGATTTTGACGTTTAATCATTAGTTATAAAGAGGAAAAATCACCTAATTTCATCAATCTCTCTCTAAACTTTTCCTTAATTTCTTCAGTAAGAGGTTTAATATCTAATGCTTTCTTCATAAGCTCTATATTTTTAATATCAACAAATAGTAAATCCGCAATATCCTTAAGTGACATTGAGTTTTTTTCGTCATGTATTTTTTGGATTTCATCTCCAGTAGAAATATTTCCATCTTGAATAACTCTTAAGTAACCACCTAATAATCCTGATTGAGAAAACATTTTTGGAAAATCTCTACTATTCATTTTTATGCCAATTTTGTAACATGGAATACGTGGTTGACTAACTTGAACTATACATTCATTAATTTTGAATTGATCACCAATATTAATGTCACTCTCATTGAAATCATCAATAGTAAGGTTTTCACCAACGAGTCCATACTCATTAAACTCTTTTTTCATTTCATTACCCCATGTTTTATAGTGAGCATGGGAGTAGGCATAGACTGCTTTATCATAACCACCATGAACCGTAAGATCAGCCTGCCTGTCACCTTCTATACCCTGTGATGATACGTGAACTGATTTAGTAACAGGCTTTTTGTATATACTTGTGATAAGCTCTTTACCATTAAATATAACCTTTTGTGGTTCAGAAACATTTATAGATAGAATTTTCATACTTTCTCGATATTAATATTAACATGGATTTATTTAAAACTAACTGGTTCCTTCTTATTTTACTGTCTGCGATATGGGGGGGAGCTTTTACGTTAAACAAGATAGCTCTTGATTTTTTCACACCTGAGGTGATTGTAGCTGGACGTTTAATTGTCGGATCAGTCTTTCTCATAGTTTTAATCTATTTTATTTACAAAAGATTCTCAATAAGTTTCTCACAACTTAATTATTACCTATTTATGAGTCTTGTTGGTATTGTAATTCCATTCATAGCTATAATAAATGGGCAAAGAAATATTGATAGTGCAATGGCAGGCATACTTATGGCAACAATGCCAATAACAACTATACTGCTATCACATTTTTTTTTAGCTGATGAAAAAATTAATCAACAAAAATTTATTGGATTTATTATATCCTTTTTCGGTGTATTTATTTTAATTTATAGAGAAGACTTATTCATAAGAAATTCTTTCAGCACAACTCTCATATCTCAGCTTCAAGTAATGTTGGGATCTACACTTTATTCTATAGCAGCGATATATGGAAAGAAATATAAAATGACAGATCCGGTAAGCGCATCAACAGGTACTATTCTATTTGCTACTTTTTTCATGTCAATTTATCTTATATTTATTGATAATAGCAATGTTGATATTTCTATGCTTCTCATAAATTACAACATCTTGCTTTTAGGTATACTATGTACTGCTATTGCAACAATAATATATTTTCAAATACTACAAACAGCAGGCGCTTCATTTTTGTCGATAATGAATTTTCTAATACCTCTATGGGCAATACTATTTGGTATCTTAATACTCGATGATGCGTTTAGTTGGAACTATATTTTTGGTCTAATTGTAATTTTAGCAGGTATTAAATTAGCTAATTCATCTCGTTAATTTATTTATAGATTAATCTATATATAGTAGAATATAGTATGAATAAAAAAACAGAAATTGAAGCAGCAACATTTAGAAGAATTGTGAAACACTTGCGAGATAATCCTGAGGTACAAAATATAGATCTAATGAACTTAGCTAACTTTTGCAGGAATTGTATTTCAAAATGGTATGTGTCTGAATCAGCATCTCAAGGCGAAGAATTATCGTATGATGATGCAAGAGAGCTAATATACGGTATGCCTTACAAAGAATATAAAGAGAGATATCAAAAAGAGGCAACCAAGGAACAATTGGATAAATTTAATGCAAGCCAAAAAAACGAAGGTTGATTTAACTGATAATCAATTACTCAGATACAACAGACAAATTGTTCTCCCAGAAATTGATATCAACGGTCAAAATCTTCTTAGTGATTCAAAAGTTGTAATAATTGGACTTGGTGGACTTGGGTGCCCAGCTGCGACATATTTAGCATCATCTGGTATTGGAAAAATGATGCTTTTAGATAACGATGTTGTGTCACTTTCTAATCTAAATAGACAAACATTATTTTCAGAAAGCGATATTTCAAAAAGAAAAGTTGATGCAGCAAAAGAAAAGCTACTAGAATTTAATTCTGAAATTTCTATTAACACAAAGTACATCAAGGTTGATGAGGCGTTCAACGATGAAATTATTAGAACATACGATATTATAATTGATTGTACAGATAATTTTGAAACAAGAACGATTATTAATTCAATATCATTATCAAATAAGATTCCGCTTATCACAGGAGCTGCTCTTAAATTTGAAGGACAAGTTGCAGTATTTAGAAATGATTTAGATGACACTCCTTGTTATCGCTGTTTGTATCCTGAATTACCTAAATCATCTGGTTCATGCGTAGATACAGGTATTATTGGAAGTGTAACAGGATTTGTAGGGACACTTTTAGCAAATGAATGTATAAAGTTAATATGTAACTTTGGCAATATTTTAGATAGTAAACTTTTTTTGATAGATCTTAAAAATAATGACTTTAAGACTATAAAAATCAATAAAGATAAAAAGTGTGAGTACTGTGAATAAAAAAATATTTACTGACATGCTATCTCGAAGATTTGAATATTTGAGAATATCAGTAACTGATCGCTGCAACTATAGATGTAGTTATTGTATGCCCTCTGATGTCTTTAATAAGGACTATAGTTATATCGCACAAAATAAAATACTTTCATATGAAGAGATAATCCATCTCTGCTCGATTCTCAAGAGAGTAGGTTTAAAAAAAGTAAGACTTACAGGCGGCGAGCCTCTACTTAGAAAAAATATTGATAAATTAGTACATAAACTTAAAACTGAATCGGCTATAGATAACATTAGTATGACTACCAATGGATCACTGCTCACTGACAGTAAACTGGAACAATTAAAATCTTCTGGTTTAGATTCTATAACTCTTAGCCTTGATACTTTAGACTCTGGGAATATTACTAAATTAAATGGTACAAAAAAACACTTTGATATCGATGCAGTCTTAACAGCAATAGAAAAACATTTTACTGTCGTGAAAACAAATACTGTTGTAATTAAAGGCATAAATGATAACGAGGTCCTTGATATCATAAAAAAGATAAGTCCATTGAAATCTGAAATCAGATTTATCGAGTATATGGATGTGGGCGAGTCCAATAATTGGAATTTTAGTAAAATCATCCCATCTCAGGAATTATATAATCTCATCAGCTCAAAATATGAATTATTAGCTATCGAAACTGATAAATCATCAACATCAAAAAAATGGTTAATGAAGAATACAGACGCATCTATCGGGTTTATTTCTTCAATTACAGAACCATTCTGCATTGACTGTAACAGAGCAAGACTCTCTGTAGATGGTAAAATATTTACTTGTCTTTTTGCGACAGAAGGCCATGATATAAAAAAAATAATCAGAGCTAATAGAACTGATGAGGATATTTTAAACTATTTTTACAAGTTATGGTCTAACAGATCAGACAGATATTCTGAGATAAGATTTTTACAAAAAAAGGATTTACCTAAAGTAGAAATGTCATATATAGGAGGTTGATGTGCTGAAAATACTATCTTACATCTTCTACGCCATAGCAATGATTGTATCATTACTCGTAAGTTTTCAGATTCTCTCGCAAACATTTCCAGATTATGGAATTTTCCATATAGTTATTGGCTTCATTGGTACAGCAATGTTTTTCCCGCTCATCCCAGTTTATCCTCTCATCAATGATGGCGAGTGGTTATATTTGTTAATATGCTACGCAAGCATTCTATTGGGGGTTATTTTAGGCAATAAAGCACGTAGACGTTAGAGATAAAAATATTAAAATTTGAGTTTAATGTGACATAAATGTATCATGCACTCATAATAATGATAATTGTAGTAAAATACTTTGCAAGTATCAGTGATGCGATAGGAAAAGCCTCTGAAAAAATAAATATTCAGCCAGGATTAACTGCTGATGATGTTTGGTCAGATGTTTCAAAAGATATAAAATACACTGGAAAAGTGATGGTTGCAGTTAATCATGAGTATGTTGATATGAACTATCTTCTTAAAAATCATGATGAAATTGCTTTCTTCCCTCCAGTAACAGGTGGTTAAAAATGTATATTGAAATTATAAATGAAGAATTTGATCCTTGGCAAAAGCTAGTTGAATACAAGAGGTCACAATTAAAAGATAAAACAAATATTGGTGCATGTAGCGTATTTCTGGGAACTATGAGAGATATCAATTCTGGAGACAAAATCAAATCTATGGAGCTACAACACTATCCAGATATGACAGAGTCATATCTTGAGAAAATTGTTGATAGTTCTACTAAAAAATTCAAGGTAATAGATTGTATCGTACTGCATAGAGTAGGCCATTTAAATCCCTCAGATCCAATAGTATTGGTTGCAACATGGTCTGAACATAGAGATGAAGCATTTGAAGCGACAAGACAAATTATGGAGTCACTCAAATCTGAAGCACCATTTTGGAAAAAAGAGTCCACAGATAAAGGTTTTAGATGGGTAGAGCCCGAAGTTCAAGAATCAGATAATGTCAGCGAAGCCTAAAAAAGTTGTACTCGCATATTCAGGAGGCTTAGATACCTCTGTAATAGCTAAATGGCTTATGGAACATTATGACCTCGAGGTCATTACATTTACTGCTGATATAGGCCAAGGCGAAGAAACTAAAGATGCAAAACTAAAAGCAAAAAAGCTGGGTATAAAAAAAATATATATAGAGGATCTTCGTGAAGATTTTGTTACAAACTATGTTTATCCGATGTTTAGAGCAAATGCTATTTATGAAGGAGAATATTTTTTAGGAACATCTATTGCTCGACCATTGATAAGCAAAAGACTCATTGAGATCGCAAGAAAAGAGAATGCATCATATATCTGCCATGGCGCTACAGGCAAAGGGAATGATCAAGTAAGGTTTGAATTGGCCGCATATGCTCTTAATCCAAAAATAAAAGTTATTGCACCTTGGAGAGAATGGGATTTTGTATCCAGGTCTGATTTGATGGCTTATGCAAAAAAACATAAAATTGCTGTTGATTTTGATAAAGGTAAAAAAAGTCCTTATTCAATGGATGCTAACATTCTTCACACTTCTTATGAGGGAGGTATTCTTGAAGACCCTTGGAAAAAACCCGAAGAATCTATGTGGTTAAGAACAAAGTCTATCGAGAAGAGCAAGTCTAAACCTCAAATAGTTGAATTGTCCTTTTATAAAGGAGATATCATCGCTATCAATGGAAAAAAAATGAGTCCTTCAAAAATACTAAATGAGCTTAACTTACTGGCAGGCCATCACGGAATAGGCAGAGATGATATTGTTGAGAATAGATATGTTGGAATCAAATCTAGAGGTTGTTATGAAACACCAGGTGGAACAATTTATTTCAAAGCTCACAAAGCAATGGAATCAATTACTCTTGATAGAGAAATGTTACATCTGAAAGAGGACCTAACAAATAGGTATTCTAGACTAATATATAATGGTTATTGGTTCAGCCCTGAGAGAGAGTCTCTTCAAGGACTGATAGATAAATCTCAAAATAAAGTATCTGGCGATGTGAAAGTTAAACTATTTAAAGGTAACGTTGTAATAGAGGGCAGAAGATCACCTAATTCATTATATTCAGAGGATTTGTCGACATTTGAAAATGACTCAGGAGCCTATGACCAGAGGGATGCTGAAGGATTTATTAAAATTAATTCATTAAGACTTAAAACACGAAAGAAATAATTAATCTCGGAAGTCTATTAAGGTCGCAGTAAATTTGAGTTCATTAAGTCTGTATTGCTCTATTAATACTGGTACATAGTTATTTTCCGTTGAATACCATGTTAGAGTACTCCTCTTACTCATATATATATTTTTTTTAACTACTAGCGATTCTGTTAATCCAAATATAGATGAAACTGTCTCTTTTCTGACTACTTCAAAGTTGTATTGACGTTGCCTTCCTTTATCATTAACTTTAATTTTTTTGAGTGTGTAGCCAAACATTTGAGCAACCAATCTATCAATACTGGCGTTATCATTATTCTCAGTAATATTGCCATTGACTGTTGTAACTAAATTATTATCAACTCTTTTAACTTTAACTGTATGATTCTTGTTACTTTTTATTCTCTTGTAGGTATAAGTATTTGTTATTATAAAGTCATTTTTATCAAGATTAATAGCCGTTGCATTTAGGTGATTATTTTTAATATATTTAAAACAGCTATTCTCAATCCTTTCATCTTTTTTTATACTAAAAATACCAACTGTATAACTCAAGGAGTTCATACACCATTCATCAGTATCAGGATTGAAGGTTAAACGATGTTCTGAACGTCCAAATTCTATCCCGTTTTTTTTAAGGCTGTACGTAGCGCTGTATGTTTTTGGAGTCGACGAAACAGATTCTATAGAGAACATGTATGTCATTAAAAAAATAATAACATTAGCAAAAAAATTATATTTCATTTAGGGTTAATCATATATGTAATTGGAGATAAAATAGCTTCATTATCTAGTACTATATAATCATCATGATATTTAAGTTTATTAGTCGCAAACCACTCTACCACTATAGGGAAAATAATAAATTCGGCTTTATGTGTATAATCTTCTAAATCTTTTCTTGTCATTCTTTCATTTACTGAAAACTTTCCTTGTAAAATAATTGGCCCTTGATCTAAATCTTTTGTAACGAAGTGAACTGTTGCACCATGTGACTTATCTTTATTTGCAATTACTTTATCGTATGTATTCAAACCTGGATATTTTGGTAATAACGATGGGTGTAAATTAATAATTTTTCCAATATTTTTTTCAACAATATCAGCAGGTATTATCTTCATATATCCCGATAAAATGATTAGGTCAGGATTGACATTTACAATGAAATTTTCCAGTTCTTTGTTTATATTTTCTCTTTGAGCAATTGTTATAGGGAGATTATACTTTCTACATATACTAATACCGCCGGCATCAGAGTTGTCAGTAAACGCAGAAACATATTTGAGCTTATTATTTAATTTTCCTTGCTGATTTAAAAGATTATCTAAATTAGAACCAGCTCCAGAAAAGAGCACGACACATTTTTTAATCGACATATATTAATTTTGATTTTTTTGGTTTTTTTATAATCTGACCTATTATTTTATATTTTTCCTTTTTTGATTTTAATATATTATGAGCTTTTGAGAGGTATTTTTCATTAATAATTACCACCATACCTATGCCACAATTAAATGTTTTCAGCATTTCTTCATCATCTATTTTTGATAGATTTTGAATATATTTAAATAGTTTAGGAATCTTAATCGAATTGATATTTATACAAGCAGCTAGCTCATCAGGAATAACTCTTGGTATATTATCGGTAATGCCACCTCCAGTTATATGAGCTAATCCATTTATTTCAATTTTTTTCATTAGCTCTTTAACTATGCTTACATATAATTTAGTTGGTTTGATTAAAAGAGAACTAATTTTAGTATTAGATAGTTTAGTTTTTAATTTTAATCTACCTTCCTCAATTAATTTATTTATAAGGGAGTATCCATTCGAATGAAAACCATTAGAATTAATTCCTAGTATTATATCTCCCTCTTTGATTTTTTTTCTATCAATTATTTTTTTTTGTGAGACTATTCCGACACAAAAACCTGCTAAATCATATTCTTTAGTATTGTACATGCCAGGCATCTCTGCCGTTTCACCACCAATTAATGTCATTTCAGAGTCTTCACAAGCTTTCTTTATACTTTTCAGTACATCCTTATGAACATTGAGATCAATTTTACTTGTAGCTAAATAATCAAGAAAGAACAATGGTTGAGCGCCACAAGTTATTACATCATTAACACACATGGCAACTAGATCTTGTCCAATATATTTATGTATATTTAATCTATTAGCAATTTTAAGTTTAGTCCCAACACCATCAGTGCCAGATACTATGACTGGATTTTTTATCTTTTTATCTATTCTATATAGACTTGAAAACCCACCTATACCTGATATGACGTTCTTATCGTTTTTTTTATGCTTTGATTTGATAGAATTGATAAGAGCATCGGCCTTCTCAATGTTGACTCCAGAGTCCCTATAATTAATTTTATGTTTTTGCTTATTATTCATAGCATCAGATAGGTTATAATTATATCTCAAAGGAATAACTATAGATACTGAAATGACACAAGACCTTGTATATGAACAAATACCAATCAGTTTTGGGTTTTACACAAAAAAAACGTTTTCTAATTTTATAGTTGGTAATAATCTCGATATGTATTCTTCTCTTTTGAATATTCGTCATGAAAATCAGCTCATGCTTATATATGGTCCAAAAGCATCCGGCAAATCACATATTTGTGAGGCATTAACTCATTTAGATATAGGGCACTATTTGAATATTAATGAAAATACTCAAATTGACAATATAGATTGTCATCAAAACTATGACTTAATAATAATTGATAATTTAGATAAAGTACTTAATAAGAGTAAAACTGAAGAAAAAATATTTTCACTTATAAATAACCAAATACTCAATGGTGCTTCGACTGTCGTAACATCGACAAAAGAAATTGATAAATGTAACTTACAGTTAAATGATTTATCATCAAGATTGCTGTCCGATAAGATTTTTAACATTAAAGATTTAAGTGATGAAGAAAAAATTGAAATTATGATGTCCTACTGTTCTGATAGAGGGCTTGAAGTGTCACAAAAAGTTCTTAATTATATAATTAATAATTGTAGTCGAGACTTGTATTTTTTGTGTGCATTCATAAAAACTTTAGATCATGTATCTTTATCAATGAAGAGAAGAGTGACAATCCCCTTTATTAAAAAAGCCATTAGCTTGCATGCTAATTAAGAATTCATATTATTGACAATCATCGCGAATCTTTTGCCATACGCTAGACATATTTTTTTCTCTTCTTCCGTAAGCTCATTTTTCTGATTGTTAGAAACATGTGATGGACCATAAGGAGTACCACCAGATATTGTAGTACTCAAAGCTTTTTCACTATATGGAACACCAGCTAAAATCATCCCATGGTGCAATAATGGTAACATCATACTCAAAAGAGTAGTTTCTTGGCCGCCATGCATGCTTGAGGTAGATGTGAATACCCCACCTAATTTATTTTCTAAAGTATTATTTAACCATTCCTCAGTCGTGTTATCAAAAAACTCTTTTAGTGGCGCAGCCATATTACCAAAGTGTGTAGGACTTCCTATAATCATACCTGAACACGATTTTAGATTATCTTTTGATACAAGCAGATCATCACTATCTTTGTAATGATGTGATTTGACTGTTCTAATTACTGCTGATGTATTCGTGATTGACTCGACTCCTCTAGCAATAACTCTTGCCATTCTTTTAGTTGAATCATTTTTTGAGTAATATAGAATTAAGATATCATTCATATGAATAGAATACCTGTAATCAGCCATAAAAAGAATAGTTTTAGATTTTTTTCAATAATTTGTTTTTTAACTTTAACCGCATGCTCATCTCATGTAGCAGACATATCTGGAACTTCAAAATTCTCATCTAAACAAGCTGATAAAGCAAATTATACTTATTATGATGTGAGTTATGGTGACACATTATGGTCCATATCAAAAAAATATTATAACAATCCTCTTTATTGGCCAAATATCTTCAAAAATAATGCTGATAGAATTTATGATGCAGATTTGATTTTGCCCGGACAAAGCATCATAATATACAGCAACATTTCTGAAGAATCCAAAAGGAAAGCTCAAGCTCATGCACTAAGTCGAGGTTTATGGGTGGTAGGATACAAAGAAGAAGTGGATATTAAATTTTTGGAGATTAACTAATGAGAGCGTTTTTTATTTTTGTTGTTTTAACTATACTATCACCTATAACAAGTTTTAGTGCTGATGTTTATGATGAACCAACATCGTCTAAGTATATAAAACAGGCAGAGATTAATTATAAAAAAGTACTTAAAGTTAAAAATCCTTGGAGAGATACTAAGAAGATAATTAAAAGTGCAAAAAAAGCACATAATAAAAAAGATTTTGAAAAATCTATCAATCTTGCAAAAAAAGCTCTAAATGAAGCAAACATGGCTCTAGAGCAGTATGAGAAACAAAAAGACAACTATAGATTTTTAGATTAATTTTTATTTATTTTTGACATTAACTGATCAATACTCAGACTTACTTTTTCTGTATCACCTCGTTTCTTGTGGGTGACTGTATTATTCTCCGCTTCTTTTTTTCCAATAATTATCATATTAGGTATACCCATTAATTCCCAATCATGGAGCTTATTACCAAGTTTAGACTCCCTATCATCTAAAATTACTTCAACGTTATTCTTATTCATAGTTTGATACAACTGATTACAATATGATTTTACTGATTCATTTTTATGACCATCTATTTCAATTATAGCTATCTCAAATGGACTAATACTTTTTGGCCATATAATACCGCTTTCATCATAATTTTGTTCAATCGCTGCTGCAATAATTCTCGAAACACCAATACCATAACATCCCATTTGTAAATGATTAATTTTGGAGTTAGCATCAGCAATTGATAATTTCATTGATTTACTATACTTATCTCCAAGTTTGAAAATATGGCCGACTTCTATACCTTTTTTATGTGTTAAATTATTTTCTTTTACTATTTTCTTTATATCGTCAGAATGGTATTTAGTTTTAGCAATTTCAAGATTAATTCCTATACCTTTTTCGTCAATTAGAAGATCGTCCTCACCTGTTTCAGCAAGGACATGAAATTCATTAGATTTATTTCCACCTATATTTCCACTATCAGCATCTACCATTGTGTACTCTAGTTGTAATCTTTTAAAAATATTATTGTAAGCATGTTTATAATTTTGATACCAATTATCTAAACATTTTTCATCAATATGAAAAGAATAGGCATCCTTCATTATGAACTCTCTAGCTCGCATAATTCCAAATCTTGGTCTAATTTCATCTCTAAATTTTGATGAGATCTGATACATATTTAATGGTAATTGTTTATAACTATTTAAATCTCTTCTGACTAAATCAGTTATAATTTCTTCAAATGTTGGTCCTACACAGTATTCTCTGTCATGCCTATCATTTAATCTTAATAGTTCTAAACCATAAGTTTCCCATCTACCAGATTCTTGCCAAAGCTCAGAAGGTTGTACGGATGGCATAAGTATTTCAGCTGACCCTATAGCATTCATCTCTTCTCTAATTATATTTTCGATTTTTCTTAGAACACGGTATCCAATAGGTAAGAAACTATATTGACCAGTAGATTGTTGTCTTACAAGCCCAGCTTTGAGCATTAATTTATGACTAATTATTTCTGCATCTGATGGATCATTTTTCTGAGTAAACAAAGGATATGATGATGCTTTCATTTTAGAACTTCCGTTTTTTATGTATTTAAGTTTATCATGATTATATGTATCATATGTATCAATAATTAAGTTAAACTAAATCAATGATAAAATTAATAAAAGATTGGTATACAGATAACTTTACCGATCCTAATCAGGTTTCTCTGGCACTTGTATTAATATTCTCTATCATAGTGACGTATATATTAGTGCAGACAATCGCACCAATATTAGTGGCTGTCGTTTTAGCGTATATGTTGGAGGGGCTGGTTCAGCATCTAATGAAAACTACTTCAGCTACTAGGAATATTTCTGTAATTGTGGTGTTCTTTCTATTTTTGATATTAAGTATTTTAACTCTTTTTATGCTGTTACCGTTACTTCTTGATCAACTTACATTGCTAGTCAAATCTCTTCCTGAAATATTTAATAAGAGTAAGCAGCTTATTTTAGGACTTTATGATGAAAATGAATACATGCCAAAAGATTATATTGATAATATATTTCTTGGATTACAAGGTGAAACATCAAAAGTAGGTAACTCAATCTTTACATTCTCATTAGCTTCCGCAGGTGGTCTCTTTGCTATAATTGTATATGCGATTTTGGTTCCAATTATGATATTTTTTATGCTGTTTGATAAAGAAACAATAAATGGTTGGATTGCTAGATTTTTTCCAAAAAAACTTGATTTGACCAGAAGAGCATATTCAGAATTAAATTTAAAAATAGGTAACTACATTAGATGTAAGTTCATAGAAATAATGATTGTCTGGATAGCATCCTTTATTATATTTTTTTCATTTGGTCTGAATTATTCATTGCTATTAAGCTTCTTATGCGGATTGTCTGTTATCATTCCATATGTTGGTATGATAGCAGTCACTATTCCAATTATTCTAGTAGCCTATTTCCAGTGGGCACTTGGATCGGAGTTCTGGTATGTGATAATAGGCCATTTATTAATTCAGGCATTGGATGGTAATGTAGTTGTCCCGATTTTATTTTCTGATGCTGTAAACATACACCCATTTGCTATACTATTGTCTATATTATTTTTTGGCTCTGTTTGGGGTATTTGGGGAGTTTTCTTCGCCATACCACTAGCGGTATTAATAAGTACAATTTTGGATGTTTGGCCTCAAAGGTCGCCAGCAGGTTGATTATGAGCAATTTTAAAGGGAGCATGGTTGCAATAGCAACTCCGATGAATGAAGACGGATCACTAGATTTTGAATCATTAGAAAAACTCGTAGAATTCCATATAGAGAATTCAACTGATGTAATAATATCAGTTGGTACAACTGGTGAATCTGCAACACTAGATTTTAATGAACACTCTAGAGTAATAAAGACAACGATTGATTTGGTAAAAGGGAGGATACCTGTTATCGCTGGGACGGGTGCAAACTCTACATCCGAAGCGATAGAGCTTACAGAAAGTGCTAAAAAAAATGGAGCCGATGGGTGTTTACTAGTAACACCATATTATAATAAACCTACCCAAGAGGGCCTTTATCAGCACTATAAAAAAATTGCTGATCATGTTTCTATACCTCAGATATTATATAATGTTCCAGGAAGGACATCTGTAGATATGGAACCACAAACAGTCTACCGCTTATCTACACATGAAAATATAGTTGGCATCAAAGAGGCTTCTGGTAATAAAAATCGATCAACAGAGCTAATGAATTTATGCTCAGATAATATTCAGATATTTACCGGAGATGATAAAACATCGATGAGCGATCTTATAGATGGATTTTCAGGAAACATTTCAGTAACAGCAAATATTGCACCTAAACAAATGCATATGATGTGTAAGCATGCTATGGAAGGAGATTTAAAGAAAGCTTCTGAATTAAACAAACAAATAGATATCCTTCATGATGTGTTATTCTGCGAGTCAAACCCAATTCCCGTCAAATGGTGTCTCAATAGAATGGGTCTCATAAAAAAAGGCATAAGGCTCCCATTAACTTGGCTTGATAAAAAATATCATGAGCAACTTAACCAAGCTCTCTTAGATTCAGGTGTAATAAATGAGTAAGAATACATATGTTTTCATATTTGCTACATTTCTAATAACGGGCTGTTCCAGCATGACAGACTATGCTAAAAATATTTTATCTGATCCCAGAAATGAAAAGTTAGTTTATAAAACCAATGAGGATTATTCATCTGGTCAAATTGATTTAATTATACCTCCTAATCTAAATAACCCTGACACAAAAAACGCCTTGTCACTTCCAGAAATTATTGAAAATGATAGTGAAAGACTATTTACTATAGATACAGTATTAGAAGGAGTTAAGGTATATAAGCAAGGAACAAATATATTTCTTTCAGTCAAAACACAAGACAAAATCTCTTTATGGAATAAGATAAAAAGTTTCTGGTTACAGGAAGGCTTTCTCCTGGTGAATTCAGATTTAACCGTTTCAACAATGAGAACCAACTACCTCGAAAACTTAAGCGAAGTTCAACTAGGAACCGTTCAAAGAATAGTAGGGAGATATGTACCACTCTTAGTCTCACCTGAGACTAGAGATAGTTATAAAACAAGGTTAATAAAAAAACCTGACGGCTATGACATTTTAATTACTCACTATGGTAAAGAATTTATGTCTGATGGTGATTCTGATTTCAGATGGCAAAATAGAGCAAGAGATCCTGAATTCGAAAATGAAATGATTAGTCGAATGTTTATTTATCTTGGAGGTAATGAAGCCAGAGATGCAGGTTATGTTGTAGCCAAGTCAACCGGTATAAGAAATACAGTTTCTATTTACTCAGACGATAAAGGTCTTCAAACTTTATTTGTTCCTGATATTTATGAAAGAACGTTTCCAGCAGTAGTTACTGCTCTTGAAATTCTTGGAATAAACATTATTGAGAAAAATCAATCTGATGGGTATGTAAAAATCCTTTTAGGAGATACAGAGACAAGTAATGATGGATTTTTTGCAAATATATTTGATAAATCATCCTCTGAGTCATTATTTATAAGACTCAACCTGGGAGGCAGTAATGGCTCAGCAACCCTTATCACTGTTGAAAACAATTCTTTTGTACAAATGAATAACCCTGCTGCTGAGGAAGTTTTAAGAGGCTTATACGTTAAGCTAAAATAGAATCAATCTTTGATTTTGTGAATCTGAGCATACGCAGAATGATTATGTATTGACTCAAAGTTTTCTGACTCAACTACATATTCTGTAACTCTATCATCATTATTAAAATGGACAGCTATGTCTCTTACCATATCCTCTACAAATTTAGGATTATCATACGCTCTTTCGGTAACATATTTCTCATCGGGTCTTTTCAATAAGCCATAAAGTTCTGATGAAGCTTCCTTTTCTACAATATCAATAATTTCTTCAATCCATATAAAATCTTTAATTGTAGCTGTGATTGTCACATGGGATCTTTGGTTATGCGCTCCGTAATCTGATATTTTTTTCGAACATGGACATAAACTTGTTACAGGTACCATAACTTTAACTTTGAGCTTGGATTTACCATCCTCAATTTCTCCAATTAAGGAAACCGTATAATCAAGCAAACTCTGAACTTTAGATACTGGTGCCGTTTTGTTAATAAAGTATGGAAATTTCATTTCAATATGCCCTGAATCAGCTTCTAATAGTACTAACATCTCATCAATCATTTTCTTAAATGAATCAACCGTAATTTGTTCTTCATGATTATTTAATATGTGTACAAATCTAGACATGTGGGTACCTTTGAAATCATGAGGTAAATTCACATACATATTAAAATTTGCAACAGTTGATTGTTGTTTACCAGATCTTTGTTTAATAACCATAGGGTGTAGTATATCTTTTATACCTACCTTGTTGATTGGCATATTTCTTGTATCAGCTTGTCCTTGGGTATCAGGTAAGTTTGTTATTTCTAATTTTGATTTTGATGTTGACATCTAATTCTCGGTATATACTACTGCTGAGTTATTTGTTTCCCACAGTTTAATTTCACTGACCTTAATATTATCAGTATTAATATTTTTTGATAGCTCTTTATAAATATATTTCGAAATATTTTCTGCAGTAGGATTTTCATTTGTAAATGGCTCAATATCATTAAGGTATTGATGATCTAATTTTTTTATAATCTCTTGTAACTTATTTTTTATATCTTTAAAATCAATTACCATACCAATTTTATTGATATTATTACCTTTAACTTCAGCCTCTACAAGCCAGTTATGCCCGTGCATCCTTTTACAATCGCCAGGATGTCCATGAAGAATATGAGCAGATGAAAATTCCTTTTTTACAATTAATTTAAACATTTATATTATTCAGCTATTTTTTTATTTTGAGTAGACTGATTGTATATCTCATTTATTTTAATTTCTAATGATTTCTTGTTTAACCCTATCTGACTGTATAATTCATCCTGGCTTCCATGTGAAACTATTTTGTCAGGTACACCTAGATTAATAATATTAATTTTTAGACCCTTTTGATTGATATATTCATTTACTGAAGAGCCTGCACCTCCAATTACAACGCTGTCTTCGACAGTGACTATGCAATCGTGATCTTTTGGTAATTCATCGATTATTTTTGTATCTAGTGGTTTTACAAACCTCATATCTACAAGAGTAATGGATAGCTTCTTTGAAATTTCATAAAGATTATCTATTAGATGCCCAAATACTAGTATCGCTATCTTTTTACCCTTATAGATTGTTGATGATTCACCAATCTTGATAATTTCATCTGTTATCAATATCTCATCACCACATGTATTTCCTCTTGGATATCTAACTGCAACAGGTCCGTTATGACATAGTGCAGTATTTAGCATCTTCCACATTTCATTCTCATTTGACGGCACCATGATGACAATATTTGGAAGAATTCTCATAAATGATATATCATATATCCCATGATGTGTTTCACCATCAGCTCCGACTAACCCAGCTCTATCAATTGCAAACATCACATTCAAATTCTGCAGATTTACATCATGAATTAGTTGATCATATGCTCTCTGAAGGAAAGTTGAATAGATTGCAACGATAGGTTTAATTTTTCCTACAGCTAAACCTGCCGCTAACGTGACAGAGTGTTGTTCAGCAATGCCCACATCAAAAAATCTCTTTGGATAATTCTCTTCAAATTCGACAAGACCAGAACCTTCTCGCATAGCAGGTGTAATAGCAACAAAATTTTCATCATATTTAGCAGTATGATTTATCCATTTAGAAAATATATTTGTGTAAGTAAGCGTGTTGCTCAATTTCGGTTTATCACTAGTTCCAGTCTTTATATTGAAAGGGGAGACTCCATGATATTTAATGGGATTCTTCTCAGCTATTTTATAACCTTTACCCTTTTTTGTTATGACATGTAGAATCACAGGCCCTTTCTTTTCTTTGAGGTTCTCTAATACAGTTTTTAATGAATCAATATCATGTCCATCAGTCGGTCCATAATAGCTAAAGCCTAATTCCTCAAATAGTTGTCCAGGCGAGAGAATACTTTGAGCATTTTCTTTAATAGTTCTTGCAAGTTTTTTTAAAGGGCTTTTTTCATTAAGAAATTTATTACCTTTTTCTTTAATATCTGACAATGTTTTATTTGAAAGAATTCTTGTCAAATATTTATTTAATGCACCAATGTTTGGTGATATTGACATTTCGTTATCATTTAAAATTACTAAAATATCTTTTTTTAAGTACCCTGCGTGACACATTGCTTCATAAGACATGCCAGCAGTCATACCACCATCACCTATAACTGACACTACTCTATACTTTTCATTTTTAATGTCTCTAGCGATACAAACACCTAATGCTGCACTTATTGAGGTACTAGAATGTCCAGCTCCGAATACATCATATTCGCTCTCATCAATTTTTAGAAAACCAGATAAACCTCCATACTTTCTTATAGAGTTAAGTTTATGTTTTCTTCCTGTTAATACTTTATGCGGGTAACATTGATGACCTACATCCCAAATAATTTTGTCTTTTGGCGTGTCAAATACGTAATGTAGAGCAATTGATAGTTCTACTGTACCAAGTCCAGCTGCTAAGTGACCACCTGTTTTGGAGATTACTTCTAATATATATTCCCTTATATCTGATGCTAGACAATTTAACTCTTCTGAATCCAATTTTTTTAGATCTCTAGGAAAATTTACTTTATCGAGTATAGAGAAATCTTTATTTTTCATCTTCAAGTATTTTTATAACTTGTTTAGCTTCATCAAGGGCCTCTTGACACTTCTTCGTTAACTCCATACCCTCTTTATATTTTTGTATTGAATCCTCAAGTGAAAGTTTGTCTGATTCGATATCATCAAGTATGCCTTGTAGTTTTTTTAAGTCATCTTCAAAGTTGCTAATTTTTGTAGTTTTTTTATTCATTCTTTCTTAATCAATGTTCTTTCAATAAAATTATTTTTTACTTCTAATACCTCTATAATAATATTATCCGTTTTAAATGTCATACCTTCTTGAGGTATCTCTTGTAAAGATTCCAGTATATACCCATTAATTGTAGTAACAGTGTTATCTGCCAAATTAATTGATAGTTTTTTATTAATTTCTCTTAACTGTACCGAACCATGTACCTCTATACTATCTTTTGAAATGTCTTTAATTAAATTCACTTTTTCATAAACTGTTGCGTATTCTCCAACGATTTCCTCAAGGATATCATCAAGTGTTAACATACCTTTTATGTCTCCATATTCGTCTACAACGCAACCAATTCTTCTTTTTTCTTTTTTAAATATTATAAGCTGACTCAATAGCGAAGTATCCTCAGGAATATAATAAGGTTCTGATAAGCATTTTTTCAATTCTTCAGTGTTAACTTTATTATTTTGTCTCATCAGTGTAGGCACATGCTTTTTATTTATAAATCCTAATAGATTATTTAATGATTCAGAATAAACAGGAAGACGAGTATGATTTACACTGATAAGTTTTGCATTTATTGATTTATCATTACTAGTAATATCAATTCCTTCAATATCATTTTTTGGGATCATTGCGTGTTCAACAGTTACCTTCTGTAAATCGAGTAAGTTTATAATCATTTCTTCATAATTTTCGGTTATCTTGTTTGAAGATTCTTGAATGATAGTTTTAATTTCTTCATTAGATAAATCATCATGCTGTATTTTTCTTTTTTCTGCACCAAACATAGTTAATATTAATTTTGAGAAAAAATTAATAAACTGCACCAATGGATTGAATATGATAAGGGCATAATAAAAAAAGAATGATATCTTATAGGCTATTTTATCAGAATGATGAGATGCAAACGTTTTGGGAGTTACCTCAGAAAAGACAAGTATCAGAAATGTTAAAAAACCAGCAGCTATTGCAACACCTTTATCACCGTAAAGCTCTATTGCTATAATAGTTGTTATAGCAGATGCTAATATATTGACAAAGTTATTTAATAGAAGAATTAAACCAAGTGTTTTATCAGGATTATTTAACAAATACTCAACCCGTAAAGCAGCTACTTCATTTTTCTTTACTCGATGCTTTAACTTATATCGATTAATACTCATTAAAGCTGTTTCAGAACCTGAAAAGAATGCAGATAGTATGAGAAGTATGATTAAAACTATAAACAAAGTATCTATTGATAGTGTGGTCATTCTTATTGATTAACTTACTAGTAATTTTGTACCTAAGTATGCCAAGAGTAGAAAAACTAAACCACCGATTGTCATATTTGCTGCAGCAATATCTTTTATACCAAAGTAAGATTTTTTAAAAATTAAATACATAAACGTTACCCATGCGACAACAGAGAATATAATTTTTTGTTCTATTTCTACATCTAACTCACTAGATAGGTAAGGTATCCCAGATAAAAGAGACAGTGTCAGTATGATAAATCCAGATATAATTAATCTATGCATGATTATACCCATCTCTTCAATAGACGGAAATGAATTGAGCAAAGGAGAGTTATGTATGTTTTTAACACTTTTAATTTGATATCGTAATATTAGCGCTTGCATACCCGCAAGAACTAAAAAACCGTATGATGCAAGAGAAAATATAATATGAATATATAAACTCTTCTCAACAACTGTTCCAGAAGATGAGAAACCAAAAATTAAATATAATGCAAGAGCTATAAAGATGACTGGATTAAGAATTAAGCCAATATAGTCTATAGGTCTATAGTAATTCAATACTATATAAAAAAGGTTTATTACAAATAATGTAATGAAAGATGCACTTACAAAATTGAATATTACAAAAGGGTAAGCTAAATTAAATACAAATAAACCAAACAGAAAAAGCCCGATGACCCTTAGATAGGAGATGCTTAGAGGTATCTTACAGTCTCTTCCCATATAAAGATTCGTGAGACAAGCTGACATAGCAAAGTATATAATGCCAATGATGTAAGGTAGATAAGCCATTATTTATTTAGATATAGCTCAGTATTAGCAGTTTCTGTTTCAGGTATTTTACTTTGACTCATCTTTGATGATTATATATAAAAAAAGTACCTTTTAGACTAAAATTTCATCTTTTTTGACTAAAAAGCTGAGTTTTTTTTAAATGTGGTGCTATAATCACGTTGTTCAAAATATGAGATATAAATGGTAAGAGTAAGACTATCTAGAGGCGGCGGAAAAAAAAGACCATACTACCATATAGTTGTAGTTGATCAAAAAGCTAAGCGTGACGGTAAATGCATAGAAAGAATAGGTAGCTATGATCCTAATCTTGAAACTGAAAAGCGAATAAGTCTCAAACATGACAGGCTAGAGCATTGGATAAAGCTTGGTGCGCAGATGTCAGACAGAGTAAGGTTGCTTCAAAAATACAGTATTGATCCTAATAATCTAGAAAAAAGAAAAAAAATCAAAAGCTCACTATTAGAGAGAATCAAACAAAAAAAACTTAAAGCAAAGGAAGCTGAAGCAGCACCTGCAGAAGATACAGCTACAGAAGCAGCACCTGCTGAAGATACAGCTACAGAAGCAGCACCTGCTGAAGATACAGCTACAGAAGCAGCACCTGCAGAAGATACAGCTACAGAAGCAGCACCCACTGAAGATATTGCCGCTGAAAAAGACAAAGCTTAATCTCCT
>JAPOHH010000007.1 GCA_029979505.1 bacterium | reverse complement strand
TTGAATCATATTCTGTTTAACTTGATTTAAGGCCTGACTCGCTTCGCCTGCATAGCCCAGAGCAGTCATCAGCATAAACGGTAACGCTAGTAATTTTTTCCCCATAAAGTCATCATAATCAAACTGAGTCTGATGTAAAGGTTATTATTCAGCGTTTTCCATATTTGAGATATTGTCCAACGCTGGTTTGTAGTTCTTATCTATATCAAGTGCATGCTTAAACATTTTTTTAGCAGCCGTATTATTTTTTGTCGCATAATAGGCTATACCTAGATTGTTATATAACTCTTTTGAGACTAAATCTATTTTTAGTGCTTGTTCTAGTATCTCTACACATTTTTTATATTTTGTATTCTTTAAATAATAATTTGAAATGTTTATATATGGCATTGGATCATTAGAAGTCAATTCCAATACTTTTAAATAGTGATGCTCAGCTTCATTTGGATTTATATTATTGTATATATTAGCAAGGTTATTGTGTGCCACTGATGATTTGTCATCTAGAGACAAAGCTTTTTTATAATTTTCTACAGCTTTATCATAGTTTTTAAGGTGGGAATAAATGACACCTAGACTGTAGAATGATTGGAAATTTTTTTTATCTAACTTAATAGCCCTTTTATGCTCTTGTATTGCAAATTCAAGATTATTACTTTGATACAGTATATTTCCATAGTTGCTGTGGTAAACAGAAATTTCTGGTTGAAGTTCAATTGCACTGACAATGTGGCTTCTTGCATCATCTAAGTTATTCTCGATAAGATAGATTAATGAAAGTAAGTGATAAGCATCACTATTAGTTTTATCATGATTTATAATTTTTGTATAAATTGATTTAGCATCATCTAGTTGATTCCTTTGATGTAAATCTATTGCTTCTTTTAGCGCTTGATCTACGAAAAATTTACTCATAATTCATTAACTCTAATTTAATCGTGTTTATTACATTATCCCAGTTACTTATTTGATCTTGTCTAAAAAGAATCAGACTATTATACCAAGGTGTACTGTCAATAAAATTTAAATCCCATCTCCATCCAGGAACATAAGGTAGTAATAGCCATGTATTTTTGTTTAACGCACCAGATAAGTGAGCAACAGCTGTATCTACTGAAATTACTAAATCTAAATTGTCGATTATACTTGCTAGCTCATTGAAATCTTTATAATCTGCTTTACAGTCAAAAATATCATTAATATACTCATTTTGGTTTTCTTTATAATCTAAAGATATAACGTTATGTTTTGAAGAATCAAAACATTCTTTTAACATTTCGTAAGGTATGCTTCTGTGATTATGATCATTAGACAACGATGTTTGCAGCACTAGCCCTATGTTAATCTTGTGATTTTTTATACATTCACTGTGTGAGCTTTCATAGGTAAGATAGGGAAAGTTATTTTTATGATTATCTGGTGACCAGTCAATGATTTTCATTATTGACAACAAATGAATGAAATAATCATACTCTCCATCATATTTTTGTGTAGTAACATGATTAATCCATTTTTGTTGATTCATCAACTCAGCTAATTCTGGTTTAGTTTGAAGTATCACTTCACAATCATCTTTATGAAAGTCCTGAGCAAACCGAATAAAGTTTATAGTATCTCCGAAACCTTGCTCATCTATTATTAGTAGCTTCTTATTACTGAGGCTTTCTCCGTTCCATGGTTTTCCAGATATATCATTTTCAAATGCTTTAAGTTTTAGTCTCCATTCAAACTCTTCCCATCCGTCTTTATAGTTTCCTGTAAGTAGGTGTAACATGGCCAAGTTAATATGCGCTTCTATAAAATCAGGATTTGTATCTATGCATTTTTTAAATGCATTTTTAGCTAATTCAAATTCTTTTATTTCAACATAACTTATACCAAGAAAAAGTAGTGCGCTAGAGTGGTCTTTATTAATTTCAATTGATTTTTTGAAAGCCTTTATCGCGAGATTATATTTTGTAAGCTTTCTATACGCTTCCCCTAAATAAAAATGTACCTGTGATACTTTGTTATTAATTTCAATCGCATCCTTGAATGTCTCAGCTGCATCAGCATACTTTTCGATTGAACTTTGTGCACAACCTAGGGTGACATAATAACCAATATTACTAGAATCAATGCTAATTGCCTTATTCACAAGCTCTATGCTCGAATCGAATTCTTTGTCTTTGAGCTTTAGTGACGACAGAATATGATATGCATCAGAATTTTCATGATCAAGTAATAAGTCTTTACATATAGATTCAGCCTCAGCAAACTTATTCTGGCTAAGGAAATTTATAGCCTTATAAATCTCTTGTTTAGCTGCTTCTTGTGAATAATTACTCATACAGGTTCCTCATACATGCATATTATGCATTAAAATATGCCAGAGACAAAAAAAAGGAGAGCGTGAGCTCTCCTTTTTATTTATATGTTCAACAAGAAAACTATGGTGCATATGAGAATGGACCAGATAGACCAACTCTATTAGGTTTTGGACTCCAATTTTGACCAAAATCTGTATAAGACTGTTTACTTGTTTTATTCACCTCAACTGGAAATCCAGGATTAATTGCTAATGGATGATATTCACATTTCGCAACATTACCATTACCATCTTCTACCGCATCCATATCCCATTCACCAGCTCCTGCTACTTTAAGTGTTTTTTTATTCCCAGATATGTCGCAAGTAATTGCTGCTTTTTTTACACCCATCACTTCACCAACAAGGCTAGCTATGACACCTAAGTGTCCACCATGCTTACCGCCATAGAGTTCCTCTAGTGCTGTAGCTTGTTCATCAGTTGCATTTTCATCAATGTATAGTGCAATTTTAAAACCACCTTCTGTAAGTTGTGGTCCAGGCGCATGCAACCAAATAGACACTTTGAGACCATCAAGTGTCACATCATTTAAATGTCCTTTTTTAATATCCCAAACTAGCATAGCCTCACAAAAACCCTCGGTAGGCGTCTGTAGGTATAAGCAAGGACACATTATATCGCAGTTACAATTCTCTGCGTAATCTCCTTCTAAACTCCAACTCATTATTGACTCCCTAAAATTAATTTATGACCCATGGTAATACAAACTGAATTATAAATACATAGATTATAATCCATATAAGTAAGCCTTAATATTCTTATAAATCTATAAAAGTTGCCAAATACATTTGATGTTTGATAGATTATGAACAGGGGGAATTCGTGGATAAATCTGAGTTAAGACATTGGTATGATGATAGTGTGCCCTGCAGGTCAGCATGTCCTGCTGATACAGATATTCCTGGATACTTGGAAGCTATTTATCATGATGACTATGAGTTGGCATACAATATAAACTTTAATGATAATTTTTTTCCAGAAATTCTTGGCAGAGTATGTTCAAGACCATGTGAGAAAGCATGTAGGCATAGTGCTGGTAATAATGGAGATTCGGTATCTATATGTTTTTCGAAAAGGGCTGCCGGAAAATACTCGACAACCAAAAAACCTAGACTTCGTAATACGCAAAAAGAAACAAATAAAAATATACTTATTATAGGTGGTGGTGTTGCGGGTTTGGCTGCAGCAGCTGAACTGAGACGTCATGGTCATAAAGTTACAATATATGAGAAGCATAAATCATTAGGTGGGATGCTCAATCAAGGAATCCCTGTTTTTAGACTACCTAGGCAAATTATCGAAAAAGAAATTAAACAAATTATTGATCTTGGTATTAAGATCAAACTAAACACATCTATTTCAAATCAGAATGAAATCGAACAACTAGCAAAACAATTTGATGCGGTTGTATGTGCAATGGGAACACTTAAGCCAAATATTTTAGATACACAATTTAAAAAAAATCTTTATGTGGAAGATGGTTTAGATTTTTTATTGAGAGTTAATGAAAAGAATGAAAAATATGTTGGAAAAAATGTAATAGTAATTGGTGGTGGTTATACATCAATGGATTGTGCTCGTACAGCTATCAGACTTGGAGCTAAGACTGTAAAAACATTCTATAGAAGAAAGGAAGGTGATTTAGAAATTCTTCCAGGTGAACTTGAGGAGTTAGTTAATGAAAAAGGTAAAATGATATTCAGTGCTAGACCATTTAATCTTGTTGAGAATGATGGAAGGCTTAAATATATTGAATTGGTTAAGACCAAGACCTCAAATATCAATTCAAAACTTATAGACATACCAAATAGTAAATTTAAAATTAAAACTGATCATATAATACTTGCCATAGGCCAAAAGCAAGAAATTAAAATAAAAAATCCATCTGAGAATATTTTCTATGCAGGTGATTTTAAGCTAGGAGCTTCTACTCTGATTAATGCAATTGGAGATGCTAAAAAAACTGCAGCAGATGTTAATAAGTTTTTAATGAAAAAAAATTTTTATAAAGAAAATTACAGTATTCATAAAAAAGTTAAGACAAATAGATCCTTGGAAAAAAACTATATCCCCATTACCAAAATGCAGCTAAGGGATTTGTCAAAGCGAACATTTAAAGCTGAAGTTGAACTTGGGTTCAATAAAGCTGAAAGTAAGAAAGAAGCGTCAAGATGTTACCTCTGCCATTATAAATTTGAAATCAATAATAATCTGTGTGTTCTTTGTGATGAATGCTTAATGGTACGACCTGTAAATGAATGTATAAAAGAGATTTCTTCTAAAACTACTGACTCAGATGGCAGGGTAGAATTTAATAAGATTGATCCAGGTAATTCACATGGTATTTATCATGGTGAATTATACATAGACCCAAAAGTATGTGTGCGATGTGGAGAATGTGAAAAAGCATGTCCAACAGGAGCGATTTCATTGACTAAAGTGAGTAAAATTAATGCGTCAACCTAAGTTTAAAAATATAAACGTTACTTGCCCACATGATTGCCCTGATACCTGTTCGCTGGTGGTCACGGTTGATAAAACAACTGGCAAAGCAATTAAATTAAAAGGTAATGATAAGCATCCCATTACTAAAGGATTTCTATGCAATAAAGTGAATCATTATTTGGATTTAGTTTATAACAAAAATAGAGTTATGTATCCGCATGTGAGAATTGGACCAAAAGGACAGAAAGGTAAATTTAAAAGAGTTTCTTGGGATTATGCTTTGAAACTTATCGTTAAAAACTTAAATGAAAATATTAAAAAATATGGACCAGATTCAATTCAACCGTATTCATATTCTGGAACACTAGGTATGTTGGGTTACTGGGGAATGTCTGAAAGGTTTTGGAACAAAGTAGGAGCAGCACGATTAGGCAGAACAATATGTATTGCAGCTGCATCGACGGCAGGAATATATACTTATGGAGCTGCATGTGGTCCTGCAATAGATGAAGTTCCCAAAAACGATTATATAATATTGTGGGGTACAAATGTTGCATCTACACATGTACACATGGTTCCATTCCTAGAAGAGGCTAAAAAAAATGGGGCTAAAGTAGTATGTATTGATCCAAGAGAAACTCGAACAAGTATTATGAGCGATTGGCATTTACAACCCAAACCTGGAACAGATTCCGCGTTGGCACTTGGGATGATGAATGAGATTGTCAAAAATAATTTACATGATAAGTCATTCTTGAAGAAACATACTTCTGGCTCTGAAGATTTTATAAAAAATGAACTACCAAAATACACGCTCTCATATGTATCAAAAATAACAGGACTTAAACAAGCAGATATAAAAAAATTAGCGAATGAATATTCAAAGGCAAAAAGAAGTTATATAAGACCAAACTATGGCCTTAATAGGCATAGAAATGGCGGGATGATGACACGAACAATTATGCTCTTACCTGCAATTACTGGTGCATGGAAATATAAAGAATCTGGATGTTTTGTTGGCTCGATTGAAGAAATGTGGAATGTAGATTTAAAAAAATTACAAAGGCCAGATTTATTAAAAGACAAAAAGCCACGAAGTATTAATATGGTGCAAATTGGAAATGCGCTGAACGATAAAAAATTAAATCCACCAATTAAACATTTGTTTGTCTGGAATTCTGATGTTGCAAACTGTACGCCTGATAGTAGTAATGTAAGAAAAGGTTTAAAAAGAAAAGATATATTTACAGTTGTACATGATACTTTCTGGACAGATAGCTGCATGTATGCTGATGTCGTATTACCAGCTGATACTCAACTCGAGCATACAGATCTTCATGCTCCATATGGGCATTATTATTTTAGTTTGACAGAACAAGCAATAAAACCATTAGGAGAAAGTAAATCTAATCAAGATTTATTCAGAGAGCTAGCAAAATACATGGGATACAAAGAAAAATGTTTTAAAGAAAGTGACGAAAGTATGATTAAAAATATGATTGATTCTAAGCATAATCCGCTTTTTAAAGGTGTGACATATGAGAAACTTAAGAAAAATGGTTGGGTAAAAGGTGATGTAAATAACCCTAGACGCAATTATCTAAAAAAAGGTTGGCCTACCAAAGATAAGAAAATACAAATATATTCAGAAGATACAAAAAATATTGGACTAGGTGCCTACCCTTCTTATACAGAAGAATTTAAAAAATCAGAAATTAAGAAGAAATATCCAATTCAAATATTAAGCCCTGCAACACATCAATTTATTGGTAATTCTTTTGTGCCAGTTGAAAGATTAAGAAAGATGGCATCAAGACCAACCATCGAAGTTTCTTCGGTAGATGCAAAGAAAAGAAAAATTAAAGATGGGGATCTGTGTAAAGTTTTCAATGATGTAGGTGAAACATTTGCACATGCAATCATTAAAGATTCAATGCTTGAGGGTGTAGCCTCTACACAAAAACAATATAGGGGTTCACTTGTCAAGAATGGTCTCAATGCGAATGCATTAAACTCACAAGAACTCACCGATATGGGAGATGGTCCAATTTTCTATACGGTGATGGCTCAAATTACGAAAGTTTAATTGTACTTTTACGCTTTTATATATTGAAGAAACGGCTGATTATCTAACTTTATAAGTATTCTTTATTATACATGTATAATAAAAAATATGATTAAGTACAAAAATGATGAAAAATCTCAAGGAACACAAACTTTTGATAATGGAGATATCTATATAGGTACTTTTAAAGACGGCCTTAAACACGGTAAAGGAAAATTAACAACGAGAAATAATAGATCTTATGAAGGTGACTGGAAGAATGACAAGCCTCATGGATTCGGTATCAATACATTCCCTAACGGGAAAATATATACTGGCAATTTTGATAAAGGTAAACCTGTCGGTGATGGACAATGGACTTATGCAGATGGAAGAATATATAACGGAACCTGGATTAACGGCACATTTTTAAATAAAGACAATACATCAGAAGTTCAAGAATATAAATTTATTACTCTAATTATTAATATCATTGTGATTGGTGCAATGCTATCTTTTGTGATTTATTGGGTAGTTAAGTTTTTAAAAATCATTTAAGTGGGGCCATAAATACTTCTATAATCATTGCCTGGTTCGTGTAGACATAACCGACATATAAAGATAAAAAAACAACACCAAGTATTTTTTTATTAATCAACTTGTCTAGTCTAGAAAACTTTGCAACACATTGACCAAAAGTAAAAGCGAAGTAACCTACTGCAAGAAAGAATATTAATCCTATTAGAATTGCCATAATTTAAGCTTACACTTGATAAATAATTAGACAAGTCTTAATCGAGAATTATATTAATTTCTTTAGGAATGAGGCAAACAGAATTATCAAATGTATTTGTGTATCTAACGAACATGCCAAATGGAGTAGTGGTATTTACAACTCTGTCAAATATTATACCTAAACCTCCACTAATAATCGTATTAGCTTCTATTACTTCTTCTTTTTTTGGTACTAAACCAAACTGGCCAGATAGCTTACCTCTCTGACATACAACATTAATTGGACCACAGTTTGCATTATATAAAATTTTATTAGGTGTATTAAATACTATTCTAGTTTCTGATGAATATAGTTTGCATGATGCGGTTGTTTGTTCTTTTTTATTATCGAAAGTAGCTACATCTATATGGAATTTATAACTACCAGATGTTTTTAGACTGCATGCAGATATTATAGTTACTAAAAAAATTATAATAAGTGCATTTTTCATTATAGATATTTAGACAACAGTTTTTCACTATAATTCCATAAGATTTTTCTTGTATGGATATCGTATGACTCTCTGGAAGAACTTCTCGGTCTACATTTATCAAAATATAAACCTGATAGGTCCCTAACTTGCTTATTATTAGCAAGATAAAGTGTTGTCATCGCTCCCTCCAAAGGAGTGATACCAAAGTACTTAATAATGTTAGCCATAAGATTAAAATACCAACTGTTGTTGTTTGCAAAATTAGTATTTACAAGACCTGGGTGTAAGCAATTTATCGAGGCTGTATTATTTTTTAATCTTTGATTTATTTCATAAGTAGTGTAAATGTTTGCCAACTTGCTCCTTTTATAAGCATACCAACCATAGTAATTGCATAAGTTTTGTAAATCATCTTTTTTAAGCTTTATATATCTATGCGCTTCAGAACTTACATTAATAATACTAATCTCAGAATAATTTTCTGAAAATAATTTGGAAAGCGTAAAATAACTCATATGATTTAGAGCAAAAGTTTTTTCAATTCCCTCTGACGTAACAATCCTGTCCATAAATATAGCTCCGACATTGTTAATTAAAAAATCTATATGATTGTATTTCTTTTTTATATCTTTAAAGAAATTAATATTTGACGTAATTAAAGACAAATCATATGGGAATACTTCACAATTAACTTGATATTTATTTTCTATATCATCCTTTAGTAGATTAAGCTTTTTTTTATTTCGCGACACTAATATTAGGTCATGTTTGTTATTAGCTAAGCCTCTAGCTGTCTCTAAACCTATCCCTGCTGTAGAGCCTGTAATTATTGATACTGGCATATTAATTTGCTTGGTTAATAATAAACTCGATTATATCTGTCAGCTTATTGTTCCGTTTTGAGAGAATATTTTGGAAACTTGAATTAGCTTGATTTTGGTATTTTCTGCATAAATCAAGGGCATGTGATTTGTTATAGTATTTCAAAATGTTATTATGATCGTCTTCTTCAAAGTCACAAATATCATCTATAATTTGAAATATCTTACCTATTGTTTTTCCATACTGCCTGGAGAGCTCAATCGTTTTCTTATTTTTCCCTGCTATTATAAAAGGTGCGACTAAACAAAATTCGAATAATTTTGCAGTTTTTAGTTCATGCATTTTTAAAATACTATTTAAGCTAATATTTTTTGTTTTGACATCAATGTCTATTGATTGCCCGCCAGCTAGTCCGTTTAAACCAGAGACATCTGCAAGTTCTTTGCATAATCTTGAGTTATATTTTTCTGCAAGTAATTCAAAAGATAGCGTAAGTAGACTATTACCTGACAATACTGCTTGTGCTTCATTAAATTTTTTATGTGTAGACAGTTTGCCTCTTCTATAATCATCGTCGTCCATACATGGCAAATCATCATGTACAAGAGAATAGCAATGTATAAGCTCAATAGAAATCATCGCATTAATATACTCTGCTTTTTTAAGTCCTAATGCTTTGGATGATTCTCTCAAAAGGATAGGTCTTATTCTTTTCCCTCCATTGCTCAGGCTATACCAAATAGCTTTACTTAAAACGTTAGATTTTGGGAATTTACTAATGTATTTTTTTAAATCCTTATTAAAAGAATTCTTTTGAGCTTCCATGTAACTTTCTATTTTCATAATTTAGACTATCATTATGACAGAACCTATACATATTATGAAAACTAAAAAATATATACTTTTCCTTTTACTGCTTATTGTAGTCATAGCTAGTTATTTAAATGATAATCTAATAGAACAATATCTTCTTCATAACATAGAGAGACTAAAGAGTATCTACGGTGATGCTCCATTAATATTTTCACTGGGTTACGCAGCTACTTATATTATTTTTGTAACATTGTCTTTACCTATTGCACTTGTCATGGGGTTGTTAGCAGGAGTAATTTTTGACCCAATAAATGCGATAATAGTTGTATCTTTTGCTTCATCTATTGGGGCGACTACTGCCATGTTGTTGGCGAGATATTTTGCTTACTCTTACGTATCTGATAAATATAAGAATCAAATAAAGATAATTAATAGCCATTTGATAGATAATGAGAAATATTATTTATTTGCATTGAGAATGTCTCCAATATTTCCTTTCTTTATTATAAATATTTGTTTTGGAGTTACCAAAATTAAAGCTAAAGTCTTTTACTTGATAAGTCAGCTAGGCATGTTACCTGGGACAATAATAATAATTCTTACTGGTAATGAAATTGAACAATCGCTGAGTGGTGACAAAATATTTACTAGTGAATTAATTATATATCTGACAATGCTTGGCTTACTGCCAATAGTTTTTAAGTTTTTTAATAAAAAAATATATACATCTTAATTATTTTTAAGAGAACTTTATGAGATTAACTTTTTTATATACTTGCCATAGTCATTATCATAATTGTCAGCAAGCTTTTGTAACATCTCAGAACTTATCCAACCTTTTCTGTAACTGATTTCTTCCGGACATGAAATTTTAATGCCTTCATTTTTTTCTATATTTCTCACATAAGAACATGCATCCATAAGTGAATCCACAGTTCCAGCATCAATCCACTTATATTCATTCTTCAATGGTTCACTATATAGTTTTTTGGCTTTCATATATTCTATATTAACATCAGTAATTTCGAGCTCACCTCGGAGTGAAGGAACAATGGTTTTTGCTATTTCAGAAACCTCATTATCATAAAAATATAAACCTGTTACTGCCTGATTTGATATTGAATCTATTGGTTTTTCTTCGAGAGATATAACCATATTATTCTCGTCAACCTCACAAACTCCGAACCTTGATGGATCATCCACTGTATATGTAAAAACCGTATTTTTATTATTTTTAGAAATCTTTGATAGTTTCTCAGACAAACCATTACCATGGAATATATTATCTGCAAGTATCAATGCGCATGACCTATTGCATAAAAATTTTTCACCAATTATTAATGCTTGTGCAATTCCCTCAGGCTTAGGTTGGACATCATAAGAGATATTTATACCCCATTCGCTGCCATCACCTAGAAGTCGAGCATATATTTTACTGTCTTCAGGTGTTGTGATAATCAGGACATCTCTAATGTCCGAGAGCATAAGTGTTGATATAGAGTAATAAATTAATGGCTTATCATATATAGGAAGTAAACATTTTGTAACACCAAGTGTCACAGGATATAATCTTGTACCTCTCCCGCCTGCTAAAATAATACCTTTTCTAGTCATGTTCATTATTAGGTCTAGTTTAGTTGCATTCTACTCTTACGGCTGGCCTATATCAAACAGTACTAATTAACGTTAGCTGTTGCCGGAAAGTGGATTCGAACCACCGACCTACGCATTACGAATGCGGTGCTCTACCAACTGAGCTATTCCGGCTAGAGTACTATCTATGAATAATTGATTATATTATGATATAGAACTATTTATGAAAGTTTTATTAAATAACAAAAGTACATTATTAGATGATGGTTTAACCATAAAAAGGTTGTTAGACCAAATAGATATTAAACATAAATATTTTGCAGTTGAGGTTAATGAGCAAATCGTTCCAAAATCTAATCATGATTCATTCCACATAAAAGAAGGAGACAAGATAGAAATTGTTACAGCAATAGGAGGTGGTTAATGAAAAAACTTATAATAGATAATAAAGAATACAAATCAAGACTAATACTTGGAACTGGTAAATACAAAGACTTCAAAGAGACTGAGGCAGCAATAAAATCTAGTTCATGCGAAATGGTAACGGTTGCAATTAGAAGAATGAATATTGGCCAGGATACAGAATCTGAAAATCTACTTGAATTTATTTCACCGGAAAAATATACAATACTCCCAAATACAGCAGGCTGTTATACAGCTAGAGATGCTATACGTACATGTGAAATTGCATCTGAACTTTTAGGAGGTAAAAAATTAGTTAAATTAGAGGTTCTCAGTCAAAGTAAAAATCTCTTTCCAAATGTTGTAGAAACACTTAAAGCTGCAGAAATACTTGTCAATAAAGACTTCAAGGTAATGGTCTATACTACTGATGATCCTATAGTAGCCAAAGAACTTGAAAATATTGGTTGTGAATGCGTAATGCCGTTAGGCTCTGCGATTGGCTCAGGGAGAGGAATAATTAATAAGTTTAATATTTCTGAAATAGTGGAAAATGCAAATGTACCTATAATTGTTGATGCAGGTGTTGGTACGGCTAGCGATGCGTGTATCGCAATGGAACTAGGTTGTGATGGTGTACTAATGAATACAGCAATTGCATCTGCTAAAAATCCAATATTGATGGCATCAGCGATGAAGGATGCGGTTATCTCTGGCTATAATGCATTTCACGCTGGGAGAATAGAAATAAAAGACAAAGCATCACCTTCATCACCAATATCAGGATTAGTTACTGGTGAATAAACCAATATTCTACAAATCATTTAGATCAAGAAAACAACAAGAATCACTAAATAGTCCACGAGCACTCACACCAAGGACTCTCAAGGAGCATAAATACATAATTATAGACATAGGATTTGGTACAGGAGAGTCTACTATCAATCTACGTAACATGCATAAAGATTATCTTGTATGCGGACTAGAGGCATATAAGTTAGGAATAAACAATTTAGCTAAAAAAGATATTTTAACTTATTATGGCGATGCTCTAGAATTTCTAGAAAAGATAGAAAATAACACTATTGCAAAAATTTATATGCTCTTTCCAGACCCATGGCAAAAAAAGAAACATAGAAAAAGAAGGTTGTTCAATGAGTATACATTTAGTGTGATAAATCGAATTCTTGTTAATAAAGGAATGTTTCATTTTGCATCTGATAATATTGGTTATGCCATACAAGCAAAAAATATTATTCAGAATGCATGTAAAGAAAATAATGGCTTCTCAAAAAACAGGGGCAACAGACCTATAACGAAGTATGAAAAAAAGGCGCTAAAAAAGAATAAGTTTGTTTTTGATATTATCTACACCAAATACTAATTATTTTTTTTCAATAATCAGAGATAAGATAAATCCAAAAATTATTCCTGTCCAAATATGTGTATTGATTCCTGAAAATATTTCGATGGATAAAATAGGAAATATTAAAGTACTAAAAAATGTTATCCAACATACAGTTCCTTTTTGACTGTCACTTGAGAAAAGTTCGCGCATTTTCCCAACTTTAATAAGTGGTATGACTGCAAAAATTACTATGACTCCTAGTGTTGATTTTGGTAAATCAAAAAGTAGAGGTGTAGCATATAGAAGAGTCAGCATAACAATTAATGTCGTTGTTATTGAGGATATAGGGCTGTATGAACCAACAGATTCATTTACAGCAGATCTTGAAAAAGATCCAGATACAGGATATGCACCCGAAATACTTGATGCTATGTTTCCGAGCCCCTGGCCAAATAATTCTTGATTTGAATTTACAGGAGTTGGATATTTATATAGCTCTACACCTTTTGAATTCTTAACAGCTTCTTTCTGTTCAAGTTGTCTAGCTATAGCTATAGCTTCCATGAATCCAACAAAGCTAATTATTACAGTATGTATAATAAACATAAAAATCATATCTGGCGACAAACTTAATCCTTGGTAGGAAAAACTAGGTAAACCATCAGGAATACTTCCAACAATAGGGCCGTTATAGTTATAGTTTTTCGAGAGTAAAATTGTTACGACTACTGCTGCAAGTACGGCTATGTTTCCAAGAAATTGGTATTTTGTAAGTTTATTTTTAAAGACATATAAAATTATTAATGCAACAAGTGACATCAACACTGCATACATATTTATAGGACTACTGTCTAGAAAAGAACTTGCGTTAAGCAAATCGGTGATAGTTACTTTGCTTAATCCGAATACCTTGCTTAGTTGTGAGCTTGCAATTATCAATGCTGCTGCTGATGTAAATCCTAAAATCACGTGCTCTTTCAATACTACGTCTATCAATCTGCCAGCTTTAGCCATAGCTAACGTAATTTGAAATATGCCAACACTTAAAGCAAGCATGATTGCAATTGGAACATAAAGAGAGCTATCACCAAATGATAAAGAAGTAACTGCAACAGCTGTGAGTAGACTAACCATAGCAACTGGGCCTGTAGCGAGATACCTGGATGACCCAAAAAACGCAGCAACAGCTACAGGAAGAAAAGATGCATAAAGTCCATACACTGGATCTAAGTTAGCAAGTGTTGCATATGCCATAGACTGTGGGATTATAATCATTGCTATGGTAGTACCAGCAATGATATCTCTCGCAAAGTATTCTTTTTTAGATATGGCGTCAGGCAGCCATGATGTAAAATTTAAAAATAGTGATTGAATATATGAAAAGTAGTTAATACTTTGACCTCGTTTGTTGTCTTAAGTGCGTATAATATAAATATAATACAGTATTTACAAGAAACTTAGGGATTATAGGTAACTATTTTACAAACATGTTTAC
This sequence comes from bacterium, assembly GCA_029979505.1. GTDB lineage: Bacteria > Pseudomonadota > Gammaproteobacteria > CACLCV01. The sequence continues at coordinate 44,152 of JAPOHH010000007.1, read as the reverse complement.
TGAAAAATACTCAACAAGGTATGATAGTAAATAGATAGCGAAATAAATTTATATATGAAATATAGAAAACTAGCTGGTACTGATTTAGATGTAAGCTTGATTTGTTTAGGGACCATGACTTATGGTGAGCAAAATACAGAAGCTGAAGCACATGAACAATTAAATTATTCAATCGCGAACGGAATAAACTTAATTGATACAGCAGAAATGTATGCAATTCCACCAAAACAAGAAACACAGGGCTTAACTGAAAAATTTATAGGATCATGGCTAGTTAAAAGAAAGGATAGGGAACATATTCATATTGCTACAAAAGTAGCTGGGCCGGGCATGGAATATTTAAGACAAGGTTCTCGCTTAAATAAAAAACATATCTTCCAAGCAGTGGATGATTCGCTCAAAAGATTGCAAACAGATTATATTGATTTATATCAAGTACATTGGCCAGAGAGAAAATCAAATTACTTTGGAAGATTAGGGTATGAATATTCGAATGAAATGGGTGTACCTATAGAGGAAACTTTGGAAGCAATGAGTGATTTAGTGAGATCTGGGAGAGTGAGATATATTGGTATATCTAACGAAACGCCATGGGGAACTAATATGTATCTAAACACAGCAAAAGAGAAGAATATGGAACGAATTGTAACTATCCAAAATCCATACTCTTTGCTTAATAGAATATATGAAGTTGGACTAGCTGAAATTTCTCAACATGAACATATTGGACTTCTTGCTTATTCTCCTCTTGGTTTTGGACTACTCACCGGAAAGTATAGAAGTAGAACTGATAAGAGTTCCAGATTAGGTTTATTTGGTGACTGGTTCACACGATATAGCAATGATGAATGTATAAGTGCTGTAGAGAGATACTATGATATTGCAAAAAAACATAATTTGTCACTAACGCATCTTGCGTTAGCGTTTGTCAATACAAGACCTTTTGTAACGTCTAATATAATAGGAGCAACAACTATAGATCAATTAAAAGAAAATATAGAATCTGTAAATGTGAACTTAACAGAAGAGATAATAGAAGAGATAAATGAAGTTCATTCATCTCAACCAAACCCAGCCCCGTAACGTGTAAATACGTAAAAAATTTATAAGAAGTGTTCTTGTATCTTATTTTTAGATATTGACTGATCACTATAATATTCAAGTGATAAAGTTTTTATTACAATGGTACCAGGCTTTATAATAAGTGAATCCTTTGGCCAAAACTTCCCTGCATTATGATTTATAATAAGTGACGGTATTTTCAAAGAATCAAGTATCCTCAACACACCTTTTTTAATCTCAACATTTTTTCCGTAAGCTACTCTGGTCCCCTCAGGAAATATAATTAGGGTTCTATCATTTGTAACATGTTCATCACAGGCTTTCATAATCTTATTAAGTGATGAAACTCCATCTGATCTATTTATAGAGATATTTTTTAGTAAATACAAACACCAACCAAACAAGGGAATCATTAATAGTTCCCTTTTTAATATAAAGATAGGTCTATTTATGAAGGCAGCGAGAAAAATAGTTTCAAAAGCAGATTGATGTCTAGAAATTATCATACGATGTGAATTAATATCAGGACCATCTATGTAATATGTGAGCGAGCAAACATTTTTTAATATGAACAAATTATATTTACACCAAGATTTACAAATATAAAGGCAAGTATTATAAGAAATAAGTCCGAATAAAAATGCAATTGGACCAAATATTAATACAGATAAAATAAGATTTACCCAAAAAAATAGAGATTTAAATATTAAGTATATATTGCTTATCATATTCTATAACAAACTGTGAGGCATCATATAAGTCATTAAATAATTCTATACTTGGCATTTCTTCTTTTATTCTTTTGCCATTGCCTGTTAAAACGCCTAGAGGTTTACAGCCCGATGATAACGCCGCTTTCATGTCCCTCGGTGAATCACCTATTGCGAATACTTCAGACAAATTTATATTTAGCCTCTCAGCAACTTCTAGATACATCCCGGGATTAGGTTTACGGAATTGTGATTTTTCATCTGGGTGATCAAAACAATAAAACGTTGCATAAATATCACCTGAATACTTTTTACAGGTATCAATGAACTTCTTATGAATTTCAAGATGGTTGCTATAATTTATTAGCCCTCTGCTTATACCAGCTTGGTTAGAAATCAGAATAATTTTATAGCCATTTCTAGATAGCAAAGAAATTGCCTCTATGCTTTTTGGAATTGGATGCCACTCATCAGGGATTTTTATATAAGCGGATGATTCATAATTGATAACACCATCTCTATCTAAAATAATGTATTTATCACTTTGCATCTGAATAGTAGTCTATAAAATATTTGTCTACATCATTCATAGATATAGTCTCTTGTTTCATAGAGTCCCTGTCACGAATTGTAATTGTATTCTTTTCAAGCGAATCAAAATCTACTGTTAAACATAATGGTGTTCCAACTTCATCGTGTTTCCTATAACTTTTTCCAATATTTCCAGTGTTTTCTACAACAACTCTACCTATCTGATACTTCTGTAGTCTTTTCTTTATTTCATTAGCTTTGTTTACTAAGTCATCATTATTTCTTTTCAGGGGAATAACAGCAGCTTTTATCGGAGATAAATGTTTTTTTAACTTTAGAACAATACGAGATTTTCCATCATCAAGCTCTTCATTAGTATATGCTTCATTAAGAACTGCAAGAACACCTCGATCTACACCAGCTGATGGCTCTATTATATATGGAACAATCCATTCTTTATTTTCATTTTGTACTGCAAGTCGGGAATTCGACTTATCATTTACTTGAACATTTGCCTTGATATTTAAGCTACTCTGATTTTTTGAATGTGAGCCTAAATCGAAGTCAGTTCTATTTGCAATTCCTTCAAGTTCTTCTTCACCGTGAGGAAATGAATACATGATATCAGTTGTAGCTTTTGAATAATGAGCTAAATCATTTCCAGTAACATTAACTATATTCAACTTATTCTTTGGGATTCCTTGGTTAATCCACCAATCTGTTCTGGTTTCTATCCAAGTTTTATGCCAGTAATCATCATCGCCAGGCAAAACAAAAAATTCTAATTCCATTTGTTCAAATTCTCTTACTCTAAATATAAAGTTTCTCGGTGTAATTTCATTTCTAAAAGATTTACCTATCTGAGCAATACCAAAAGGAAGTACTCTTGATGTTGAATCAATTATATTTTTAAAATTAATGAAAATTTGTTGAGCTGTTTCTGGTCTTAGATATGCAAATGATGACTCATCAATTACAGGTCCTACATTTGTCTTGAACATCAAATTGAAAGGTCTTGGTTCTGTAAGTTCTTTTGAACCGCATTTAGGGCATCTGTCGTCAATTTGATCTGCTCTCCAACGAGCTTTGCAAGATTTGCAGTCAACCATAGGATCTGAAAATGTATCCTCATGTCCTGAGAATTTTAAAACATCTGGATGTGTAAGTATTGATGAATCTAGACCTTCTACGTCATCCCTGTCATAAACTATAGATTTCCACCAAGAATTTTTTAGATTATTTTTTAGTTCAACACCAAGTGGGCCATAATCATACATTCCCTGAAGGCCTCCATAGATTTCACAAGATTGAAATATAAACCCTCTTCTTTTACAAAGGGCTACAATCTCTTCCATGCTGTGTTGTGTCAAATTGCCTCCTGATGAATATTGAAATTATACTTGTATAAGAGCATAAGACATATATTTTTTATACTTTTATTGTATTTTATAGTTAAAATATATGCATTATATATGTGCATATGCATTATTTTTAAACATTTATCGCACTATTCTAATGCATTTTATGTAATTTGACTATATTATGTCAGTAAATGTAGTTAATAAGACTGGCACGATATGTGCATGTGTATAGTTGCGAATAAAAAAACACTAGTGAGGAATATAATGAGCGCAAATGATATAAAGAAATTGGTCGAAGAAAAAGAAGCCAAATTCATAGACTATAGATTTACCAATACCCAAGGTAAAGAACAGCATGTAACTGTTACAGCTACCGATGACGGTATTGCTACAGATTGTGAAGAAGGCAAAATGTTTGATGGGTCTTCAATTGCAGGATGGAAAGATATTAATGAATCAGACATGATTCTTATGCCAGATACTTCAACTGCATTTGCTGATCCGTTCTATGATGAGCCGACAATCAATGTTACATGTGACGTAATAGAGCCTGCAGACGGATCGAGCTATGAAAAAGACCCTCGTGGAATAGCAAAAAAGGCAGAAAAATATTTAGCAGACTCAGGTATAGCAGATACCGCATACTTTGGTCCTGAAAATGAATTTTTTGTCTTTGATGATGTTAAATTTGAAGACAAAATTGGTAGCTGCTTCTTTAAAGTAGACTCAACAGAGGCGTGCTGGAATAGTGGTAAGGATTATGAAGATGGAAACATGGGTCACAGACCTGGTGTAAAAGGTGGTTATTTTCCTGTACCCCCAGTTGATGCCTTACAAGATTGTAGATCTGCAATGATTACAACGCTGCATGAAGTAGGTGTTCAATGTGAAGTACATCATCATGAAGTTGCAACTGCTGGTCAATGCGAGATAGGAACGCTATTTAATACTCTTGTGACTAAAGCTGATGAAGTACAGAAATATAAATATGTAGTTCAGAATGTTGCGCATGCATTTGGTAAAACAGCCACATTCATGCCTAAGCCAGTTGTTGGTGATAATGGAACTGGTATGCATGTCCATCAATCACTTTCTAAAGATGGCAAAAATATATTTGCAGGTGACAAGTATGGTAATTTATCGCAAGAAGCGCTTTGGTACATTGGTGGTATCATCAAGCACGCACGTGCACTTAATGCTTTCACTAATGCATCAACTAATAGTTATAAAAGATTGATACCGGGATTTGAAGCGCCAGTTATACTTACATATTCTGCGCGTAATAGATCCGCATCTATACGTATACCATATGTAATGTCAGATAAGGCTAGAAGAATAGAAGTAAGATTCCCTGATTCTACTGCAAATCCATACCTAGCTTTTTCTGCAATGATGATGGCTGGTCTTGATGGAATTAAAAATCAAATCGATCCAGGTCCAGCAATGGATAAAGATTTATTTGCTATTAGCAGAGAAGAAGAATCAATGTTACCTACAGTTGCACCTGGACTAGACGTAGCATTAGATGCTCTAGACAAAGATAGAGAATTCTTAAATGCTGGTGATGTTTTCACTAATAATATGATTGATTCGTACATTGATCTAAAAATGGATGAAGTTCAAAGGTTAAGACAATCTACTCATCCATGTGAATTTGAGATGTACTACAGTCTATAAGCTATTAACACACCGCCTTAATAAGGCGGTGTGTGTTTGAATATGGAATTACAAAGTAAAATGTCTTTAGATTCAAAATTTCTCCTAGAAATAATAGAAAGCATGTCTTCATCAGTGATTGCCCTGAATGAGGATAATTCATACTTTTTTATAAATATTGCAGGCTTAAATATGCTGGGAATCAGTAATAATTTCCCACCAATTTCACAACTCAAAGCCTCAATTGGACATCATTCTTTTGAACAACACATTAGTAGTGTCTGTAATGAGAACCATTCTAAAATGATAAGAGACTTTAAATTTAAAAACTTTGAAGGTGATGAAAAAATTGTTGACTGTAATATATCTCAAGTGACTATCAACAAAGAAAATATTACTCTTATTGAATTATCAGAAACTGGAAGACTACATAGTATCAGTCTTGAACAGAACTTAATTGAACAAGAAAGAGCTACTAGAGAAATGATAAAAGGACTATCTCACGAAATAAAAAATCCTTTAGGAGGTATTTTAGGTGCTGCTCAAATTCTTGAAAAGTCTTTAGATAGTGATTACAAGAAGTTTACAGATATTATCAAAAAAGAAACAGATAGATTAGTAAATCTTTTAAATGACATGGCTTTGCCAGCCACATCAATTGATAAATCACTTATTAATATTCATGAAGCCACAGAACATGTTGTTGACTTATTTAAGTTTGATTTGAAAAATAAAGAAATAAAATTTGAGAAAGATTATGACCCAAGCATTCCAGATGTAGAAACTAACAAAGAACAGTTAATACAAGCTTTAATAAACCTTGTTAGAAACTCCATACAAGCTTTGGAGTTTAAAGGCACTGTAAAGATTAGAACAAGATCTGAGTCTAGCTATACAATCGGTAATCAAAAATATCCGTTGGTAGCGAAAATTGATGTAATTGATAATGGACCTGGTATTCATGAAGATAAACTTAAGGAAATCTTTTACCCAATGGTATCCACAAAGTCTGAGGGAATGGGTTTAGGTCTTACAATAGCTCAGTCTATTATTATGCAAAATTCAGGATTGATAGAATGCTCAAGCAAGCATCGAGAGACTATATTTACTATAGTGCTTCCACTACGGAGCTATAACAATGACTAGTGTTTGGATAATTGATGACGAAGAAAGCATTAGAACAATATGTACAAGTGCACTTGAGGATTTATTCAAGATTGAATCATTCTCTAATGCTTCACATGCACTACTTGCGTTAAACTCCACCAAGCCAGATCTCATAATTACAGACATAAAAATGCCGGGGATGTCAGGTCTCGAATTTCTTGATAAAGTTTCTGAGAAATACCCCGAACTCCCTACAATAATTATTACAGCGCACGCGAATATGGACAATGCACTGTCGGCATATAAAGGTGGGGCATTTGAATATCTCACTAAGCCGTTTGATATAAATGAAATTCGCAAATTAGCTATCAAAGCTACAAAAATAAAAAAATCAAGTCTTCAAGAATCCTCGGAAGAATCTGATTCAAAAATAGTTGGTAAGGCAGACTCAATGCAAGAAGTTTTTAAAGCTATTGGTAAAATATCAAAGACTGATATTACAGTGCTTGTGCGTGGTGAGTCAGGAACGGGAAAAGAATTAATTGCACAATCAGTACACACCAATAGTGCTAGGAGTGACAAACCTTTTATAGCCATTAATGTCGCGGCAATACCTCATGAACTTCTTGAAAGTGAACTGTTTGGACATGAAAAAGGTTCTTTTACTGGTGCGCAGTCACAAAGGATAGGAAGATTTGAACAAGCTTTGGGAGGCACATTATTTCTAGATGAGATCGGTGATATGCATCCAGAATTACAAACACGACTTCTTAGGGTCCTCTCCAGCCATGAATTTTATAGAGTAGGTGGGCAAAAACCTATTAAGTCAGATGTAAGGATAATAGCAGCTACGAATCAGAATATTGAGCATCTTATTAAGACAGGAAAATTCAGAGAAGATTTATATCATAGACTTAATGTTTTTAGAATTGAACTACCTCCTCTTCGAAAAAGGAAGGAAGATATTCCTATGTTAGTTAGACATTTCTTATCTAAAAGTGCAGAAGAAATTAAAAGTGAAGAAAAAGATATAGACAAAAATGCAATGAGTATATTAAATAATTATGATTGGCCAGGAAACATTAGACAACTTGAAAACACATGTCGCTATATTACAGTAATGGCTCCGTCAACAAGCATCACAGCTGATGATATTCCTGATGAAATAAAAAGTAATAATCCAAAATCTCATTCAGATGCAGTTGATGAAACTATGGGTGAAAGTTCATCGTGGGAAGAGTCTCTCTCTAGCCATATTAAAAGTGTTTTATTGGACGCAAATGATTTAACCAACTTATCGAAAGAGCTAGAGAAAATACTTCTCCAAGAAGCATTAAGAGCTAGTAAAGGCAGAAAGATTGATGCTGCTAAAATACTTGGGCTTGGCAGAAATACTATTACACGTAAAATTAAGGATTTAGGCTTGTAACAAATCCTGTATGTAGTTACTTCTCTTAGCAGGTTTAGAGAGAATATTATAAAGAGTCCTAGCTACAGTTGATTTCAACACTTTAGACTTTTCGATTAGAGTCTTACAACATTCATAGCCCTCTGCAGTACCAATATCAGTTAATGCATTACTTATTGATAAGCTTTCATCAGTAATTAGCCTTCCAAATTGATAGTTTCTAGATTTTTCCTGCTTACATGTGAGGTTCATATCTCCAATGCATCCAGGAGAATTTATTATTACATCATTTAAATTATTATCATGAATATTGTTCAGTGAGCAGTACATACTTATGACTTCATTACATGCTATTTTAATAAGTAGATCTGATTTATTTTCAGAAAATAAATTGTCAGACACTCCACAAAGAATAGCTGTTATATTTTTTAGGCAGCTAGCAATTTCAATTGCTTGTAAATGTGAAGTAGGTCTGAGTTGTAAAGCTTTCGATGAAATTAATTCATATAATTGGTCGCTAAATCTTTGAGAGTTTGACGCTAATGATATTGAAATATCAAGGCCGCGATATAAATCCTCTGCAAATGATGGGCCAGAGAGCAGTGCTAATTCAATTTTTGCGTACTTTTCTTGAAGATATTCACTAAAAAGTTTTCCTGTTTTATGATCAAGCCCTTTAGTAAGCCAAACAACTTTTTTTAAACCATCAAAGTACTTTTCGTGAGTATCAAATAATTCTGAAAAACCATTACTGTTCACAGCAATTATGTTGATGGATTCGTTACAGTTATAATCTGATAGTGTTGAAATAGGTTTTATATATCCTAATAAACTAGGGTGAAATTTAAATTTATTTAATTTGTTACTAGAAAGACTAACGTCTCTACAGAATATATCAACCTTACAACCTTTCTTTATCAGATAATCTGAGAACGCTAATCCCCAAACACCGGCACCTATTACTCTAAAGCTATGTCGCATTAATCATTTTTTCGCTTATCAAGTTCATTTTGATAGATAGTATGAAAGTCTATTGGAGAGAGAAATAAAGGTGGAAAACCCCCCTTTTGAATGATAGATGAAATATTTTCTCTAGCATATGGATATACTATTTCAGCACAGTGAACATTTAAAAATCTTTTCTTTAAGTCCGCATCCTCAATTGAAACTGTAAATACTCCACATTGTTTAAGCTCTACTAAATACATTATTTCATCACCCACTTCCGCTTTAACATTAAATGTTAAAGTGAGTTCATGGGTATCAGCATTAATTTCTTTTATTCCTGATTCAAAATTAAATCCTACTTTTGGTGTTGAAGACATATTTGTAAATATCTCTGGAGCCATTGGTGACTCAAAAGATAAGTCTTTCAGATAGATTCTTTGAATATTGAACTGAACTTTGTTATCTGCCATATTTACTCCGATAAGGGTAAGTTATTTTCTATCCACGATTGTACGCCGCCTTCCAAGTAATAAACTTTCAATGTCTGATTAGCAGATAATTTTTCTGCACTACTAACACTCTTAATTTCATCTTTATCATATACCACGACCTCTTTATCATCTAGAGATTTGGCTGATGATAAATCATAATTTATAGCATTTGAGATATGTCCTTTTTTAAAATCTGATTTATCTCGTGTATCTAGGATAATGACACTATTTTCATTAATCCGAGTTACTAGCTCATTACAGTTAATAGATTTATATTTTTTTGTAAAGTTTTTTATCTCAAAAGAAATTATCAAGTATATGAATATAAAAAGAGCAACAGATAAAACTGGGTGATTTGAGACAAATTCCATTGAGTCACCCATCTACGGATTAATTATGTTTTGAACAGAAAACTTCTCTCATCATGTCGATGAGTTTTAATGTTTTAAAATCAGTTACTTTATAAAAAACTTTATTAGCATCCTTTCTTGCAGACAAGATACCTTTATCTCTTAAGATTGCTAAATGTTGAGATATATTACTTTGTGATGTTCCAACATTATCTACGATATCTTGGACACTAAATTCACCTTCCCCAAGCTTACAGAGTATCATCAGTCTTAAAGGGTGCGACATAGCTTTAAGAGATCTTGATGCTGTTTCTACATCTTTTTGTTGATCTGCTGAAGAATAATCTATTTTTTCTTCAGTATGTAGTTGCTCGTTTTCCATTTTATTATTATATACCTATATTAGCCAAAACTAATAATAAATTTAATAATAAAGTGCTATTATCACATAATCAATATGTTTACTAAAAACCCTAAATATTACGTATTTTTACTAGTTTTGATGTATATCAGCGTGCCATTGCATGCGGATGACTCAGAAATACCTTCTGATAAGATTCAACAATTCGTTGATGTTTACAAAAAAATTAAAGATCAATATGTCGATGAAGTAAACGACGATACATTATTTAACTATGCAATAGAGGGTATGGTAACAAAACTTGATCCGTACTCAGACTATTTGTCAAAAGATGACTTTTCAGAACTTAAAATTGGAACTACGGGCAGATTTGGTGGTATAGGAATTGAAATTACCATGGAAGATGGTTTTGTAAAAATCATAGCTCCGATAGATGACACACCTGCGCAGAAAGCTGGACTAAAATCTGGTGATCTTGTCATTGAAGTGCAAGATATATCCTTGAAGGACAAGTCGCTTAATGATGCAGTAAAGTTGATGAGGGGTGAACCAGGTACTAAAGTAAAAGTTAAAATATTAAGAGAAAAAGAAAAACAGCCTTTAGATTTTGAGCTGGTAAGACAAATTATAGTTTCTAAAGGAATAAAAACAAAAGTATTTAATGAAGAAATAGGTTACTTGAGATTATCAAGTTTCCAGTCAAATTCCACGACGAATGTACGAAACGCTGTGTATAATCTTCGAAAAGAAGCCAGTAAAATGTCCGCCCTAATTCTTGATTTAAGAAATAATCCTGGTGGCGTCTTAGGAGCTGCTGTAGGAATCTCAGACTTATTTTTAGAATCAGGAAGAATTGTTTATACAAAAGGTAGAACTAATACTTCTGATTTAGAATATGTCGCCAACAGTGAAGATATACTAAAAGGGCTTCCTGTGTATATTTTAATCAATGGAGGGTCAGCGTCAGCCTCTGAAATTGTAGCTGGGGCTCTTCAGGATAATAAAAGAGCAATTATATATGGTGAAAAGTCTTTTGGTAAAGCTTCTGTACAATCAATACAAGAAATGTTTGATGGCTCTGCTTTAAAGCTGACGACAGCAAGATATTACACACCTAACGATAGAAATATTCATGGTAATGGAATTGAGCCTGATATTAAAATTGAATTCAAAGAGATGGATGTTCCAAATTCTCTTCTCCCAGAACCATACAATAAAGATAATCAAATTATTGCTATCATTGAAGATCACAAGGATAAATACTCAAAATCAAACTAATATCAATGTATAAAAATATAATTTTTACATTAACATGTATTTTTATTCTATCTTCGTGCTCTAAAGACATTAAGGATCCGTGCGCTAACAAACAGCCGACTAGTCATCTGTCTGAAACGGATAATGTTTTTGTGTGTTTTGAGTCAATTGATAGTTATGACTTGAACTATGAAAATAAAAGTAAAATTGTAGTTAATGGAAACATTTTCTATCCAGATATAAAACAAGAAACATATAATGCTGTGATTATGACGCATGGCTCTGGTGGGCAACGAAGATACCATAATAAATATATTGAACTACTGACAGATATGGGTTTAGTTGTTTTTCAGATAGATCATTACTCCGCTAGGAAGATAAAATATGATAAAAAATTTTCTAAAGTTTCAGGTTTAACCTTCATGAATGATGCCTATGCAGCATTAAAACTTATTAAGACTAATCCAAGTATAAAAAATGTTGGCTATTTAGGTTGGTCACAAGGTGGTGTTGGACCAATTCTCTCACATTTTAAGTTTGTTAATAATATTCTTCCTTTCACTGAAAGATTTCAAGCTGCAGTAGCAATTTACCCATATTGCGGTTTCACGTTTCCTAGTGATGTAGAAACGCAGACACCACTATTGATGATTACTGGACAGGACGATGATTTAACGCCAGAAGCTGCATGTAGGAACATATACTCTAAGTTTTTCAGAAACGATAATAAGCTTAAATTTTTATCAATGGAAAATGCTAGGCATGGATTTGACAATCCATTATTATATTTTGGATTTACGTTCGAAAAGCTTCCTAATTTAAAAATAATAAATAAAGAATGTACATTGACTATCAATAAACGTGGGGAAATAAATAATTTAGAAGGGGTAGTAATTAATACTCCACAATTGAGTGAGTATTTTCTAAATAAATGCTCATTTAAAGGTGTGACTGTCAAGTATAACTCTCAGGCTACAACAAAAACTCTCAGCGAAGTCAGGCTATTTTTCAAAGAAAATCTTATAAAAAAATGATTTCAATTTATAGAAGTATTATAATCTAAGTATGAAATATTTCTTTTTGTTAATAATTTTATTTTCACTAAATACATATGCTGATGAAAAAGTTAGACCAGGACCTCATAATAAAATGGGGCATACAAAACAATCAGTGGAAGACAAAAAAGATGGATTTTTTTATAAGCTACTTAATGATGAACTTGATTTTTCTGGTTCAGATCAACAACCTAATAATAATCAGATATTATCACAAATTGAAAAGTTAGCAGACCTTAATAAACGGGGAATAATTACTGATGATGAATTCAAAGATAAGAAGTCTTTATTACTCGAAAAAATTCAATAATGCTGCTGTTTCTAATTTGGCTTTTCCTAATAATTTTATGGAACTATGGTTATCCAGATGCACAACCTTTATATGATGTAATAGCATCAGTTTTGTTATTCTTTTTTACAAAATTGACAAGCAAAATATTTATATAGGTTGAATACACTTATAGTCATTGTTCTTGGGTGAGTTTACATATGATGATACTTTATGAATCTGTACCTTCGGAGATGTAGAGTCACTCAGAATATAATTCCCGTTTAACCACTTTTCAATCTGACTTTCATCTAAAAGAATGGGTTGTCTATTATGAATGTCTGAAATAGGTTTAACGGATTGTTTTGTTACGCAAACACAGCCAGTCTCATTATATAATCCGCCAACATAAATAAGGTTGCTGTTTAGATGATGATAGTATGGGTCTTTGACATGCTCTCTTCTTTTCCAATCAAAATATCTCTTCCACTCAAACCATCCGTCCATAATAAATACACATCTTTTAGCATTTCTAAATGATGGCTTTTCATGGATAGTTTCAAATCTAGCATTAATAAGGTTCATTGGAAATTTTGCCCAGTCTGGAGAGTAGCTCCATTTAAGCATTTGAATTTTATTGGTCAGTACCGGAACATTCATACTAGGGCAGATGTTAAAATTCTGATCAAGTTCAATATCAAATTTCTTCTTTACCTCTGCCTTGTTAGTAAGAGTATATCTGCCACACATTATTACTTAACAAATTGGTCCCAATTATTTTGTGCTTTAAATTCATCAAGCTTCTGATCCCATTCTTTAAACGCATCTTGATTCTCAGTATTATTTTTATCAGAGTCTGGTTCATCTCCTATTTTATAAAATGCCGCACTTCTATTCTTACAGATATGAGAATATTGATTCTGTTTCATAATATCTAATGATAGATAAAATTCTTCAGATGGTTCTAAAGAACCGTCTCCTATCTTGCTTTTACTTTTATTTGTAAGTCTTCTAAATGATCCAGTGAGTTCTTTAACTTCGCTTGGTGTTAGATTAGTTCCAAACTTTTCATTGAAATGTTTCTCCTTACGAAGTTGATTGTCCCAGTCGATTACTCTTTTCTTAACGATATCTATCATTTATTTATTTTTTCTTTTTTTAATGAGCTCATCTACAACAGCTGGATCAGCAAGTGTGGATGTATCTCCTAAGTTATCATGTTCGTTTACAGAAATCTTCCTTAGTATTCTTCTCATTATTTTGCCAGATCTAGTTTTTGGTAAACCGCTTGTGAATTGGATAAAATCAGGTTTTGCTATTGAACCAATTTCTTGTTTAACCCATTGCAGGAGATATTCCTCGAGCTCTTCTGATGGTCTTACTCCTTTGTTTAAAGTCACATATGCATACAAGCCTTGTCCTTTTATGTCATGTGGGTAACCAACTACAGCTGCTTCCGAAACATCTTGATGAAGGACAAGTGCAGACTCAACTTCTGCTGTTCCAAGTCTATGTCCTGAAATATTTATTACGTCATCCACTCTACCTGTTATCCAATAATATCCATCTTCGTCTCTCTTGCATCCATCTCCAGAAAAATATCTGCCTGGATATTGTGTAAAGTATGTATCAATAAACCTTTGATGATCTCCATATACTGACCTCATCTGCCCTGGCCATGAAGAATCAATGCATAAACTTCCCTCGCCAGGTCCAGTCACTACATTATTATTTTGATCAACCAGAACAGGTTTAATGCCAAAAAAAGGAAGTGTTGCCGATCCTGGTTTCATATCTATAGCACCAACTAGTGGTGTTATCATTATTCCTCCAGTTTCTGTTTGCCACCATGTGTCCACAATTGAGCATTCAGAATTACCAACCACTTCATAGTACCATCTCCAAGCTTCAGGATTAATAGGTTCGCCCACACTCCCAAGCACACGTAGTGATTTTCTAGAAGTCTTTTCGACGTTATCATCACCCTCAGCCATTAAAGCTCTTATTGCGGTTGGGGCGGTATATAAAATATTCACTTGATGTTTATCTACTACATCCCAAAACCTACTTGGTGTCGGATAGTGAGGTACACCCTCAAACATTAGTGTTGTTGCTCCGTTACACAGAGGTCCATAGATAATGTATGAATGCCCAGTGACCCAACCAACATCTGCAGTGCACCAATAAATATCCTCATCATGGTAATCAAAAACATATTGATGAGTAAGAGAAGCATATACAAGATATCCTCCTGTTGTATGCATTACACCTTTTGGTTTACCAGTTGATCCAGACGTATATAAAATAAACATAGGGTCTTCAGCTGACATCGCTTCAGGCTCACAATAATCAGAGGATGATGTTATTAATTCATGGTACCAATAATCGTTTTGATTCCAAGCTATTGGATTACCAGTTCTTTTTACAACTACACATTCAATAGAGTAATTAATTTTACTAATTGCTTTATCAACGTTGTCTTTTAAAGGAATAAGCTTACCCCCTCTCACACCCTCATCGGCAGTAATTATGTATTTTGAATCACAATCTTTGAGTCTCCCGGCAAGTGCATCAGGAGAAAATCCACCAAAAACAACAGAGTGTATCGCTCCTATTCTCACACAAGCAAGCATCGCAACAGCTGCTTCAGGAATCATTGGCATATAAATAGTAACTCTATCGCCCTTTTTAATGCCTAGTGACTTAAGTCCATTTGAAAATTTACTTACCTCAATTAAAAGTTCATTATAGGTAATTTTTTTAGATTCTTTAGGATCATCTCCTTCCCATATTATAGCAACCTTATCACCATGATTTTTGATATGCCGATCAATACAATTATAAGACGCATTCAAAACACCATCTTCGTACCACTTAATATAATGGTTATCTATATCATAGGAATAATCTCTAACTTTTGTATAGGGTCTATACCAATCAAGTCGCTTGCCATGATCATCCCAAAAAGATGATGGATCTGAAATAGATTGATTATAAAGTTTTTTATAATCTTCTTCCGTTATTAATGCTTTATCTTTAACCCAATCTTTGGATTTATAAATATCAGACACACTCATATTAAAAGCTAATTTCCGTATAAAATATATTTATTTTTTACTTTTAAAGCCACAACAAAATAGCCACATTAAAAGTACAAAAGCTATAATTGATAAGACCATTTAAAACCTCTCTAATCTGAGTATCTTCTTTTAAAAAATAAAATCAACTATGATAATAATATTAGAATAATCTAATTTAGCATTACTTCATATTCATTTCATTTTCATAAATTATATTTAGCAGTAGATGAGGTAAAGTGAGACATGCAAGCGTAATGAAAATATATTTAATGACTATATTTTCAAAAGCCATGTTTGAAAACTCTGACATGTACAACAGTACTGTTGCAGTAAAAAATATTGTTAGTACTAAAAAGATAATAGCAAACTTCATAATACTAATCTGATTAGTATATATATTACTATCACCCAATGCATGTAAGTAATGCCTAATAGAATGATGAAAACAAAAGTACAATATAAATGATAATAATGGTGGTAAGAAAATAAAATTAACAAGCAGTAATCCATACAATGGCAATAGTCTTCTTAATTTGAGAAGTAACAGAACTATTAGTCCACCACAATAACCAAATTTTAAAAAGTAAAAATTGCTTTTAAATAGAATTTGTTCATTAAGTAATATATCAAAAAAGTAAAAAACTTCATGAGTATGGAATAAAATAGGAACAATAATTGGAACACTACCTAAATATAGTATCATTAAATTGTTATTATTTTCGACATCTTCAGTTTCTTCTATACCAAAATGATACATAGACATAATCAGAAATATTGCCAGAGCTACAGCTGGAGATATATACCAGACTAACAAATAAATAAGCGATAAAGATGTGTATACAAAGATAAATTTAAAAAGCCAATTATCATAATTACAAAATAGTTTCTTAGCAATTAAGAAATCAAAATAACCATGTGGTATTCCAATAATGGTGACAGTGATTAAAAGAAGTATAAGCTGTACATTAATGCTCAGAGTGGTTGGGGAAACAATCATCAATAACAAGCTAATAATGCTTAGATTCATCAATAATATCAGTTGATATTTTTTATATATTTTTTGTTGTAAATGATTTAAAAGCATATTTTATAAATATCAATTTAGGCATATTCCAAATAATTATTATAATATCTAATAATGACGGCTTTTCTGATAAAAATCTTATAACTCTATTACTGTCATTACATTCAAACATTTTATAAAGGATATATTTGCTATCAATAGGCTGGCATTTTATTATTTGCAAAAGAACATTATCCATTTTTCTTAAAATTTTATTTTTCAATGTACTTGGATATTCAATATATGTTTGGCCGTTTAGTTTCTTTATATATTCATCTGCTTGTTTCTGAATATTTAAAAATGTATAACCAGTAGAGGCTCTCGTAGAGCCCGATGGAATACCAATGTTTAGATAGTTTGAGCTCTTTTTGTTTATTTTTACATTTGTAGACAATGGAATTTCTCCATATTCTTCTCTTACAACAGAGTACTTAACAGAATATTTTTTATTAATATAATTGTGAATTTCGTCTGTCATGTTATTTTTATCTTTTTTTAATCCAGTGTAATATGTTGATTCAAACAAATACGTATTATCTCCCATCGGGAGACAATAGAAAAAATGAAACTCATTTTTCTCACTGAAGTCCATAAGTTGACTAGTAAAATCTTCTATAGGCCTATCAAACTTTACGAATAGTCCTTTAAATGTTTGCTTCATCTGAATTGTCTGATGATTTGGCCTACTATCAAAAACATATTTTGCACATATTGTTTCTCTATCAAGATTAATATTGTATTGACTGCCAGCAGGTACAACTTCTTTTATTTGTGTATCAAACATTATTTCTATATTTGGGCACTCATCAATCTTTCTAAGAATGTAATTATCAAAATCATAAGAATCTATACTAGAATAATTATGCTCAGAACAATCAAGTATAGTTGTTGAGCATTTATGATGAATGGATAATTTGCTGTTGGTATACTTTTCTAAATGCTTAAATGGGTGAGAGTATGTATTCCAATAGGACCATGTTTTTCTAATCCTGTTTGTAATCGATTTATTTTCAATAATACATATTTTGTATGATCTGTTAATTAATCTATAAGCAAGACTAAGTCCTGCGCATCCTGCTCCTATTATAACGATATCATAGACTTTCATGTATATTGGGTAATCCCTTCAAAGAAGAATGAAGTAAGTGGTTATGATCCTTTGGACTGCACAGCAAATATTTATATAAGAAAATAAATACAGTCTTTGTAAATACTCTCAACTTATCAATTTTTGTGGTATTTGGTTTTTTGTCCAGGAATCTTTTTTTGTTTCTCTTGATTTTAATACCAATTTCTTGATACATGTAAAGTGCAAATAAAATAGAAAATCTTGTATTAAACGGAATGTATTTTATTCCTTCCAGAGCACTTTCATAATATTTATCTGACAAAGCAATTAAATCACATGTGGCTATGAATAATTTTTCCTGATCTCTCTCTATCATCTCACTTTTAGATATTTTATCTTTAGGTAAATATATTCTATTTATAGAAAAATCCTCTTTGATATCTCTGCAAATATTTGTAATTTGCATCGCAATGCCTAAATCAATTGCATGATATTTAGCTCTTCTATCATTGATGTTGAGTACATCACACATCATAATGCCGACACACCCTGCTACTTTATAACAGTAATTTAATAAATCTCCAGTGGATGATATTCTATTAGAATACATGTCTGAATCAATTCCTTCCTTAAGCTGATCAACAACTTTCTTTTCTATGCCAAAGCCTAAAACTTTTTTTTCTAAATCTAATGTGTTAACTGAACGTTCATGATCTACATTATCATCATAAAGTCTACAAAATGCATACACTGACAAAACTTTCTTTTTAATATTCTTTGGAAGGAATAAAGATGCAATATAAAAAGTCTTACTATTTTGTTTTAAAATATATTTAGTAGAACTAAGCATCATATTTAAGTATAAGCTTTTCTGTAACTTTTGCAGATGAGATTACACCAGGAACACCTGCACCGGGGTGGCTTCCAGCCCCGACAAAATATAAATTATCAAGCTCATTAGATTTATTGGAGTATCTAAAATATGCGGATTGTCTAAATATTGGCTGTATACCAAACCCACTGCCTTTAAAAGAGTTTAAATCTGTTTCAAAGTAATTCGGTGTTACATAGAATTTATCTATGATGCTGTCTTTGAGGTTGGGTAGTATTTTTTCTGAGAGTATATTGATAATATGATTGGAAAATTCCTCACCTTTCTCATCCCAATTAATTACACTTTCATTATTAGCAACTGGTGCTAAAACATAAAATGAATCAGAGTTTTTTTGTATATTTTTTTTATCAGTAGCAGCTGGTCTATGAAGATATAAACTAGGATCAGTTATATAAGCTTTTTTATCAAAAATATCATCAAGTAAATCTTTGTGTCTTTTATTAAATATAATTGTATGATGTTTAACATCACTATAGTGTTTCTTTGTGGAAAAATATAAAACAAATAAGCCCATAGAGTGCTTTAACATAAAGCTTTTATTGAAGATTTTTTTAGGCGCTCTTTTTAAAATTGATTGATAAAAATAGGATGGATCCGCATTACTGACTACCAAATCAGATTCATATGTACCATTATTTGTATGAATTTTTTTGATATTTTTCTTATACTCTTCAATTTCCAATACTTCACAATTTGTTTGGTAGTTAATATCTTTCTTTTTGAATAACTTTTCAAATCCATAAACAATAGAGCGTGTACCGCCTTCTGCATAATACACACCCCACTTCCATTCAAGATATTGAATAAGCAAGTATATAGATGTAGTTGTATATGGATTACCTCCAACTAAGAGTGGATGCATGCTAAGCGCTTTAATGAGATTAGTGTCTTTAAGAAAATCTTTAACAGACGAATGCACTGATTTATAAAACTGTATTCTTAGTAATTCAGGTATATACGGAGTCATACTGTAAATCGATTCAAAAGGATAGTCAGACAATTTCAAATATGCCGTATTGAATATTCTTTTCGAATGCTTAAGTAGTTTAATGTAACCGTATGAATCCTCTTTAGAATACTTCCTACTGATTTCATTAAGCATAGTTTTTAAAGAGGAGCCATAATCAAAATAGGTATTATCATGAAATAAAAATCTGTAAAAAGGCTCCACTTTAAGTAAATTAAAGTAATCTCTAGAATTTTCATCTAATAGTTCAAAAAGCTCATTAATTAGGTATGGGGCTGTAATGACAGTAGGTCCAGCATCATAATCAAAACCGTTATGGCTAAGGGTTCTCGCTCTTCCACCTAAATTAGTTTGTTTTTCAAGTACGGTAACTGCATAGTTCATTGCCCTGAGTCTACAGGCAATAGCAAGTCCACCAAAGCCTGAGCCTATCACAATTGCTTTTTTCATTTAGATATTATACAAGGAGCGCAAGCGCTCCTTGTACAAAGTTGTAAGTTTTTTTAAGCTGTTTCTGAAGAATCTGCTACAGCAGCTGCCCAGATAAACACACCGAATGCGATTTTGTTTACAAAATCAGCAAGGTTATAGACTAGGTTTAAGCTTGCAGCATCTACACCACCCATTAAATATCCAAATAGATATCCAAGTGGATAGATAGCCCAACCTACCAATACGATCATACGACATGCGTTAAATGCCATTTGTGCACCCACGCTTCCGCATGACATACTTTTCTGTCCGGCTTCACCCATAAATATTTCATATAGAATATAAAGCCAGCCTGCCATCCCAATGATGAATCCAAGCATTGCAGATATGACTCCCGCTTCACCTAAATATCCACCTATAAGCATGACAAGTGTTCCAACTAATAATCTGTTAAAGACACCAACACTAACTGTAGTAACAGCAGCTAGTATTAAGTAGAATTCAATCATTTGCAGAGGTACAGTTAATATCCAATCAATATATCTAAATACTGTTGGTGATTCTCCTGTACTTACCCATACATCTCTCATATAGAAATAATGTACTGCAGCAATCAACGTTACCAATGAGATTACAGATAATGATGTTTGCCATTTAGGTGAAACCCTTGATCTTTCAGAAAAAAAGAACAAAGTAGCTGCCACCATGGAAATTGAAATTATCCAAAATGTAACTCCAACAAAATCATTCGCTTGCAAGTCTCCAGCTAGTGCTACTGAAGGCATAGAAACTACGAATAATAATGAGAATACATAAGACATAATATTCCTCATAATTAACTCCTTGTTTTAATAGTTTTAAAAATAATACTTAGACTCATTCTAAACAAAAAGTATGGTTTTTAAAATAAATATATTGTCAAAATATGCTTATATTTAGTGCAATTTAGATAGAAACACCCTGATATTGGTGAATTATAATGGTTGGCATATTCAAAAGTGCAAGTAATATTGGAGACGTGAGTATGCCAATTATGCCAAAAGTGATTCCTAATATTCCTGCCGTGTACTCTTTTTGAAGGCATGCTAGCAACCCTAGAATAAGAGCAAGTGGGCTGAATAAGGGTGATAATATAAATATTCCTATAAAGCCAAAAATAATACTTAAAGAACCATAAATTGATGAAGACTGTTTAACGATAATTTTATTTTCAGACATTCGATTTATAATGCTCTCTTCTTTTTGAGAAAACTTTTACTCTTTCTCTCCATTTTTTGTAAGCTCCAAAAGATATATTCTGCTTCATAATTCTTTTTATCATATCACTGTCTATTCCATAAAGATTTTTAATACTATCAAAACTTACATCATCAGATAAAGCCATATAAATAATTTCACCTATTTCTTTATCAGTAAGTTGTGTTTTTTTGTTTGACACAGTGCGTCTATGTTAGAGAGTTCCTTCTAGAATATACTTTAGAATTTTTACAGCCTGATTTTGATTCTTTGTTACTGCACATGCTGCTGCATCTACTTCCTTGAGTGGATGTTGATGATCGTCACTATGTATAACTATGATTGACTTATTCAGTGCGGATGCATACCCTGCATCAAATGCTGCATTCCATTGTTTATATTTTTCACCGAACTTAACAATTACCACATCGCTTCCTTCGATAGCTTTTTTAGTTCTTATAGAATTTATATTTGCACCCTTATTATCTTTCCAGAAATTATTCTCTTCTGCACCCAATATCTCGACTCCACAGTTATCGGATAATTCATGGTTAGTTACTGGGGAAGTAAAATCAATATCTAATCCTTCTTTTTTGCACTGACCTATAATTTCATCCCTCCAATCTGTGTGTATCTCTCCTGATAAATATACATTTAGCATTATTTTCTCCTTATTGATGATGCTTATTATATAATATTTGCAAAATTTTTTTATAATGATTAATTAATTTAATATATATTCTTATGATGGATAAACAAATAATTGCTATTGGTGGTGGTGGTTTTGGAAGAAACCCTGGCATTGGTACAATTGAAAAATATATCCTTCAACAATCAAAAAAAGATAAGCCAAATATATGCTTTATACCAACAGCTACAGGTGATAATGATTCGTATAAAGTAAGTTATTACGCAACACTGAATAATTTTAATTGTAATCCAACTCATTTGGATTTATTTAAAAGAACGCCAAACTTAGAAGAACTAATCAAACAGCAAGATATAATTTTTGTTGGTGGCGGAAATACAAAAAGCATGCTGTCTGTTTGGAAAGGCTGGGGATTAGATGAACTCTTAAGGGAAGCTTACTTACAAGGAACAATAATGAGTGGGGTAAGTGCTGGCGCTATATGTTGGTTTGAAAATGGAATAACAGATTCTTGGGCAGATGAATTAAATGTAATGGAATGTCTAGCTTTTACAAGAGGGAATTGTTGTCCACATTACGATGAAGAAGCTCAAAGGAAACCAACATTATCAAAATTTCTCTCTGAAAGTAGACTTAGCGAATGCTACGCAATAGATGGTGGTTGCGCATTACATATAAAGAATGACGTACCATATAAATCAATTTCATTTATGGAAAACAAAGAGTCGTTTTTAGTTAGAAAACAAGATGAAAAAATTATTGAAAAGCCTATTACCAAAATTAATATTGCCTAGTATTTTCAACAAATTGAATTAACATCTAATGATCGTCTATATAGTACAGCTACGAAACCTATTTGCTGTATAATGTTTGCATTCAATTTGTCTTCTATAATCAAACATTGCTGCTTACGATCGGATTTATCAAGACCCTTAGAACGAATTTTTATTAATTCATGTGCATTTAAGGCTACATCAATTTCATTCATGACAGCATCTGTAAGCCCGTTTTGGCCTATCATAATAACTGGTTTCAACGAATACGCTTTTCTCTTTAATTCTTTTCTTAAATCATTAGAAATATTTTTTTTCATATCTATTCTACTGTTACAGATTTAGCTAAATTCCTTGGTTTATCAACATCTGTCTTTTTCTTGAGAGCTACATGATAACTTAATAATTGAGCGGGGATTATATAGAGAATTGGTACAATCAAATCTGGGCAATCTGGCATTTTGATGATCTCAACTTTCTTATTTTTTCTTGGAATCTTTTTGTTTGTAAATATAAAAGTCTGCCCTTGTCTAGCTTCAACCTCAGCAAGATTAGATAAAACGAGCTTTGCTAAATAATTATCCGGTAAAAAACAAACAACTGGCATCTTTTTGTCTACTAACGCCAGTGGGCCATGCTTAAGTTCACCTGAATGATATGCGGATGCATGAATATATGATATTTCTTTTAGTTTGAGAGCAGCTTCGAGGGCAATGGGATATGAGCCACCTTTACCTAGAAACAACGTATGATCTTTATTTTTAAACTTCGATGATATTTTTTTTATTTCAGGCTCAAGCCTAAAAATTGAATTTATTATCTTATCAATCTGTTTTATGTCAGAAACCATTTTTCTTTCAGCACATCCATGCTTTCTGGAGACTATTATAGAAAACAATAACAATGAAAAAAGTTGTGAAGTAAATGCTTTTGTAGATGCTACACTAATTTCAGGACCTGCGTTCATAAGGAAAACCAAATTTGAGAGCCTTGTTATTGTACTTTCCGCCACATTGCATATCGCTAGTGTATCTTTGTAACCAAGTTTTTTAGCCTTCTTAAGTGAGGATATAGTATCCGCGGTTTCTCCAGATTGAGAAATACATACAAATAACGTATCAGGTAATATATTAATTTTTTTATATTTGTATTCACTTGCAACTTCAGCTGTGCAAGTAATTGTTGAGTGTTGTTCTATCCAATCTTTTGCAACCAAGGATGCATGATAACTTGTACCACACGCAACAAAGTGAACGTGTTTTATTTTGCTAAGAAGATTATCCGTACCCGGGCCAAATATATTTGGTAACAAAGATGTATGGCCGACATAACGATTCTTCATTTCATTTAATATTTCTTTTTGTTCATAAATTTCTTTATGCATAAAATGTTTATGCCCCATTAATGAGACTTGTTCATCTTTTATATTTGTTGTGATAACTTTCTTCGTGAGTATCTTGCTTTTTTTATCGAAAACGATAACTTTCTCTGAGGATAGTTCTGCGAATTCACCATCTCCGAGTGTTAAATATTTTTGAGTATCATTGAGCACCGGACTGATATCTGATGCAATATAATTTTCATTTTTTCCTTTTGCAATAATTAGTGGGCTTCCGCTAGAGGCTGCAAATATCTTATCTGGTAGGTTAGAGTTAATAACACCAATTGCGTAACTGCCTTCAAGAACATTCACAGAACCAACAAGTGCTAATCTCATATCATTACATTTTTTATAATTATAATTAATGAGGTGAGCAATTACTTCAGAATCTGTATCACTAGTAAGTGAATACTTCTTTTTCTTTAAGAAATTCCTGATATCTTCATGGTTTTCAATAATACCATTATGAACTATATTTATACTTCCAGAATGATGTGGATGAGTATTTTTTAATAATGGTTCACCATGAGTAGCCCACCTGGTATGAGAAATTCCTGTAAAAATGTTAGGGAGAGTTTTTAGTCTTTTTTTAAGATTATTTATAGGCCCAGTAGATTTAATGACATGGCATTTTCTATCTTGAGATATTCCTGCAATACCTGAAGAATCATAACCTCGATACTCAAGCTTCTTCAAACCATGAAACAATTTATTAGTTATAGATTTTCTTGAGGCAATGCCGTATATCCCACACATTATATTTTCTTTTTTATTTTGGGTGTTTTAGTTTTCCAATTACGTATAGTCATTTGTTTACTTCTCGCAATTGTAAGGTTTCCTGAACCAGTAGTATCTTTAGTAATTGTTGATCCTGCTGCTATAAACGAACCTTGTGCAATTATCACAGGTGCTACTAACATTGAACCAGAGCCAATAAATGAATCATCTTTTATAATAGTTTTATTTTTATTGATACCATCATAATTGCATGTGATTGCACCAGCACCAATATTAATATTATTACCTAGAGTTGCATCGCCTATATAGCTGAGATGATTAATCTTAGTGAAATTACCAATTGTTGAATTTTTAATCTCAACAAAATTACCTATGTTGCATGAGTTTTTAACCTTTGTGCCTGGCCTAATACGGGCAAATGGACCAACAGTACAATTATCGCCAATAGTAGCACCAAAAATAATTGTGTTAGGTTTAATAAAGACATTTTTACCAATCTTACATCTATTTAAAAAACAATTATGGCCTATCGTTGTATTCTCTCCTATTTTAACTTCATCCTCAAAAACACAATTAATATCAATTTCAACATTTTTGCTTACACGAAGATTTCCTCGTATATCAGTTCTTGACGGATCCCTTATTAATGTTCCTTCTTCTAGTAATTTTTCTGCTTTTTGTCTTAAATATTTTTGTTCAAGCTTTACAAGGTCATTTTTGGAATTTACTCCTGAAACTTCAAGTTCATTTGTGAACTTAAAGGTTGTAACCTTATGATTATGATCAATAAGAATTTTTATAATATCTGTTAGATAATATTCTTTTTTTTGATTTTTATTATTAATTAGAGAAATATATTTTCTTAATATTTTCTCATGTATTGCTATGATGCCAGTGTTTACCTCTTTAATCTGCCTCTGATCAAGTGATGTTTCTTTATCTTCAATAATAGATTTAAATACATTGTTCTCTCTTATAATTCTTCCGTACCCTTTTGGTCTCTCAAGTTCAACAGTACCAACAACAGCATCATTTTTATCAAGCTTGTTGATGATTTTTTTTATAGAAGTACTAGTTATGAATGGTATATCGCCACACAGCACTAGTAGCTTATCATTAGATTCAGTTTTTTTCTTTAATACTGCTTTTACTGCTCCCGCAGTTCCATCAAGTACATTTTGATACACATAATCTATACGTTGCTCGTCTAGAATTTTTTTAATAGCAGATGAGTTTTTGTTAATTACACATATATTTTTTTTAGCTTTTGCTTTTTTTAGTGACAGTATTATGTGATTAATAACTGGCATACCTGCAATGTTGAAAAGCAGTTTTGATTTATTCGCTTTCATTCTAGTGCTTTTACCAGCCCCTAGAATCACAGATGTGAACATACAAGCTACCCCTTGCTTATTTCTTACTATTACTTCTCAGTTTTTTAATGAGACGCAATTGTGCAGCTGCTTGTAATAACTCTGACTTAGCTTTTGTGGCATCTACTTCATTAGCACTATTCTTCATAGCTTCTTGTGCTAATCGCTCTGCCTCTAAAGCCCTTTCCTCGTCTAGATCGTCTTCTCTTAGTGCAGTATCTGACAAAATCGTTACCTCATTAGGTTGTATTTCCAATATACCACCACTTACATAAAAGGTCTTCATTTCATCTTTGTTTATTTGCGCACGCACATCACCCGGCTTTAGCTTTGTTATCAAAGGTGTGTGCTTTGGAGATATCCCAACCTCTCCCATTTCTGCAGGCGCATAAACCATTTCAACTTCATCTGAAAAAAGTTCTTCTTCTGCACTTACAATTTCAAGCTTAATTTTATCTGACATTATTTAATTTCTTCTGCTCTTTTTTCTGCTTCTGAAATTTCACCTATCATATAAAAGGCTTGTTCAGGTAAATGATCATAGTCACCATTCACTATAGCTTGGAAACCCTTGATAGTATCTTTAAGTGATACATATTTCCCTGGTGTTCCAGTAAATGTCTCAGCAACATAAAAAGGTTGTGATAAATATCTTTGTATTTTACGTGCTCTATTTACAGCAAGTTTATCTTCTTCAGATAATTCATCCATACCCAAGATAGCAATGATATCTTTAAGTTCTTTATATTTCTGAAGAACTCCTTGTACTGCTCTAGTTGTATCATAGTGTTCTTGACCAATTATTAATGGATCTAGTTGTCTACTTGTAGAATCAAGAGGGTCTACTGCGGGATAAATACCTAACTCAGCAATATTACGAGACAAGACAACTGTTGCATCTAAATGAGCAAATGTTGTAGCTGGACTTGGGTCTGTTAAATCATCAGCTGGTACATATACTGCCTGGATAGATGTAATAGATCCAGATTTCGTTGATGTAATACGTTCTTGTAACACTCCCATTTCTTCAGCAAGAGTTGGCTGATAACCAACAGCTGATGGCATACGACCAAGTAGAGCTGATACTTCAGTTCCCGCTAGTGTGTAACGATAAATATTATCAACAAATAACAAAGTATCACTACCTTCATCTCTGAAGTGTTCAGCCATTGTTAATCCAGTTAAAGCTACGCGAAGTCTATTTCCAGGTGGTTCATTCATTTGCCCATAGACTAATGCAACTTTATCTATAACTTGCGCATCTGTCATTTCATGGAAGAAGTCATTTCCTTCACGTGTTCTCTCTCCGACTCCGGCGAATACAGAAAATCCACTATGTTCAGCAGCTATGTTTCTAATTAACTCCATCAAGATAACTGTTTTGCCAACGCCCGCACCACCAAACAATCCTACTTTAGATCCTTTAGCAAATGGACATATTAAATCGACAACCTTAATTCCTGTTTCAAGGATTTCTATTTCAGAGGCTTGTTCAGAAAAAGTTGGGGCAGCTCTATGAATAGGCATTGTTTTTTCTGCTTTAATATCTCCGGCATTGTCTACAGGCTCACCAAGAACATTCATTATTCTTCCAAGTGTTTTTTCACCCACAGGAACATTAATAGGAGCACCTGTGTTATTCACTGACAAACCTCTTTTTAGTCCATCTGTTGATCCCATGGCTATTGTTCTTACAATTCCATCACCAATCTGTTGCTGTACCTCAAGTGTAAGCCCACTCTCATCGACCTTTAGTGCATCAAATATTTTTGGCATAGAGTTTCTTGAAAACTGCACATCTATTACAGCTCCAATGATTTCTACAACTTTACCTGCTTCCATTTTTTTCTCCTATCTTATAATGCGGCAGCACCAGAGATAATCTCTGATATTTCTTGAGTTATCGCTGCTTGTCTGTTTTTGTTATATATTAATTGTAATTCTGATATTAAATCTGTTGCGTTATCTGATGCAGCTTTCATCGCTACCATTCTTGATGCTTGTTCACATGCCAAATTTTCAACTATTCCCCTGTAAACAAGAGATTCTATATATCTAGTAAAAAGTGACTCAAGTACTGTCTCTGCATCGGGCTCATACAGATAATCCCAATAAAAATCATAATCACTATTTTTTTCTTCTGTCTTTATCGGAAGAATTTTCTGAATCACTGGCTCCTGACTTACAGTATTAAGAAACTTATTATATACAAGACAAACTTCATCAACATCACCATTAATGAAACTATCAGTTGTACTTTTTATTAACCCTAGAACCTGTTCTATTTTAGGTTTATCTCCAAGTTGTGCTGTTTGAGCCATTACTGAACCTCCCATCCTCTGGAAAAAAGATGCTGCTTTTCCGCCTATGAGAGAAAAAGATGGTTTGATATTTGTTTTATTATCTTCTTCTATAGATTCTACTATTAACTTAAACAGATTATTATTTAATCCGCCACAGAGACCGCGATCTGATGAAATAATAATATATCCCCTTTTTTTGATTTTACGGGTTACAAAGAATTCAGAAGAATATTCTGGATGCGCATGAGCTAGGTGTGATATGACATTTAAGATTTTATCTGCATATGGCCTTGCTTTAGACATTTGGTCCTGAGCTTTTTTCATTTTACTAGCAGCAACCATTTCCATAGCTTTAGTGATTTTCTGAGTATTTTGAATACTCGCAATCTGTGATCTTATTTCTTGGCTGCCTGACATGCCTAGTAAACTCCTTTCTCTTTAAAATCTTCCATCATTGTTTTAAGTTTTGATGCAACTTCATCGTTGTAGTCACAATTTGTATTAATTTCACTAACTAATTCTGAATATTTTTCAGATGAAAATTCATGTAGCGATTTTTCAAAGGCTATAATTTTATCTAGTGAAACTTCGTCTAAATATCCTTCATTAGCTGCATACAGCGAAATCGCCATGTCAGCGACAGATAAAGGTGAGTATTGTGCTTGTTTCATAAGCTCGGTTACACGCTTACCTCGTTCCAATTGTTTTCTGGTAGCTTCATCCAAGTCTGATGCAAATTGCGAGAAGGCTGCAAGTTCTCTGTATTGTGCTAGTGCAAGCCTTACACCTCCACCAAGTTTTTTAATAATTTTTGTTTGAGCAGCACCACCAACACGTGATACTGAAAGTCCAGCATTAATAGCTGGTCTAATACCTGCGTTGAATAAATCAGTTTCTAAAAAGATTTGTCCATCTGTAATAGAGATAACATTTGTTGGTACAAATGCTGATACATCACCAGCTTGTGTCTCAATAATAGGCAGTGCTGTTAATGATCCTGTTTGACCTTTCACATTACCGTTTGTAATATCCTCTACTGCTGCCTCGTTAATTCTAGCAGATCTCTCTAGTAATCTTGAATGTAAATAGAATACATCACCAGGGTAAGCTTCCCGCCCAGGTGGTCTTTTAAGCAATAGTGAAACTTGCCTATAAGCCCAAGCCTGCTTAGTTAAATCATCATAGACTATTAGGGCATCCTGTCCTGAATCTCTAAAATATTCTCCCATTGCACATCCAGAATACGGGGCAATATATTGCATGGCTGCAGAATCAGATGCGGATGCAGCAACAATAATTGTATGTTTCAAAGCATCATGTTCTTCAAGCTTTCTTACTACAGCTGCAATAGAAGATGCTTTTTGACCAATGGCAACGTAAATGCACTTAACGCCTGTGTCTTTCTGATTGATAATTGCATCAATTGCTACTGCAGTTTTTCCAGTTTGCCTATCTCCAATAATTAGTTCACGTTGTCCGCGACCAATTGGTACCATGGCATCAATAGATTTAAGTCCCGTTTGAACTGGTTGATCAACAGATTTTCTCTCAATAACGCCAGGAGCAATTTTTTCTATGGGCGATTTTTTTGACGAAGTGATAGGTCCATTATTATCGATTGGTTCACCCAATGAATTAACAACTCTTCCTAGTAATTCTTCTCCAACCGGAACTTCAAGAATATTACCGGTACATTTTACTGTGTCACCCTCAGAAATCGATTTATAATCTCCCAATATTACAGCGCCTACAGAATCTCTTTCTAAGTTAAGTGCAAGACCATAAATATTATTTGGAAATTCTAACATTTCACCTTGAAGTGCATCTGTTATACCGTAGATTCTTGCTATACCATCTGTAAGAGATACGACTGTTCCCTCATTATGTGATTGTGTTTTGATATCAAGATTTTTAATCTTGTCTTTTATGATATCGCTTATTTCTGTTGGATTAATAGTCATTATGTTTACCTGTTGTTTGTGATTTGTTCTTTCATGGAATTCAATTTGCACCTTACGCTATAGTCTGTAACTTCATTGTTGATACTAATTTTTATACCTGCTAAAAGGTATTCATTAACAATCTCATCTATTTTGATTTTTTTATTATATTGATTTTCTAGTTTTTGTATCAATGCGCTTTTTTGATCATCAGTGAGAGGATAGGCAGTTTCTACTTCTGCTATTGTAGTATTGTCTTGATCGAGTATCATTTCTCTATACAAACGGTAGACCTCATCTAGAAAATAAACTTTTTTATTTTCAATCATGATAGTTATAAATTTACTAAACATTTGATTCTCATGAGGAAGGAAACTATTTAAAAAATCTAATGTTTTTTCTGAGTCTA
Organism: bacterium; assembly: GCA_029979505.1. Lineage (GTDB taxonomy): Bacteria > Pseudomonadota > Gammaproteobacteria > CACLCV01. The sequence continues at coordinate 13,279 of JAPOHH010000007.1, read as the reverse complement.
TTTTAGGACTAGCAATTATACCCTTTACATCTCCACTACTAATGACATGAGACATTATCGCAAGATTATCTGACCAGATGTCTAGTTCATTAGTTTCGACTGCGATTTTATATGCAGCTTCGGCATAAGGTCGAGAATATGTAACGCTATCAGTCACTTATTTATGACCTCATTAATAATTTGATTGTGCATATTCTTATCAACTTCTTTGGATATAATCTTTTCTGCACATAATAGAGAGAGTGCTGCAACATCTGATTTAAGTTTTTCTCTAGCAGCGTTAACTTCTTGTTCAAGCTGCTGAGCTGATGTTTTTGCAATTTTTTGTGCTTCTTCTCTCGCTGATAATCTTGCATCTTCTACAATTGTTTTAGATTTAGATTCAGCATCAGTTATGATGTTTGTTGCTTTAGATTTAGCTTCATCTATACGTGTAGAAAATTCAATGGTAGCCTGTTCAATTTTCTTCTGACCTTGCTCAGCTGCAGCAAGTCCGTCTGATATTTTCTTTGTGCGGCTTTCCATTGCATCTGTTAGTGGCTCCCATAGATATGCTTTAATAAACCAGACGAATACAATAAATGTAATCATCTGTCCAAATAGTGTCGCTGTTACGTTCATTAAAATTTATCTCCTTAAGCGCCAAGTGCAGCTTTAGCAGCACCAACAAAAGGATTAGCAAATACAAAGAACATGGCAAATGCTAGCACGATAAATGGAAATGATTCCATTAATCCAGCTGTAATAAACATCTGTGTTCTCAGTGCAGGCAACATTTCAGGTTGTCGTGCAATACCTTCTATATATTTCATACATATTAAGCCCCAACCAAGCGCAGAGCCTAGTCCAGCTGCGGCTAACATTATAGAGACACCCAAACTTGTAGATGAATAAATTTGTGTGATCATATCTGGTGTTAGTGTTTCCATTATTTTTCCTCTTTTTTTAGTTAATGTGATTCCTCTGATGCCATGCTGATATACATTATGGTTAATACCATAAATATGAAAGCTTGGAGCGTAATGACAAGTATATGAAATATTGCCCACAAACTGCCCGGTATTGGGATGATGTACCATGGCAACAGAGCGATTAGTAAAAATACTAACTCGCCTGTGAACATATTCCCAAAAAGTCTTAGTGCTAAACTCAAAGGTTTAGCTAATTCTTCTACAAGTGTTAAAACAAAATTAACAGGTGCTAAGTATATTCCAAATGGATGCACCATAAATGATTTCATGTAACCGCCAAAACCTTTTATCTTTACGTTGTAGTATATGCATAGTAAGAAAATCGATAATGACATCGCGAAGGTAGTATGCGGATCGGTTGTAGGAACAACTTTTAAATAATGAATACCTGCCATATCTGCCAGTTTAGGCAGTAAATCAACTGGTATAAGGTCCATTGCATTCATAAGTAGAACCCATATAAAGATAGTTAAGCCAATGGGTCCAACTATTTTATTTGGTTTCGGAAAAGCCTCTTTTACAAGGCTATTTACGAAATCCATAAGTGACTCAAGGACATTTTGCATGCCTGTTGGTGCTCCTGAAGATATATTTTTACCCACTCTATAGGCAATAAACATTACAATTCCAGCTAATAGCATACTGAAAAACATTGTATCTATATTTATTTGCCAAAATCCTTCACCGGCTGACAACGGAGTAAGGTGATGTTGAATATATTCAACTGGACTGTCTGTAGCTGGAGATTTATTATCCATTAATTACCTAGTAAATAGTTTTATTTTTATTAAATACATATCCAATCTGTGTAACCGCAAATGCAACAAGCATCTGTAGGGCATCCAGGCCAAGCGTTACAATTCCTATATAGAAACCAATCAATACAAGAGCTATTCTAACCAAAAGGCTCTTAAAAAGTACCAATGTTCCTCCGCTAATATTCTGCCCAACTGCAGCACTACCTGCCTGGTTTACACTCCTAGCCAGAAGTAATGTATTTAACATCGATATAGCACCACCAAATAAAGATGACTCTACTTTTTGGTAGCCCATATTCATAAATACGAGTGCTATAACTACTGCTATAATGCCTTGAAAGGCAATTACTCTTCTCACTTTAGATGTTCACCATGAGCAATTCAGACCAAATTTTGGTCACGCTTAGTATAGTTTAGTCTGGCTTTGTATTCAATTTTTATACTGAAAAAACCAAAAAAACCGGCCATTCTAGACAGAATTCTCAATCTTTTTAATGATTCCTTGTAGCTCATCTATGCTGGAATATCTAATATTAACGAGACCTCCTCTTTTGTTAATAGATATCGTAGTTTTAGCGCCAAGCGCTTCTGTAAGTTTTCTTTCCAAAGCCAGTGTGTCTTGGTCTTTCTTTGTGGGAATTGATGACCTTCCTTTGGATTTAGTTAGTTTTTCTACAGAGCGAACAGAAAGTTTTTTATCTATAGCTTCCTTGATGATTTTTGCTTGTTTAACGTGCCCACAAGTAATGACTGCCCTAGCATGCCCCATTGAAATATTACCATGACGAAGCTGGTCTTTAACATATTCGCATAGCTCATTTAATCTAATTATGTTTGTGACATGTGCTCTGGATTTACTAATGTAATTGGCTACATCATCATGACTCATCTTAAATTCATTTATGAGTCGATCAAGTGATTCTGCCTCCTCCATCATATTTAAATCTTCGCGCTGAACATTCTCTACAATAGACAAAATTGCAGACGTTTTCTCATCAGCATCTATAACAACTGCATCAATCTTTGCTTTTTTTAAGAGCTGAGTTGCTCTCCATCTTCGCTCGCCAACTATTAACTCATAATTGTCGCTGACCTTTCTAACAACTATTGGTGCAATCTGACCGTTTTCTTTTATTGATTCCGCTAGTTGGCTTATTTCTTCTTGTTTAAATAATTTCCTAGGTTGATGTCTGTTTCTAACAATTTTATGTATATCAATCTGTATTGAAGAACCATTTTCAACATGACTTTGAGTTTGTTGGGCTTGTCTTGTGCTGCTTAAAAGAGAATCGAGTCCCGAGCCTAGTGCCTTACGTTTGGTCATTGTCCAAATATAACCTTACTAGTTTTGTTTGTACATAACTGTCTATTCGTCTTTTATAATTTCACCTGCTAGTGAGTAATAAGATAATGAGCCTTTAGATAACCCATCGTACTCTAATATTGATTTTCCGTGACTTGGAGCTTCTGCCAATCTTATGTTTCTTGGTATTTTTGTTTTATAAAGCTCATTAGGAAAGTACTCTGATAGCTGGTCACTTACGTCGTTTGATAAATTATTACGTGAATCAAACATAGTCCTGAGTATTCCCTCTATCTTAAGATTCGCATTGGACGACTCCTGTATTTGGTTAACTGTATTTATTAACTCGCTTAAGCCTTGCAATGCAAAAAACTCACATTGTACAGGTATAAGTACGCCTGTCGCTGAAACCAGAGAATTAACCGTTAAAATATTTAATGAAGGCGGACAATCCATTAGGATGTAATCATATGCTTCAGAAAGATTATTGAGAATATTTTTTAAAATATATTCACGTTCATCTTTTGTAACCAAGCTTACTTCACTTTCGGTTAATGCCGGCGTAGCAGGTAGAATGTGATAACCATCACTAGTAGTTTGAAGAATTGCTTGAGACACATTAGCTCTTCCTAGCAAAACATCATTAATAGAATACTCTAATAATCCAGGGTCGATGCCAGAGCCTCTAGATGCATTAGACTGTGGATCTAAATCAATCAATAAAACTCTTCTTTTCATTTTGTGTAAACATGCTGATAGGTTGATACTGGTTGTTGTTTTACCAACTCCCCCTTTCTGATTAACTATTGACAGAATCTTCAAATCTAACCTCTACAACATAACGACTCGTACTAAAAAAAGGCGAAGAAATTTCAGACGTACTGAGCAGAAACTTGCTTACACATTCTTTACTTAACTCTAACACCGGACTACCTGTAAGCATATATGCTTTTGATACAGTGCCGTTGCTTTTTATAATATTCATCATAAATGAAAACTTCTCCTCATACTTCATCTTTGAGATTTTTTTATTACTGAAGTTTTTCATGACAACGGTTTCAGCATCGAAAGTTATACCCTTTCTAAATATATCGTCTTGGACAACATTAACATTTTTAAGTTTAAGCTCTGCTTTTGCAAGCAAGAGGAAGTTTATAAAAGTTGTTTTTCTATCAATAAGATTTACTGTTGCGTTTGGCTTCAAAAGCGCAATAATTATACCTGGTATACCGCCGCCTGAACCAATGTCAATAAAAGAGTTTCCTGATAATAATTTAGTGAATTGATATGAATCATATATTTCACGCTTTATGACGTAATCTATATTTGATGATGAGACTATATTATTTGTTTGGTGCCACTTGAAAAGTAGCTTTATGTATTTAGATATTTTACTGAGAGTACCTTTTTCCTCATTGATAAAAATATTTTCAACTATTTCTTCTATGCTAGATGACATTCTAGATGCATTTATTTTTTTTTAAATATATCTTTATCAAAGTTAGCGTGGCTGAGGTTATGCCTGGTACATTAGCAGCCTGCCCTATGTTTTCTGGACGAGCAGTATCAAGCCTTTCAATAGCTTCATTGGATAGCCCTTTTAATTTTTGGTAGTTAATATTTTTAGGTATAGTCATTTTATAACTTGCTATCAATGATTCTATTTCTTTGTCTTGCCTTGCAAGGTAACCTTCATACCTGATATCAGAGGCAACAAGATGTCCGACATCAGAGTTAGCAGTAACTCCAAATGTTGGTAACTTCATGAGGTCTGAATATTGAATGTTAGACGTCTTTAAAAGTGATGCGAGAGATTTATTCTCTTTTAAAGTTAGATCAAAATTTCTCTCTAATAGTTCATGTGATTCAGTTTCAAGTTTAACTTTTATGCCTTCTAATCTTTCTTTTTCTGATGCAATGCGCTGCATTTTTTGACAGTAAAGCAGGTATCTATATTCGCTAACAACTCCAATGTCATACCCCTGTTTCGTCAGGCGAGTATCAGCATTGTCATCTCTTAGTCTCAGTCTATACTCGGCTCTACTCGTGAACATTCGATAAGGTTCTGTAACCCCCTGGGTAATGAGATCGTCTATGAGAACGCCAATGTATGATTCATGTCTTTTTGGTGACCATGAAGGCTTATTTTGAACTAATAAGCCAGCATTTATGCCTGCGATTATACCTTGACAAGCAGCTTCCTCATAACCAGTGGTTCCATTAATCTGGCCAGCCATAAATAGGCCATTAATATTTTTTGTTTCAAGATTTGATTTAAGATTTCTGGGATCAAAATAACTGTATTCAATTGCGTATCCAGGTTGTGTAATTTCGCAGTTTTCTAAACCAGGAATAGTCTTCAAAAATTCTTTTTGTATGTCTAATGGCAAACTGGTTGATAAGCCGTTTGGATATATTTCTAAATTATCAGAAGTTTCAGGTTCTAGAAAGATTTGATGATTTTCTTTATCTGCAAATCTATAAACTTTATCTTCTATAGATGGGCAGTACCGTGGTCCTATAGAATTAATTTTCCCATTAAAAAGAGGTGAAAGTTTTTTTGCATCACTAATTATTTTATGTGTATCCTTGTTTGTGTAGGTTATATAACATGGTAGCCTTTTGATGTTAGTAATGGATTCTCTATAATGATCATATAAATATGAGAGCATTGGTGTTGGCACATCACTATCTTGTTTCTGAAGATTTTTAAAATTTATAGACTGTGTGCTTATGCGTGGTGGTGTTCCAGTTTTTAATCTTTGAACATTAAAGCCTTTTTCTCTGAAATATCGTTCAAGTTCAATGGATGCTTGGTCACCAGCTCTTCCCGCTGAGAATGTCTTCTCTCCCATATGAATCACTCCATCAAGGAAAGTGCCAGCAGTTAAAATCACAGATAACGCTCTGATTGTTTCGCCAGTATCTAGCAAAACGCCAGTAACATTGTCTGCATCAAACTCAATAGTCTTCACAGTTGACTGAAGAACTGTAAGGTTCTCATGATGCATAATTTCTTGTTGAATTACTTTTTTGTAAGTATCTCTACATGTTTGAATCCTTGTAGCTCTCACTGCAGGTCCTTTGCTAGAATTTAAAACTCTTGATTGAAGTGCTGCTTTATCAGCAGCTTTACAAATGAGGCCATCTAACGCATCAACCTCTCTTGCTAAATGAGATTTGCCTATACCGCCAACTGCAGGGTTGCAGCTCATCTGGCCTATTCCATCAAGCTTCATTGTGATTAATAGAGTTTTGACTCCAAGACGAGCTGAGGCATGTGCAGCTTCGCAACCTGCATGTCCACCTCCAACAACAATTACATCAAAAGATTGCATTATTTACCTATACAAAAACTAGTAAAAATTTTAGTTAACAAATCCTCTGTTGGATTTTGCCCTAAAATTGCAGATATTTCTAGATGTGACAATCGTAACTCTTCGGCAACAAGGTCTAAGGAGCCTTCGCTGATTAATCTATTACATTTAGTGAGATGGGCCAGACCATCTTTAAGGTGTTCTATATGTCTAGTTCTGGCTAGAAAAACATTTTCTGTTGTGTTGTTTGACTCGAAAGATTCTTTAATGATTTGTTTAATCAGATGCATGCCTTCACCGGTTTTTGCAGACAGATAAATTTTAGGTGGCTTAGTAAAGTCAATCTTAGGCGACTTTTCTGTTAAGTCTATTTTATTAAAAACGAATATAATGTTCTTGAGATTATTGTCTCTAATAAACATCTCATCTTCATTCGTTAGCCCCAGCGTATCGTCAATTATATAAATAATAGCATCTGCGCTAGCAGCTGCTTTTATGGATCTTAGTATCCCTTCTTTTTCTATTTCATCATCAGTAGCATGAATACCGGCAGTATCTATTATATTAATTACAATGTCGTTGAGTGTAAGTTCATAAGTTATAGAATCACGCGTAGTCCCTTTTTTTCTCGTAACGATAGAAGCGTCTTTACGTAGAAGATTATTAATAAATGATGATTTTCCTGAATTTGGTTTGCCTATTACAGCGTATGTTGGTCTAATATTTAGCGCCAACCCTTGTTCAGAATTCTTAATTAATGACTCAATTTTCAATAATACTTTATTAGTATCATTCAATATTTTTGATTGACTTAAATTAGGTACATCATCATCTTCTGGAAAATTTATAACAGACTCGACCGCGGATCGTGTCATAAGAACATCATTACAAACAGAATTAATTTCATTTACAAATTGTCCGCTTAATGAATTGTGTGCAGCCAATACTGCCTTTTTACTGCTGGCGCTAATTAAATCTGCAACGGCTTCTGATTGAACTAGACTTAGTTTATTATTGAAAAAAGCTCTTTTTGTGAATTCGCCTGGCTCAGCATTTCTTACGCCTAGGTTATTTAATAGCTTTAGAATAGAATTTAAAATTATTTGATTGCCATGACAAATGATTTCGATTACATCCTCCCCTGTATATGATTTAGGACTCTGGTAATATATTGATACGCAACTGTCAATAAATGTTTTGCCGTCATATATTTTAGTTAATACTGCAGTCCTGTCTTTGAGCGCTTGTGAAAAAATAGGGCTGATTAATTTTTTTAATGTCGGTCCGCTTATCCTAATTACACCTAAGGCAGATGTGCCAGGAGGAGTTGCAATAGCGCATATTGCTTCGCTGTTCATTTCTTAGCCAACTATTCTTTTATTAATCACATACTGTTGAGCAATAGATAAAATGTTGTTAGTTAGCCAGTATAAGACTAATCCGGACGGAAACGTTGCAAATAGTGCTGTAAATATGAAAGGTAAGAATAGGAATATTTTTTGCTGCATCGGGTCTGTTGGTGCTGGATTAAGTTTTTGTTGCACATACATTGACGCGCCCATAGCAATTGGGAGTATGAAAAAAGGATCAGCTGATGAAAGGTCTTGTATCCACCCCACAAATGGCGCATGTCGAATTTCTATGCTCTCAACAAGCACCCAGTAAAGTGCAATAAATACGGGTATTTGAATTAATATTGGCAAACAGCCGCCAAGAGGGTTTACTTTTTCTTCTTTATACATGCGCATAAGCGCTTCACTAAATTTTTTCTTGTCCTCGGAATATCTCTCTTTAAGAGCTTGCATTCTTGGGGTTAGCTTTTTCATTTGTGCCATAGACCTGTAGCTTGTTTCAGATAATTTGAAAAAGACGGCCTTTATTAACAAAGTGAGCGCAATAATAGAAAAACCCCAGTTGTCAAAAATTATATTAATAGATTCAAGAATCCAAAATAAAGGTGCGGACAAAAAAGTCAGAACCCCATAGTCAACAGTTAAATCTAATCCTTCTGTTAGGACTGATATTTCAGACTGTAGCTTAGGCCCAACAAACATGAGTGATTCATAACTGATGGCTTCACCAGGAGCAACTATTGTATAATCTGTGGTACTTCCAATAGTGTAGATGTTGCTTTGATAGTCTGTATAAATAGTCTTACCTAAATCTGTAGTAGGCAGCCATGCTGAAAAGAAATAATGCTCTATCATGCTGATCCAGCTATTTTTTGCTTTAATAGATTGCGTATTATCGGCTATTTCATCAAAAGATAATTTTGAGAATTTATTTGTTTCGTCATAGTATGCGCCACCAGTAAAAGTAGGCAGCATAATGCTTGCTTCGCTATTGTTGTCTCTAGATATAGTCTCGTAATTACGTACGTTTATGTTTTTATTAGTGTTATTAGTGATGCTATTACTAATAATAATTTGATGAGTATTTTCTAATAATCTAATTTCCTTAGTCAAAGTTAAACCTTCTATGTTGGTTGCCACTAGGGTGGTGGCACTGTTATCAGACTTGATTGGAGTATATCTAGGTGTTGATTCTGATTCCATAATTTGTAAATCAGAAGATGCAGAGTACTTTTTTTTGTCAAAATCTAAAATTACAATGTTAGTGTCTGATCCAAGGTCTACTGAATATTCTTTGAGTTCCGCATATAATAGTTCTCCGGAGTTGCTGTCATATTTAACGGATAATTTTGAGTTTTGTATTGTCGCAATTGTTTTAGCTGTCGACACTGTAGCATTAGGAATCTGTTTCTTGGTTAGTTGTGCTGCCGGTGGTTCTTTTGTATTAGTTGGATTGACGATTACATCTTGATTGTTTTTGATTATCGCAGTCTGATTATAGTCTCTATCATAAGCATCAAAAATAAGTATGAGGATAAAAAGCAGTCCACTATATAGAAAAAGTCTATTCATTTAGACCCGTCCTTCTTTTGCGGAACCGGGTCATAACCGTACCCGCAACCCGGTCTGCATCTGCAAACTCTTTTAATGGTCAGATATATGCCTTTAAATAAACCAAATGACCTCAATGATTCAATAAAATATTGGGAGCATGATGGTGTATATCTACAGCTAATAGGTAAAATTGGCGATAAGAATAACTGGTATGATTTAGCCAAACCTATGATTATGATTGTAATTGGTTTAATAATGATATCCATTCTCGCAATAGAATATCATTTATATCTTTTTTTTCAGCTTGTATTTTATTGCTGATAGACAAAAGTACTGCATAATGCTCTTTATCAAATTCATAAGATCTAAATGTTTCTCTCAGTTTTCTCCTCAGAGAGTTCCTAGAAACAGCAAGGGGTATAGCCTTCTTGGATATCTTAATGCCTATTTTTGAATCTGGGTACAAACAATAGAACAGAGTTATATTGGATGAAGATATCTTTTTTTGATTTCTGAAAAAAATCAGAGTGTTTTTTGAGATAATTATTGAGTCTTTTTTTGAGGAAAACAAATTATGGGCAAAGTACAGCGCGTCCTTTTGCTCTTCTAGAGCTCAGTACAGCACGGCCTGCAGCAGTTTTCATTCTTGCTCTAAAACCATGCGTTCTTTTGCGTTTAATATTACTTGGTTGAAAAGTACGTTTCATGGTGAGTATAGTGATTCGATATTATCATTATGTCAATATATTAATTTAACTTTTTTCATGAGATATTGAATGTCCCTATGGTTGAAGAAAAAAAAATTTGGAAAAAGTGTACCGAAGAACTGTCTAAAGTTTTGTCTGAAAAAGAAATGCGGACGTGGATAAACCCTTTGGCCGTGAAGTATAGTGAATCTGGTATAAAACTATTGGCTCCAAACAAGTTCATGAAAGATGAAATTGAGAAAAAGTTTATGGAGCAAATTATGGTTGTTGTTGGTCAAGTAGGAACAAATATGGACGTAAGCCTAAATGTTGAAAGCATTGTTAAGCCAGAAAAGACAGTAGAGGTTCCAAGGGGGTTTAGGACAAACCTAAATAAAGATATGAATTTTGATACGTTCGTTGAGGGTAAATCAAATCAACTGGCTAAGGCTGCCTGTCTGTCTGTAATAAACGAACCGGGTATGTTCAACCCTCTTTATATTTATGGTGGTGTTGGATTAGGGAAAACACATCTACTTCACTCTATAGGAAATCAATTAGACAAAGAGAACAAAAGGGTTGTCTACTTACACTCTGAAAAATTTGTGCAAAACATGGTGACAGCGCTGAGGAACAGCCAAATGGATGAGTTTAAGAAATTTTATAGAAACTTAGATGTATTGTTGATAGATGATATTCAGTTTTTTGCTGGTAAAGAACGGTCTCAAGAAGAATTCTTTCACACATTTAACGCGTTATTCGAATATAAAAAACAAGTAGTCCTAACATGTGACAAGTACCCAAAGGAGATAACAGGTTTAGAAGATAGAATCAAATCTAGATTAGTTTGGGGTATGAATGTGTGTATTGACCCACCAGATTTGGAAACAAGAGTAGCAATACTTCAGTCCAAATCAGATGCATTAGGGTCCCCCATCTCAACAGAGGTAGCATTTTTTCTTGCTAAAAACATAAACTCAAATGTTAGAGAACTGGAGGGAAATCTTAGAAGGGTTGTAGCAACGTCTAGATTTAAAAAATGTGATATTACCCTAGAATTTACAAAAGAAACCCTTGCTGATTTGCTTTCACTCAACCAAAGAATGATTACCATAGAACAAATACAAAAAGTCACCGCTAATTATTATAAGACTAGGGTTAGTGATATGCTCTCGAGTAAACGTGATAAGAAGATAACGCTACCTAGGCATATGGCTATGGCGCTTTGTAAAGACCTAACAAATAATAGTCTTCCTTCTATAGGTGATGGTTTCGGGGGCAGAGATCATACAACGGTTCTACATGCGAATAAAAAAATAATAAAATTAAAGAACGAAGATTCACAAATTGCTCAAGATTATATCAATATAGTTCACATTTTAAACAATGGGTAAAACCTGTTAATAAAATAAAACGCTGATTTTATCCACAACTTCTAAACATCTAACAATATGCATATTCACTAACATTGAACAGCCAATTCTAGATAACGCGTAGCAAAAATAATAAAAAAGAAATTATAAAAATAACATATAATATATATATGAAATTAATATTTAATACGAAAGAATTAATAGAGAAAATAAAGAATGTAGCGCCTACTGCTGAAGCAAAACAGACACTAGCTATACTAGGTAACCTCAAAGTAACAATTAAAGGTAATGTTGCTGAATTCGTAGCATCAGACTTAGAGATACAAGTTACTAGTAATGTACCCTGTAATTCTGATGAAGATGGAAGTTTTACGGTCCCAGCAAAGAAACTCCTAGAAATTTGTAACGCATTATCAGCACACGATGAAATAACATTATTATATGACGGGAAAAAAATTGATATTACAGCAGGTAAGAGTAAAGTCTCTCTGCAAACTCTAGATTCTAAAGATTATCCTGATATGACTAGTGGTGAATCAACAGCAGTATTAAATATAGACCAAAAAGACCTGATAAAACTTATATCAAAAACATCTTTTGCAATGGCATATCAAGATGCGCGTCATTTCTTAAATGGCCTTCATATTTGTTCTACCGACGGACAACTAGTATCTGTATGCACTGATGGCCATCGCTTAGCAAAGCATACAACACCCATTAAATGTGAAGATAATGTATCTATAATTATACCACGAAAAGCTATTGTTGAATTAAATAGGATTTTAGCAGCATTTGATGGAATTTCAGATAATTTAACAGAAGTTAATATATCTTCTAACACGGTAACTTTTAATATAGGTGGATTTATATTGATATCTAAACTTATAGAGGGATCTTATCCGAATTTTAATAAAGTGATACCAGAACAAACCCAATCTACCATAAAGGTTGATAAGCTTGTATTTAAAAACTCACTAAATATTATCTCTAAAGTAGTCAATCAACAATATAAAGGTGTGAAACTAACGCCTTCTCAAAACTCACTACATCTTATTTCGAGCAACACTGAAAGCGAAGTTGGAGAGGATCAAATAGACGCTCAGTATGACGGCGAAGACATGTCAATAGGATTTAATATTTCATATCTTCAGGATGTTATTGACGCTATAGATGGTGACTCTGTTGACATTTGTGTGAATGACCAGAACTCAGGGTGCATACTTATTGATGAGTCTAACAAGGATTCTGTGTACGTCATAATGCCTATGCGTGTCTAGTGTGCGGATTACTTCTTTAAACCTTCAAGATTTTAGATCTGTATCGCTTGCTAACATAAAATTTAACACACCCATAACTATATTAACCGGTGCTAACAACGCTGGTAAAACAACTATTCTAGAATCTTTATACTTCTGTTCTAATCTTAAGTCTTTTAAATCTATTACTAATCAAGATCTTATTAAAAACAATAAACTTTGCTTCAAAATTTCTCTTAACTTCATTCAAAATGATATAAATTACAATATATTCATTGAAAAATCACTAAAATCAGCTAAATGTCTTCTTAATAACAAAAAACTATCAAAAAAAACACTTATCACAAAATTTCCCTGTTATGCTCTTGTTTTTGGCTTCAATAATATATTACTAAATGATTCAAGTTACAGAAGAGACTTTGTTGACTCTGGTGTGTTCCACGTGGAACATGGTTCATATGATGCTTTAAGCACATATAACAAAATTATCAAACAACGAAATTATCTTCTTAAAACCAAAAACACCACAGATTTAACCTTTTGGGATGAGCAGTTGGTTAAGAACAATAGTATTGTTAGTAACTACAGGTTCGAATATTTTAAACAGCTTAAAACAGAACTTGGAAATATAATTAATAACCTAAAAAAGACACACCATGAGATATACCACGAGATAGAATCTATAGACATTGATTTTCTTAAAGGATGG
>JAPOHH010000011.1 GCA_029979505.1 bacterium | reverse complement strand
ATTGTGATAGATGTCTATAGACTAATAGAGGTCAATAAGTATAGGATTTTATTGGGTATTTGTTTGGTTTTGATACTGTGAGAGACTGTGAGAATTGCTTTGTTAGTGGTCATGGGTGGACTTGAACCACCGACCGCAGCGTTATGAGTGCTGTGCTCTAACCAACTGAGCTACATGACCTTAAATATTAAATCTAAAATAAATCACATCGCCTTCTTGAACAATGTAATCTTTACCTTCCTGTCTCCAGACTCCATTAGCTTTTGAAGCTTGTTCACTTCCACTCTCAATGTAGTCATTGTAAGAGACAGTCTCTGCTCTGATAAACCCTTTTTGAATATCTGTATGTATAATACCTGAACATTCCTGAGCATTAAAATACTTTTTTGCAGCCCATGCCCTAGATTCTTTCTCTCCAGATGTAAAAAATGTTTTTAAACCAAGTAAGCTATATCCATTTTTGATAATTTTTGATAGTGCAGACTCCTCTATCCCAAATTCTGTCATGAACTCTTTTCTTTCTTCGGTTGAAAGTTCACTGAGATCTGTTTCTACCTTAACGTTTACTTCAACTACTTTTATATTCTTCGCTATATTAGCTTTAAACTTATCTAACTCATCTTTAGATGTATCTTCATTTATATTAGCAATAACAAACATGGGTTTTTGTGTTAATAACTTAATATCAGGAAAATGTTCTTGAACTTTTTCAAGATCTTCTTTTTCTACAAAAATACTAGAATTTAATTTATCAAGGGCTGAGGTTATTTCTTCTTTTAAATAAAGCTTTTCTTTTTCTGATATTTTTGCTTTAGTAATTCTATTAGTCACACTCTCCAAAGTGTTGATATCTGAGAGTATTAATTCTGTATTTATGTCATTGAAATCAGATTCGGGATTTGGCTTACCATTAACATGTATTATATCATCATCAATAAAGAACCTTACAACATGTGCAATAGCATCTGTGTTTCTAATGTGTGTTAAAAAGTCATTTCCTAAACCTTCACCTTTTGAGGCTCCTTTTATTAAGCCGGCAATATCAACAAACTCTATAACAGCATTAATTTTATTTTTAGAAGCATTCAAATCTGATAGCTTATCTAGTCTTTTATCGGGTACTTCAACAGTTGCAATATTTGGATCTATAGTACAAAAAGGAAAATTCTTAGCGTCAATCTTTTGAGAAGTTAAAAGATTAAAAATAGATGACTTACCCACGTTAGGCATACCTACTAAGCCACACTTAAATCCCATCTACATCTCCATTAAGATTATTCATAAAGTTAGTGTATGAGCCTTGAAGCAAGTCTTTTGAGTTATGAATTATAATATCTATCGCTTTATTTATTTCCTCTCTGTCATTAGGAGATGGTTTTCCAAGAACATATGATATTACATCATCTTTTGAAGCGGGTTTACCTATTCCAATCTTCAATCTCCAAAAATCATTGGTGCCTAGCTTTTCTATAATATCTTTTATGCCATTATGGCCGCCACTTCCTCCTGAAAATCTCAGCCTAATTTTACCTGCGGCTAAATCTAAATCATCATAGGCTACAATTATTTTTGATGGTGTGATATTTGTATTCTTAATAAAATTTTTCAAAGGTGTTCCGCTATCATTGATAAAAGTCATAGGTTTAAGAAGCTTGATATTAATTTTTTCAGACTCAAAAGATGTCTCTTGGATTCCTTTTTTTGAATTATCCTTAAAACTGACTTGAAGACTATTCGCTAGAGATTCTATAAACCAAAAACCTATATTATGCCTGGTTGGGAGAAATTTTTTATCAGGATTACCTAGTCCGACAATCAATGCTGGAAGGTTATCTTCAGAAGTCATGTTTGAATTTTTATTTACTTTCTTCTTCTTTCGGCTCGGTAGTATCAGCTTTATCAGCATCATCGCCAGCTTCAGTATCTGCAGCTTCAGCTACAACTTCTTCTACTTTCTCTGCCTTAGGCTCATAACAACTTACTACAGGTGAATCATGTTCATCGTCAACTGGCGTTGCCAATACAACATTAGCCGGCATCTTGATTTCAGATAAATGTACACTATGCCCTATTTCAAGTTCTGAGATATCAACTGTGATATTTTCAGGTATATCTTTAGGTAGACAAGAAATTTCGAGTTCTGATTGAATATGAGAAATCATGCCACCGCTCATTTTGACTCCGACACATATATCTTCATTTATGAACATAATAGGAACATTTACAACAACTGCTTTATTTTTATCAACAGCAAAAAAATCCATATGAGTAATATTTGATTTTCTTGGATCTCTTTGAAGATCTTTTAAAATTACATCAATAGTTTCTTTGCCTAAAGTTAATTTAATAACACTACTGTAAAATCCAGAGTCTCTTACTTGTTTAGCGACCTCATTCGCATCGAGAACTATATTACTATTATCTATATCTCCATAAACTACTGCTGGAATACCGTTATCTCTTCTAATTTTCTTAGAAGTCCCAGTACCTGAGCTATCTCTAGTTTTAGCTTGTAATATATATTCAGTGTTCATAATATTTTGTAGGATTATACTCTTATTCTATGAAAAGTGAACTAACAGATTCTTTATTATCAATTCTTCTTAGAGTTTCTGCTAACATCTCTGCCACAGTGATTTGTCTAATTTTTTTAGTATCTGTGATTCTCTTTGATAATTTGATTGTATCTGTGACAATTATCCCATCAATAGTTGATTTAATTATATTCTGATCAGCTTTTCCAGAGAATATTCCATGAGTAATGTATGCATATACAGCCGATGCTCCTTTATCTTTGAGTGCATCTGCTGCATGACACAATGTACCTGCCGTATCACATATATCGTCTACTATAATACAACATTTTCCTTTAACATCACCGATAATTTGCATAACTTCTGATACGTTGGCCTCCGGTCTTCTTTTATCAACTATTGCCAAGTCAGAATTAAGTTGTTTTGCAAGAGCTCTAGCTCTTACAACTCCTCCAACGTCAGGTGATACTACAATAATATCGTCATAGCTTTGTTTGTGGATGTCCGCCAAAAATAATGGTGTTGCATAGATATTATCCACAGGGATATCAAAGAAGCCTTGAATTTGATCTGCGTGAAGGTCGATTGTTAATAATCTCTCTACTCCCATGCTTGTGAGCATATTCGCAACAACTTTTGCAGTAATTGGTACTCTTGCAGATCTAGCTCGTCTGTCTTGACGTGAGTATCCAAAATATGGCAAAACAACCGATATCCTCTCCACAGATGATCTTTTTAAGGCGTCTGCCATTATGAGTAATTCCATGAGATTGTTATTAACAGGATCACAAAGTGGTTGAATAATATAGACATCCTGACCTCGGACATTTTCTTCTATTTCAACTGATATTTCACCATCACTGAAAGTTTTTACAGATGCTTTGCCAACGGTCATGCCAAGATTCTTAGCTACTGATTTAGCCAACGTTTTGTTAGCGTTGCCGGAGAATATCATTGATGTTTTTAAATCTACCATTTTATTGTTCCAAAACTGGGGTGGAAGGATTCGAACCTCCGAATGACGGGATCAAAACCCGCTGCCTTACCGCTTGGCTACACCCCAAATTATTAAGAAAAAACATCATACGATTTTAGACTACTCACCATTAATGATTTGTATTTCCGTCCAATTTCCTTATTGGCCTTTTCTGCACTTTCGTAATTATCATACTCAATGTATAGCGTGCTTCCTGTACCGGACATTCTAACTCTACCAAAGGAGGAAAGCCAATATTTTGTCTCTTTTAAGACCGGATATTTTGTCATAACCACTCTCTCAAGCGAATTATGATGAGAATTCAATAAATCAGCTTCATCCATTTTTTTTGTATAGCTATCAGACAGTAAAACTTGAAATATATCTTTTGTATGAATGAGTAAGTCCGAAATGATAATTACATAATATTTCTCATCAAGATTAATTTTCTCAATTATTTCACCTCTACCTTTTATTATAGCTGAGCCACCGTTTATGAAAAAAGGTATGTCTGATCCTAATTTTTGAGAATGCTCTATAAGTTCATCATTAGATAAATTAAGCTTAAACAAATAATTTAGTGCAAGAAGTGTAATAGCTGCATTAGAGCTTCCTCCCCCTAAACCAGCTCCTATTGGTATTTTTTTATTTAAAAAGACATCAACACCAGCAATATCATAATTATCTGAAATCTCTTTGTAAGCTTGAGTTATTAAATTATCAGATTGGTCAATCTTTTTTGAATTTGAACTAAACCTTATCTTGTTAAGATTATTTGTTTTAAAAGATAATTCATCATACAAATTAATCGTGTCGAATATACTCTCTATATCATGATATCCATCTGTTCTCTTATTTAGTACATGAAGACATAGGTTAATCTTAGCATATGATTTACATTTCAATAACTGATGCATTTTGATTACCATTTATTAATAGTTTAAGTAATTTCTTATTATTAGGATTATTGATTATGGTTTTTTTGAGTATTTTTTCTGCCTTATCAAATTGATTGATTGCTAATAATATTTTGTAGTAATGTTCAACTATCTCTGGATCTTGATCTTTGGAGTATGCGAGTGATGAGTATGTATGTGCTTTTTCATATGATCCTTTTAAATACAAGACCCATGCCAGACTATCAATTATTGCGGGATTTCCAGGGTCTATTTCTATTGCTCTTCTAATTAAGCTCTCTGCCTTATTAAGTTTCATGTTGTTGATTGCTAGACTATAACCATATGCATTCAAAGCTATTGAATCATAGGGATTAAGCATAATCATTTTTTCGAAATCCCTACTCATACTTGAAATATCTCCTTGCTTCTCAAATGCAATCGCACGAGTATAGAGAGCTCTCACATCATCTGGGAAATCCAACAATATTTTGCTCGATGTGTTTATAATATTATTTATTTGTTTAGCCTCTTCATAAATTGATAATTTTAATGACAACAATCTAAGCGTATCACTCTTATTCTTTAAGCTAATTTTACTTTCAATATATGACAAAGCCTTTTCTATTCCATGTTTTTTATATAATGCTTTTGAGGCACTTAAGATTTTCGTATTAACGAATGTGCCCTGTTGAATTCTATTGTAATGAAGTAGTGCTTCATCATATCTTCCTTTTTCATAGTCTATTTGACCGAGAAAAAAATTTATATTATCTGAAGCATATGAATTTGATAACAATATATTAAAATATTTTTCGGACAAATTATAATTCTCATTGTCGAAACATAATAATGCGACTCGAAAAATAAAATCATTATCTGAGTAGTCTATGTTTACAAGCTTATCTGCAAGTAATGTTGATTGGTCAAATTTGTCAACCTTTAGATATAAGCCTAATAACTCAAATGATACTTCCCTGTCAGTAACTGATGAACTATCTAGATAGTCTTCTAGAGTTGTTATAGCCATATCTGTTTTGTTTAATTTTGAAAGAGATTTAGAATATTTTCTAGTTATAATCCTATCTTTTTTTATTTTTTCATTTTTAAAATATGAAATTGCAAGTTCATCAAGATTATTTTTTTGTAGTAAATCTATATATGATAATAATAAAGTTTGATTATCATAATTTGAAAGATTATTTTCAAAATACTCAATCACATTTTTTGTAATTATATTTTTAGATAGAATGCTTTCGATATCTATGTAAGATTTTTGATTTTTTTCTAGATATTCGTTGTACAAAAAATTGAAATGCTTATTTGCTAAATCAAATTCACCAAGTTCAATATAGATTGAAAAAGCAATTTTATGTGCATAACTATCTTTGTTATCTATTTCTAACCATTTATTCACTATTATTTTAATAGCCTCAAACTGCCTAAGATCTCTAGCATTATTTATCATATTGAGAAAATCATTTTCATTGGTAAAGTAGTGAATATTTGATGAAAAAATATCGACAGCTTCGCTTACTCTACCTTTATGCAATAAGAGCTCTGTAGTAATTTTGTAGTAGATAGACCTATATTTGTCACCTGAGCCTTGATATGAGATTTCCTTTGTTTTTAATACAATTTTATCGTCTGGGGATGAGCTACAAGATAACAATAATAGTAGGGCAATTATGGTTATAAATTTTGAATTTTTCATCATAGATGTATAATAGCACATGCTATTATGTTAATAGGGAACATAAATGACCATATCAGTTACAGGGCTTAATCATAAATCTGCAAGCATAGATATTAGGGAAAAATTTTCCTTTAGTGGAGATACGTCCTCTTTATTATTAAGGAGAATAAAAAAATCTTCAGAAATCAATGAAGTTATTATCATTTCTACATGTAATAGAACTGAGATTTATACGGATAGTACAAACGGTGATCAAGATATTAAAGATTGGCTACTATCAGAAAAGGAATTTCAGTCTTTTGTCACTCACATGTACAGCTATCAAGAAGAAGATGCAATAAGACACTTGTTTAAAGTTGTATCAGGTCTGGACTCTATGGTAGTTGGTGAAAGTGAAGTATTAGGGCAAGTAAAAAATTCCTATAAAAATGCATTAGAAAATAAAACTATTGATAGTAAATTAAAGAGGCTTTTTGAATATTCATTTTCGGTAGCAAAAAATGTTCGTACTAACACAGATATTGGTGGAAACGCCATATCATTTATGTATACATCAATATTACTAATAAAAAAAATATTTTCAAATATTGAAGAAAAGAAATGTCTATTAATAGGTGCTGGTGAAATGACAGAGCTCGCACTTAAATATCTCAAGTCTAATAATGTTAACAACATAACTATATGCAATAGGAAAGAGGAAAAAGGTAAAAAGATAGCTTCTGACAATGAATGTCGATATTCTCATTTGAATAACTTATCAAATATCATTCATGAATTTGATATTATAATTACATCTACATCTAGCTCTTTACCATTAATTGGAAAAGGGAATGTTGAAAGTGCACTTGATAAAAGAAATAATGAATCGCTTGTAATAATTGATTTAGGAGTTCCTAGAGATGTTGAATCACAGATAAAAAATTTGGATAACGTTTATCTTTACACTATTGATGACCTGGGAGAAATAATTGAAAGGAATTACAAAATAAGAGAAAAATCTATTAAAGAAGCTGAAGAGATTATCAAATTTAAGATTGTAGAATATAAAAACTGGCTTTCAGAAAATAACAGTTCAGAGGTTATAAAAAACTATAGAGAATATGTAGATGATATTACAAATGGAATAGTTATAAAGGCAAAAAATATGTCAAAGAATGGTGAAGACATAGAATCTATAATAGATTATATTTCAGAATCGCTTAAGAACAAACTAGCTCACGATACTACAATTAAGCTTAAAGAGCTGTATCCAAATCTTGATGAAGATAAGATTCAGAAGCTTAATGATATATTTAAAGAAAACTAATGAATCAGGATCTGCGAGCTAAGCTTGAGGGGTATCTCTCTAGCTATCAAGATATCACTAAACAATTAAGTTCTCCTGAAGTTTACTCAGACAGAAACTTAATGAAAAGTCTAAATCAAGAATTAACTAAGCTTGAGCCAGGTGTAAAATTATTTCAAAAATATATGGATATTGAAAATTTGATTGTTGATACAAAAAGTTTACTTGATGATGATGATAAAGAAATGAGAATGATAGCAGAGCAAGAACTTCATTCTTATGAAAAAGATTTAAAAGAAACTGAAGAAAAAATTATAGAGGCAACGGTTGAAAAAGATCCAAATGATTCAAGAGATATATATATGGAGATAAGGGCAGGAACTGGTGGAGAAGAAGCTGCGATATTTGCAGGAGATTTATATAAGATGTACTCAAAATTTTCTGAAAAGAATAACTGGATAGTAGAGATAATAAATAGTAATGAGAGTGATCATGGAGGCTTCAAAGAAATAATTTTTAAAATATCAGGTACAAATGTTTATGGGAATTTGAAGTTTGAATCAGGCACACATAGAGTTCAGAGAGTGCCAAATACTGAAACTCAAGGCAGAGTCCACACATCTGCATCTACAGTTGCAGTATTACCATTAGTAGAGCAAGTTGACGATATAGAAATTAATCCCGCAGATTTAAGAATAGATACATATAGAGCATCTGGAGCGGGTGGACAACACGTAAATAAAACTGATTCTGCCGTAAGAATTACTCACTTACCAACCGGTATCGTCTCTGAGTGTCAAGATGACCGTTCGCAACATAAAAACAAGGCAAAAGCATTAGAATATTTACACTCTAGACTCCTGTCTGCAGAACAAGAAAAACAAAAAAAAGATACTGACGAAAGCAGAAAAAAACAAGTTGGATCAGGTGATAGATCTGAACGGATAAGAACATATAACTTTCCACAAGGAAGGGTTACAGATCATCGCATTAATCTTACGCTATATAAACTTGAACAGCTCATTGAGGGTGACATTGAACCTCTAATTGAGGCTCTTATGGAAGAGTCAAGAAAGTAATGAACTTAATGCAGGCTATAAAAAAAGCTGCATATTTCCTTGAGCAAAATACAGGTCAATCTAAAGAAGAATGTAAGATTGAAGTTGACTATATATTCATGCATGTCCTTAACACTAATAAGTCAAAATTATATGCTGAACTTGATAATGAAATATCAGAATTAATTATAAAAAAAATTAATGAACTTTTAGAGCTAAGGTTAAAAAAACCTCTGTCTCAAATACTAAATAAACATATATTTTATAAAGATGAATTCTACATAAATGATAAAGTTCTCATTCCAAGATCGGAAACTGAGTCAATTGTTGATGAAATTATCAAACAAGGTGATTTAATTTACAAGGAAAAAAGAAGATGTGTTTTACTAGATGCTGGAACTGGCTCTGGTTGTGTAGGTATCACAATTGCAAACGAGAGACCCAACTGGCAAGTAATAATGTCAGATATCAGTCTCGATGCTATTAACGTAGCAAAGACAAATACATCATTATGTAAATACAATAACATTAGTATAATTTGCGCAGATTGGCTAAAGCCATTTGCTCATAATAGTTTGGATATGATTTTTAGTAATCCTCCTTATATATCTGCTGATGATACACTAATTAATGAATCTGTATTAATCAATGAACCTTCTATTGCTTTATTTTCAGGTGAAGACGGACTAGAAGACATAAAAAATATAATTCATTTCTCAAAAAAAACATTAACAAAGTCAGGCATACTTTTTTTAGAAAATGGTGCTTCACAGGCCTTTAGTGTCAAATCCATATTAGAATCTGAGGATTTTACAGACATAAGGATACACTTAGACTATAATAGTCACGGAAGATTTACTTCATCTCGAAATAATAATGGATAAAAAAACTATTGATAAGTTAACATTTCTATCAAAACTCAGTATTCCTGAGAGCGATATTGATGAGCTATCTAAGAATTTAGATAACATTCTCAAACTAATTGGAGAGATTGATGCAGCGCCTACAGATGGGTTAGCGCCTATGGCACATCCATTAGATTTTAATCAACCTTTAAGAGATGATGTATCAAAGAAAAACATCAATAGAAATGAAAATCAGTATGATCAAACTAAAACAAAAGATGGATACTATACTGTACCAAAAATATTAGACTGACATGGCCTACAAATCTGTAATCGAAATTTTAACTGCTATTAAAAATAAAGATGTTAGTGCATCAGAACTAACAAGCGATTATCTAAATCGTATTAAAGATAATGATGACGATCTTAACTGTTTTATCACAGTTACAGAAGAATCTGCAATGAGAAAGGCAAAAGAGATTGATGATGAAATTTCGAAAGGAATTTTCAAACCTTTATCTGGACTACCCATAGCTCAAAAAGATATCTTTTGTACTAAAGGTGTGAAAACTTCATGTGGATCTAAAATGCTTGATAATTTTATAAGTCCATATGACGCGACTGTAATCGAGAAACTCAACAATGCAGGAACTATAATGCTTGGTAAAACTAATATGGATGAGTTTGCTATGGGATCTTCTAATGAGACAAGCTTTTATGGTCCAGTTAAAAATCCATGGAATAAAGATTATGTTCCTGGCGGATCCTCAGGAGGATCAGCGTCTGCTGTTGCGGCTAGGATATCTCCTTGTTCAACAGGAACTGATACAGGAGGTTCAATTAGGCAACCTGCATCTCTATGTGGGATTTGTGGACTCAAGCCAACTTATGGAAGGGTGTCTAGATTTGGAATGATTGCCTTTGCATCAAGCCTAGACCAAGCAGGTCTATTTACAACAGATGCGCTAGATGCAGCAGTTTTATTGAAAGAAATTTCTGGTCATGACCCAAAAGACTCAACAAGTTCTGACGTGGATGTTCCGGATTATTACGATTATTGTATCAATAATAATAAAAGTACATATACAATTGGTATACCTGATGAATTTACAAAAGATTTAAATGATGAAGTAAAAAAATCATTTTTTGATTCAATAAAAGTTTTAGAAAAAATTGGATGTAAAATAAAAAATATTAAACTTGAACATACAGGGCTAGGTGTATCAGCTTATCAAGTTGTAGCTCCTGCTGAGTGTTCATCAAATTTGTCAAGATTCGATGGAGTTAGATTTGGTCATAGGTCTAAAAAAGCATCCTCTCTAGAGGAATTATATAGAGAATCTAGATCAGAGGGTTTTGGTAAAGAAGTCAAAAGAAGAATCCTTGTAGGAACTTATGCCTTGTCAGCTGGTTATTATGATGCTTATTATTTAAAAGCTCAAAAAGTAAGAAACCTTATTGCTCAAGATTTCAAAAATGCTTTTAGTGAGGTAGATCTTATATTAGGACCTACTACACCGGACAAAGCATTTAAAATTGGTGAAAAAATGAATGACCCAATAGCTATGTATTTATCTGATGTATATACTGTAAGTACAAATTTAGCAGGCCTTCCAGCTATGTCGATACCAATGGGTTTCAAAGATAAACTACCATTAGGATTACAAATTATTGGAAATCATTTTGATGAAAAGAACATTCTAAAGTTATGTCATCTCTATCAAAGAGAGACGGACTGGCATGTTCAGGAGCCAAATGACTAATATGTGGGAAACTGTAATAGGTTTAGAGATACATGTGCAGCTAGCAACTAACAGCAAACTGTTCTCATCATCTTCAACTAATTTTGGCGCAGAGCAGAATACACAGGCATCAGTTATCGATCTAGCTATGCCCGGAGTTCTGCCAGTGCTAAACAAAAAAGCTGTTGAGATGGCGATAATGTTTGGATTATCTGTGGATGCTAAAATTGCAGAAAAATCTATTTTCGCACGTAAAAATTATTTCTATCCAGACTTGCCTAAAGGATATCAAATTTCTCAATATGAGCTTCCTGTAGTGTACGATGGGAAATTGAGTATTAATGTTGATGGCAATGAGAAGGTTATAGGCATAACAAGAGCACATCTAGAGGAAGACGCTGGTAAATCGATTCACGACCTTTATGACGGCCAAAGTGCAATTGATTTAAATAGAGCAGGTACTCCTTTAATTGAGATAGTATCTGAGCCTGATATGCGATCTGCTGGAGAAGCAGTTGCATATCTAAAAAAAATACACTCTATTGTAAGATGTTTAGGTATCAGTGATGGAAATATGGAGGAAGGATCATTCAGATGTGATGCAAATATCTCACTTAGAAAGCCTGGTGATAAATTCGGAATCAGAGCTGAGATAAAAAACATTAACTCATTTAAATTTGTAGAGAGCGCAATAAATTACGAAGTAGACAGACAACAAGAAATATTAGAATCAGGAGGTTCTGTCAATCAGGAGACAAGATTGTATGATCCGAAAAAAAATGAAACAAGACCAATGAGATCAAAAGAAGAAGCAAATGACTATAGATATTTTCCTGATCCAGATTTACTACCTGTCTCTATCAGTGATGATGAGATATCTCGTATTAAACAATTCTTACCTGAACTACCAGATACTAAAAAAGAAAGATTTATTAATGAATACTCTATAAAAATTGATGATGCTGAAATACTATCATCTTCCTCAGAATTATCTGATTACTTTGAGCAATCTATAAAAACTGCAACATCAGAGATTCAACTTCTGGCTAATTTTATTCTTAGTGAAGTAATTGGGTTATGTAATAAAAATAATATAGATATTTCACAAGCTAAAGTAAAACCTGAAGATGTAGCTAAGCTTAATAACTATATCGGTGATGGAAAAATATCGATGAAACAAGCAAAAGAAATTCTCTCTGAAGCATGGATAAGCTCAGTTCCTGTAGATCAGATTATTGCAAGTAATAACATTGAACAGATATCTGACCCAGATTTACTTACAGATGTTGCAAAAAAATTACTGGAAATGCATCCAAAAGAAGTTCAAGATTACAGAAATGGAAAAGATAAACTAATGGGATTTTTTGTTGGTCAAATTATGAAAGAAACGCAAGGTAAAGCAAATCCAAAGGTTCTAAACCAAGTATTAATTAAATTATTAAAAGGAGTCTAAATGTTAAACTTCATTAAACAGATTGCAGGCATGTTTTCTACGGATATCTCAATAGACTTAGGAACAGCAAACACTCTAATATATATGAAAGGCAAAGGCATTGTTCTTGATGAGCCTTCTGTAGTAGTTATCAGAGATGACAAAGGAGCAAACAAAAAGGTTGAGGCTGTAGGTATTGAGGCAAAAAATATGCTGGGAAGAACACCTGTTGGATTAACAGCTATAAGACCTCTTAAAGATGGAGTAATTTCAGATTTTACGATATGTGAGAAAATGCTTCAACACTTCATTAAGAAAGTGCATAAAAGCGCATGGTTTAGACCCAGCCCGAGAGTTTTGATATGTGTTCCGTGTGGTGCGACTCAGGTTGAAAGAAGAGCAATAAGAGAATCTGCAACTGGAGCAGGAGCTAGAGTTGTTCATCTTATTGATGAACCTATGGCAGCAGCTGTTGGTGCAGGCATGCCACTTGATGAGCCTAGAGGCTACATGGTCTGCGATATAGGTGGTGGTACATCTGAAGTTGCAACAATTTCACTTAATGGGATAGTGTATGCATCGTCTACAAGAATAGGTGGAGATACATTCTCAGAATCTATTATTAGCTATGTACGCAGAAACTATGGTTGTGTAATAGGCGAACCTACAGCAGAAAAAATTAAACATGAAATTGGATCTGCTTATCCAACAAGCGATCTTTTAGAAATAGAAGTTAAAGGAACTAATCTAGCTGCAGGGGTGCCCCAGTCATTTACTATAAATAGTAATGAAACATTAGAAGCGCTTCAAGAATCTGTTCAAGGCATAGTATCAGCAGTAAAAACAGCTCTAGAAAACACTCCTCCTGAATTAGGTGCCGATATCCATGAGAGAGGAATGGTTTTAACAGGCGGTGGTGCACTGTTGAAAGATTTAGATCTTTGTATAAAAGAAGAAACAGGCATGAATGTTATTGTAGCTGAGGATCCACTGAGTTGTGTTGCTAGAGGTGGTGGTAAAGTTCTTGAAATAATAGACGAAAAAGGAGTAGAGTTTCTCTCTATGGATTAGTCGTGTCTTCTCCGATTTTTAAAAAAAGCGTAACTAATTTTTACTTATTGTTATTATTAATTTTCTTATCTGTTACTAGTATTGTCTTTGATCAAAAATATCCTACTTCTAATCATATTAGGGTTGCTGTAAATGATTTTATACTTAATCCTATTCAAATTATTGTAAAAACTCCATCATCCTTTTTTAACGATTTGGTTAAGAAAAAAAAGACTATGGCTGATATGGAGATCGAAATAAATAAACTACGAAAAGAAAATCTTACAATAAAAGCAAATCTACAACGAATAGATGTTTTAGAAAATGAAGTTACAAGACTTCGCTCAATAAGAGCTACCGCCATCAATAAAATAAAAAATATTAAAATAGCAGAAGTTGCACAAAGAGATGTTATACCAAATAAGAAGTCCCTTAAAATGAACATAGGCTCAAATGATGGCGTCGTAGTTGGCCAAACTGTAATGGGAGTCAACGGCCTAGTTGGACAGGTTGTTGAAATAAGTTCCTTTACAAGCAAAGTGTTACTCATTACAGATAGTTCTAGTAATGTTCCAGCAATTATTGTCAGAACTGGACAACAAGTAATTGTCAAAGGAGAACCACGAAAAAATATTATGGAAATTTCTTTCATAAAAAATGAAGCTGACATTCAAAAAGGAGATTTAATAGTGACGTCGGGGCAAGCAAAAAGATTTATTCCATCAATTAAAATAGGTCGTATTGAAAATATAGTCAAAAATGAAGGTGAAAGGTTTTCTAATGTTACCCTAATACCGTCAGAGAGTATAAACGATATCAATGAAGTAATAGTAACATCTGACGAAAATGAGGTAATTAAATGATAATTATTTTATTGAGTATATTAGTCGGGATTATTTTAACACTCATATTACTCCCGCTTGGATATATGGCGCCTGAGTGGATATTACTAATTAACATATACTGGGCAATAGCACTACCAACTAATAACAAATTATTCCTAGCATTCTTTTCAGGATATTTTGTAGATATTTTATATGGACAAGTTTTAGGTTTGACATCACTTACTTTTGTAATTTTTATATATATTATTCTCCGATTATATAATTCTCTTAGATACATGACAGTAACCCAACAAATGGTTGTAATATCTTTTCTAATTTTAATAAAACAACATTTTTTTATTTGGTCAAATTATGTTTTAGGCATTGACTCTCAATACTTTGATCTTGTCATAAGTTCACTTTTAAGCGGATTACTTTGGCCACCAATATACTTCATTTTACGATATATCAGAAGAAAGTTTCAGATATCATAAATAATCTATTTTATAATTGAAAAATGGATAATCTTATTAATGAGTCATTAAATGGCATAATAGTAGAATCTACAAAAAAAGGTTGTATTTTAAAAGACAAAGAAACCCTTATGACGTATCTTTTAAACTTGGACGAATACGAGACAATAGTTAAAGAAAACAAGAATCATACCCTTAACAAAGTTATTAAGAATAATAATTTGAATATTCTAGACTGTACAGGAGGGTTTGCTAGAGACTCTGCAATTATAAGTTCTTTAGGAAACAGTGTTACTTTAATCGAAAGTAATCCTATTATAATAAGAGTGCTCAACGATGCTACAAAAAGGGTCCGAAGCACTGCAATAAGTACTATATTTAACAGGATAACAACTAAATTTGGTGACTGTATAGACTTTATAAGGACTACTAAAAAAAAGTATGACTACATATATTTTGATTTCATGTTTAATACAAGTAAAAGTGCTTTGCCGTCAAAGAGAGAGCAATTTCTGAGGAAAATTGTCTCCAATAATTTAAATAGAAATCAGGAAATAGTTGAGGAGGTTTTACAACGTGTTGGCTGTAAAATTATAATTAAAGAACATGTTAAATCTAATGATTACAAACATTTAGATATTATCAATACTTATAAGGAAAAAGTTGTAAAATATCACCTATTGATAGGAAAAAATGAACATTACTGAATACATAAAAAATAAAGATGATATTCGATTAATCAATCTTACGAATAACAAAGATATAATTGAAGATCTTAAGCTGGGCAATTTATCAATAGTAAATAAAATTTCTAAAATACATAATCAATATTTTTCTGGCGATTGTTTAGTAATCATAATTATTGATTCAAATATGATTCTTGACGAATCAATATTTAAAGAAATTGTTGGTTTAAACAATGTTCTTATGCTTACTATTTATGATGATTGCTTCATTCATAATGAAATAAAATGTAAAGATACTATGATTGCTTATGGTTATAAATATTTTGGTAACACAAGTGATGATAAAGCAGTCGTTTTCATTTATGATATATCTAAATACAAAGAGAATCCTGATTGGCTAAATAGTGATAATTGGGCAAACCCTGAACTATGGGAGAAGTAATTATGAGAGATGTAATTATTAATACATTGAAAGAAGGATTAAAGTATGATGATTTGATTGTTGAAGGTTCTGAAGCCAAGTATGAAGTAAAAATTGTCAGCGATGAATTTAATGGCAAGACGATAATTCAAAGACATAAGATAATTTACGCATTATTAGATAGCTATATAAAGACAGGAGAAATACACGCGCTGACTATTAAAGCTCATACTTCGAGTGAATCAAAATAATAAAATATGGAAAAGTAAAAAAATTATTCATATTGATATGGATAGTTTCTATGCATCAATAGAAGTTAGCGAAAAACCTTTTTTAAAAAATAAGCCTGTAGCCGTTGGAGGTAAACCAAATGAGAGAGGGGTCTTAACAACTTGCAATTACATAGCCAGGCGATATGGTATTCATTCTGCAATGTCATCAAAAAAAGCTATCTCTTTATGCAAGGACTTGATAATACTACCCGCAGATATACAAAAATATAAAACTATATCAAAAGAAATATTTAAAATATTTAAATGTTATTCAAAAAAAATTGAACCTATATCAATTGATGAAGCTTTTATTGATGTTACAGACTCTGAATACTGTAGAGGAAATCCAGAAGAGATGGCAACACAAATGCGAGCATGTATTTTGAAAGACTTTAAAATTACTGCTTCTGCTGGAATATCATCCAATAAACTCATCTCTAAAATATGTTCTGACTTAAAAAAACCTAATAACCAATACAGTATTTGTGATGACGAAATACCTGATTTTATAAAAAATATACGATTAAATAATATACCGGGAATAGGTAAGGTTAATTTTAAAAAATGTAAGAATCTTAATATGGAGTATTGTAAAGATATGTATAAGTATTCTGAAGATGAGCTTATTAAGTTATTCGGAGTGTATGGAAGCAGCTTATACAATTATATTAGAGGTATTGATAACAGAGAAGTGAATCTCTCGAGAGTAAGAAAAAGTATAAGTGTTGAAGATACTTTTTTACACGATCTTACTAGCACCGACATGTGTAATTCAAAGATAATTTATCTCTTCAATAAACTTATGAATAGATGTAAACTTGCTAATGTTACGGAAAATCTCGTAAAAGAGATATTTATTAAAATTAAATTTAATAACTTTCAAACTATTACTAGACAATCAAAATGCAATAAGTTGTCTTCAGAAAATTTTATTCAACTATTTTCTAATAATATTGATATAGTCAAAAGACCCATAAGACTTTTAGGTATAGGTTTTACAATAAAAAATAAGGAGCAGGACAGAATACAGTATGATATTTTTAACAGATAATGTAATATGATTTATAAACAGTCTGCTAATAAGAATAAAGGGGTAAAATAATGAAATTTGAAACAATAGCAATACATGGTGGATATACGCCTGAACCAACTACAAAATCTGTAGCTGTACCAATATATCAAACAACATCATATTCATTTGATGATACACAACATGGGGCAGATCTGTTTGACCTTAAAGTTGCTGGAAATATATATACAAGAATCATGAACCCTACATCAGATGTACTTGAAAAAAGAGTAGCTGCAATGGAAGGTGGTATTGGAGCTCTGGCCCTTGCATCAGGTTCCGCTGCAACAACCTATGCAATAATGACTATTTGTGAAGCTGGAGATAATATCGTTAGTACCAGCACATTATACGGAGGCACTTATACATTGTTTGCGCATCAGTTGCCAAGATTTGGGGTTGATGTAAAATTTGGAGACCACGATGATATTCCAAGTCTTGAAAAGTTAATTGACAAAAAAACTAAAGCAATATTTTGTGAGTCAATTGGGAATCCAGCAGCAAATGTTGTTGATGTACCCGAAATTGCTCGCATTGCCCATAAACATAACATACCGCTCATTGTTGATAATACTGTACCATCACCTTATCTATTTAGACCAATAGAGCATGGTGCTGACATTGTTGTTCACTCACTTACTAAATATATGGGAGGTCACGGAACGACAATAGGAGGTATTATAGTTGATTCCGGTAAATTTCCATGGGCAGAACATAAAACTAAATTTAAAAGATTAAACACTCCTGATATGTCTTATCATGGTGTAGTCTTTACAGAAGCCATGGGCGATGCTGCATTTATTGGAGCAGCTAGAGTTGTTCCACTTAGAAATATGGGTGCTGCTATATCTCCTTTCAATAGCTTTATGATATTACAGGGTATAGAATCCTTACCAGTAAGAATGGATAGACATTGTGAAAATGCATTAAAAGTAGCTGAATTTTTAGAAGGTCATAAATGTGTTACATGGGTAAATTATCCTGGCCTTAAATCACATAAAGAACACAATCTCGCAAAAAAACTAATGAATGGTAAAACATCAAGTGTTCTTAGTTTTGGTATTAAAGGTGGTATGAAGAAAGGAGGTGTTTTCATAGATAATCTCAATCTAATAACTAGATTAGTTAACATCGGTGATGCTAAATCTCTTGCTTGTCATCCAGCGAGTACAACACATAGACAACTTTCTAAAAAAGAGCTAGAAGCAGCTGGTGTACCAGAAGACTTAGTTAGATTATCTATTGGCTTAGAAAACATAGATGATATTATCGAAGATTTAGATAAATCTCTGAAAGCATCGCAAAAATAATTTATTTTTTTATGTAAATTTTATTACCTGATGCTGCAAACTGTTTGGACTTTTGCTTCATACCCTCCTCTACGGCAATTTTAATATCTTTTATATTATTTTGAGAAGCATAATCACGTATATCTTGAGTAATCTTCATAGAACAAAAATTAGGGCCGCACATTGAACAAAAGTGGGCTGATTTGGCACTCTCCTGGGGCAATGTTTCATCATGAAACTCTTTTGCTTTATATGGATCGAGGGATAAATTAAATTGATCAAGCCAACGAAATTCAAATCTTGCTTTAGACAGTTCGTTATCTCGTTCAACAGCAAAAGAATGTCCTTTGGAAATATCAGATGCATGTGCAGCAATCTTATATGCAACCAATCCGTCTTTAACATCTTCTTTATTTGGTAATCCTAAGTGTTCTTTTGGAGTTACGTAACATAATAAGGCAGTACCATATGAACCGATGTTTGCTGCTCCAATAGCAGATGTAATATGGTCGTACCCTGGAGCTATATCTGTTACGAGTGGCCCGAGCGTATAAAATGGGGCCTCATTGCAGTATTTCTCTTCTAGAGTGACATTTTCTTTAATTTTATTAAGCGGTACATGACCAGGACCTTCAATCATAACTTGAACACCTTTTGCCTGTGCTCTGGCAGTTAATTCACCTAAAGTTTTCAATTCTAAGAATTGAGCTTCATCATTAGCATCAGCTATAGAGCCAGGACGCAAGCCATCGCCAAGAGAGAAAGAGACATCATACTTTTTCATAATGTCACATAAATCATCAAAATTTTCATAAAGAAAGTTTTCCTTATGGTGAGCTAAGCACCATTTAGCAATTATTGAACCACCTCTTGATACAATACCTGTAAGTCGATTAGTTGTGGTAGGTATATAACTCAGTCGCAATCCTGCATGGATAGTAAAGTAATCAACACCTTGTTCTGCCTGTGAAATGATTACTTCCTTGAAAATTTCATAAGTAAGATTCTCAGCTTTTCCTTTTACTTTTTCTAATGCTTCATAGATAGGTACAGTTCCTATAGGCACAGGAGAGTTTCTTATAATAGCTTCACGAGTTTCAAAAATATTTTTACCAGTTGATAAATCCATGACTGTGTCTGCTCCCCATCTTACTGACCAAAGCAATTTATCTAGTTCTTCTTCAATATCAGACTTAACAGGAGAATTACCAATGTTAGAATTAACTTTTGTTAGAAAGCTTTTACCAATAATCATTGGTTCTAGCTCAGGGTGTTTAATATTTGAGGGTATTATAGCTCTTCCAGATTCAACTTCACTTCTTACAAATTCTGGAGTGATATTTTTTTCAGAGTTACTGTAGTAGCTATTTTCTCTGGCTGCAACATATTCCATTTCTTTTGTAATAATTCCATTTCTTGCATATGTAAGTTGAGTAATATTGTTTTTAAATTTCTTATCAGAGTTAAAACTTTCACTTCTTTCATTAATCCATTTATTCCTGATTTTCGGTAATCCATTGTCTAAATCTATATTGAAATTAGGTTCAGTATAAGGCCCTGTGGTGTCATAGACATGAAATTCTTTTTTGTCGTCAGTTGAGTCACATATTGTTATCGCTCTATATGGAATTTTTATGTCATTAATTTCTTTGTAGATTTTTCTAGAGCTAGGAAAATTCCTGTTATATTCTTCGAGATTAATCTTATTTTTTTTCATAGATTTCATACTGTACTATTATAGTATCATAAACATCTATATAATCATGAAATGAATTACCAAGACAAAACGAATCAAATTTATAGATGTCATGATATTCTAGATGAAAGAGTATTGAGTGTCATTAAAAATGTAAATAGAGAATCTTTTTTACCAGAAAAGTATAAACCTTTTTCAATTACAGATGTATCAATTCCACTAAGTGCTAACCAAAGCATGCTAACACCATCCTGTGAAGCTAAAATCATTCAAGCCATGGATTTCCATACAAACGATAGTGTTTTAGTTGTCGGAACAGGTAGCGGTTATCTTGTTGAATGCATAGCATGTTTATCCAATACAGTTTCAACATATGAGATAGATACAAAGCTTTTTGAATTTGGTAAAAAAAATCTAGATCATTACAGTCAAAACAGACACAAAATTTTTTTAAATCATGACAACATCTTGAATTGTTTGGATAAGATCAAGGCATATGAAAAAATAATATTTACCTGTTCTATCGACTCATATCTTCCTTTCATTGAATATCTTGATACAAATACAAAATGTTTTTTCTTTATAAATCAATATAAATCCCCTTATAAGAAGGGTATCATAATTCATAAGACAAGAAGTAGTTACAGAGTCACAGAAAATATAGTAACATCTCAAACAAATAAAATAATGGATTAATTATGCAAGAAAAGACACCTTTAGAGATTAGTGAAATGATTAAAACAAACCCTATCCTTAAAGTAATTGATGTGAGAGAACAATGGGAATATGATAAATGTCACATTGACAAGAGTACTCACATACCGATGGGTAAAATACCGGATTCAATCGATATGTTTGATGATGCATATGAATATGTAATAGTATGTCATCATGGAATAAGAAGTAGAACGGTAGCTTTATACTTAGAACAAAAAGGTGTAAAAAATTTATATAATTTAACAGGCGGTATTGAGCAATGGTCTGATGATGTAGATTCAAATATGGAAAAATATAAATGAAAAAAATATTCCTATTATTACTTATATCATTCAATGTCGATGCTACAAGCCTGATAGATCTGCATGACAGAGCATTACTGCATAATATTAATTTGTCACAAAAAAATATTGATTTAAGTATAGCTAGTGAAATTCTTCAACAGACTCAATCATCAGTTTTCCCTGATATAAACTTCACAGCTAGAGCAAGTGAAACATCTATAGAAAGATATAAATCAAGTGGTTCTTATAATCCAGCTGATTTCGATAGAGATACATACAACCTAACTATCAAACAACCTTTGTTCCATTTATATGTTTTTGACGAAATTAAAAAGTCTAAAAGTTTGCTGCAGGAAAACAAAATTAAGCACGATGATTCTCGCTCAATAATTATTTTAGAGACTATCAGGCACTATTTTAATTTAATAAAGCATAAGAATCTTTTATCTCTCAATGAATTAAAAAAAGAACTGAATTATGTTCAATACCAAAATGCTGCGAAACTACTGGATAGCGGTAACATAACTATTCAAGAATATGATAACTTCAGAAATACTTACAATAAGTCTCTAATTGATGTAAATATTAGTCAAGATAACCTTTCTGAAACTAAAAATGAAGTTTATATGTTTTCTGGTAAAGAATTAAATGATATCAATGACATTAAATTAATAAAGATTGATCATGAAATATTTGATATAAATGAAATTATCTACAATGCTAATCTAAATAACAGCTCAATCAAGCTCGCAAAAGAAAATATCAGAAAAAGTAGACATGATATCGCGTCACAAAAATCTAGGCATTACCCGACTGTAGATATAATAGCAGAGTATGATTACATTGATATTACCCAAGGTGGATCTCAATTTGGTGCAACTACAAGAGAAGATACATCAATATCATTAGTGCTAAACTTTCCAATATACAATGGAGGTTATCAGACATCAAAAACTAGAGAAGCAAGGTTAAACTATCAGAAAGCTCGCATTGATTATAATGGCTCAAAGAGAGCGCTAAGGAATGACTTAATTGATACATTAAATAGCTTTAACACAAATAAAAAGTTATTAGATTTATCCGCAGATATTGTTAAATCAAATTTAAAAAATTTTAAGAGTGCACAGTTAGGTTATGAAAAAGGAATTTATACGGATACAAAACTACTTGATGCCAGAATTAAATATCAAACATCAGTATTTGAATCAAAAAATATTATGATGGACTACTTGTTTGCTAAAATGAAAATTTATTACTTACAAAATAAGATTACTCTAGCAGATTTAAGAAAAATTAATACATATCTTATCTGGTAATGCTTATATATAACTTTTTTCTCTATCTTATCTATCCTATTGTTTTAGTTAGGCTATTAATTTATACATTGAGAAATTCTATATCAGTATCTTACATATCTCAGAGATTAATAAAGATAAGTAACATAAAAAAGAAATCATTTTGGATTCATGCTGCATCAGTTGGTGAAATGAAGATTGCAATTGGATTATCACGAGAACTATTAAAAAATGGACACAAAGATATTTTAATTACATCTAATACTCCATCATCCAAATATTATTTTGATAATTCACAATTATCTGGTGTAGAGCATTGTTACTTACCATTAGATTATTATTTTCTCACAAAAAAAATTGTCAACATGATTTCTGCAAAGATATTAATTGTAATTGAAACAGAAATTTGGCCAAACCTATTTCATCTATGTAAAAAAAATAATACAAAAGTTTTAATCATAAATGGTAGATTCAATACACCAAAAGGTATACTAGGATTATTATCTAAACGAATATATCGAGAAACGCTGGATAATTTAGAGCATGTCTATACTAAATCAAAAAATGATAAAGAAAATTATCAAAGATTCATGAATGAAAGTAAAGTTAGTAATATAGGTAATATTAAATATTCCTTTTTAAATCATGATAGTAGTGAAAAAATAATTGATAGAAAGTATGTCTTACTTGCATCCTCTCATCATCGAGAAGAGATAATAATCATAAAAGAATGGTTGAAGCTGAAATCAAATAAGTATCTTTTAGTAATAGTCCCAAGACATCCTGAGAGATTAGGCGATATTTTATCTGACATTCCTTTATCAGGAATTAATATTGCCATAAGAAGCAAAAAAGAAAAGGTGAGAAATTCAACACAACTTTATATTGCTGATACTATCGGCGAATTAGAGTCGTTCATAGAACATTGTGAGTTTACGATATTTGGAGGGTCGTTTGTTGATGTTGGTGGCCACTCATTTATGGAAGCTGCAGCAAGATCTAAAACTATTGTGGTTGGACCATATATGTATAATTTTATTGAAGAGACAGAAGAGTTTTTAAAAAATAATGCGTTAATTATGTGTCAAAAACCAGTAATGTTGAAAAATATCTTTGAAAAACTATTTAGATCTAAAGCTAAACGGGAAGTTTTTGAGAAAAATGCAAAGAAACTTGTCCAGGAAAAGAGTCTTATAGTAAATGATTATCTAGATATAATTGATACTCATTATAAAAGTTAACTTCATTTAATAAATTTGTTCCAATTAAATCTATTATCTAAATTTAAATTTTTTAAAGACTTTTTAAATTTACGCAAAACATCTGAACTATACTTTTTATCATTTTTTCTTGATGTATCAATAACTAATTTATCAAAATCTATAAAAGATATTTTGTTAGTAAAATGATTGTAAATGATGTTTTTTAAATTCATATCAAAATTATAGATACCGTTTTGGAAAAGAATATCAAAACTAAATCTCAAATTATCATAGATTTGATTAGTAAGTTCATTCTTTAAAATGTATTGATCAAATGTTAGTCCGTCAATCTTAGATAAAACTATATCTCCTGTGTATAAAATTCCTTTCTTTTCTATAAATGAACAAACAGGGGTGCATAGTTCAATCAAATTTTTGACTTTATCATTACCAGTTTTATTAATTATATGTGCAAAATCTATATAATTCTGTAATTCTCTGACTGGGCGTGTGCGTACTAAACCTAAATAAATATAATAATCCTTGAGAAACTTCATTCCTCCTTTTCTCCAATAATGTTTTTTTATAAATCCATTATTTAAATCCAAGTAGTTTAATCTATTTTCAAGCCTGAATTCACCACTATCTAAACTTGATAACACTCTATCTTCAAGTATCTGTTGGATAGAAGAATCGTAACAGATATACTTATCAGAGTATTTACGGGAGACTATTGAGCTAAATCTTGTTTTTATCATATGAATAGTAAAAATAATACATCAATATCAATCTGCATTCTAAGATTATCTTCTATAGGTGATATTACTCATATTATTCCAATTATCTCAACGCTTCAAAAATATATGATTAATTGTGATATCACATGGATTATAGGAAAAACAGAGTATGAATTAGTAAAAAATTTGATAGGTATTAATTTTATAGTTATGGATAAAAATAAGACTTTAGACTCACTTGTAGGAATGCATAGATTCTCCAAGAGTGGACCTTTTGATATAGTCTTACACATGCAAAAATCTCTAAGATCAAAGCTTGTAGGTAGGGTTATAAAAGGAAAGATTAATGTTACATTTAATGATATTGATACTGATAATTTTCATGTAATGGATAGTTTTTTTTCATTTCTAAAAAAAATTGATATAAATGAAAAGGTTTTAGATTGGCAAACAGACTCTATGATAGAGGAAAATTATATAGAAAAAATCAATCTAGACAAGTCAACTTCATATGTAGCAATAAACCCTTTTACAAGTGAAAGGATAAATAATTATCGTGAATGGAATTATGATAATTATGGAACAATCGCAGAATACTTATCTAATGAATATTCGATAAAAACTATTTTTTTAGGTAAAGTCAGTAAAGAAAAAGAGGTGTTTTTTAATGAGCATGTTAATGCTAATTCAAATATTATAAATTTGATTAATAAAACATCCTTGATAGAAATGTTTAGCGTTCTAAGTATATGTAAGTTTTATATCGGTCCAGATTCTGGAGCCTTGCATATGGCTAATATGCTTGAATTACCAATCATAGGTTTATATGCTACTTCTAATCCATTAAGGACTGGTCCATACTCTAATCAAAAATATATTATCAATAAATATAATGAAGCAACATTAAAATTTATAAATAAGGAATCAACCAATCTTAAATGGGGTGAAAGAGTAAGAGATAAAAAAGCAATGAAGCTTATATCTTTAAGTGATGTGAAGAGTAAAATTAAAGAGATTATTAAAATCTAACTTTTTTTAATACGCTCAATTATATTTGATGTTGACTTGCCCGTTATAATATCCACTAATTCTATTTTTTTATCATTTGCAAGCATATGTTCTGATCCGGCAATAAATTTTCCCTGATAGTCTTTCCCTTTTACAAGTACGTCTGGAGTAATTTCTGTTATTAGTGTCTCAGGAGTATCATCATTAAAAATAATTATATAATCAACGCATGTAAGCGAAGCTAAAACATAAGCTCTATCTGTTTCGGGGCATATAGGTCTATTTTGAGATTTAAAACTTTTTATAGATAAATCTGAATTTAAACCAATTATTAAAATATCACCCTTAGATTTAGCTTGCTCAAGAATATATATATGCCCAGGGTGAATAATATCAAAGCAACCGTTAGTAAAAACAATACTTTTATTTTCTTGACGCAGACTACTTACTAGAGACTTTAATTTGGTTATATCAGAGATTATTTTAGGATTTTTTAATTGCATTATTGATATCAGACTTGCTTATACTTACCGTTCCAAGATGTTGGATAGATAAACCCGCAGCTACGTTTGCAAGTTCACATGATTTTTTTAGAGTTTTATTTGATGCTAACGATGCTGCTATTACAGATATCACAGTATCACCAGCGCCAGTCACATCATAAACATCTTTTTGAGATGTAGGAAAAGTCAAAACAGAATCTTTTGAAAATAATATCATTCCGTTTTTTCCTAGGGTAAGAAGCAATGATTTTAAACCTAGGTCTTTCATTAATTGTTTACCCTTTTTAATCATTTCATTTTTATTTTTTGACTCACCCACTATCGTTGTAAATTCTAATTCATTTGGTTTTATCATATATGCACCTTTATACATACTATAATCAATTCCCTTTGGATCGATAACTACTCTTATGCTATTTTGATTAGCAAATTTTATTACTTTTTCTGATACTGGTTTAATGACACCTTTATCGTAGTCTGACATAACAATCACATCTGCATCTTTTGCATATCTAGTAACTTTTTTATATAACTCTTGATGCATGTTTGATTTATTTTTATCTTCATGATCTAGGCGAATTAAATGCTGGTCGTTACCAATTATCCTCGATTTCAATGAAGTTCTTATGTTTATATCCTTAACGGGATCAAATTTAATATTTGTATGTCTCAAGACTTTTATCAATTCTTTCAGCTCAGGGTCGTCACCTGTGATTCCTAGTAAAGTGACATTCATTCCCAAAGCAGATAAATTTTTAGCAACATTGGACGCACCACCAGGTTTAAAAATTATTTTTTTAATATCGACTATAGGTACAGGTGCTTCGGGTGAAATTCTACTTACGGAGCCATGGCTGTATTTGTCTAGCATAATGTCACCAATAACAAGTATATTTTTCTTTTTAAACATTTTTTATATGCGTTAGCCAGCTATCATATTTCTCTATTTTACCTCTTATTAGGTCAAAATATATTGTTTGTATTTGTTTTGTGATTTTTCCAGGTTTTCCATCATTAATTTGTTGGTCATCAACTTGTATAATAGGAGTAACTTCTGCAGCAGTACCAGTAAAAAACGCCTCATCACAAGATTTTACATCATTTACAGATATGTTTTTTTCTTCGACTTTATAATTTAAATCACTAGCTATTTTCATTACTGTTTGTCTTGTAATGCCATTCAGTACAGTATTGTCTTTTGGAGTATAAAGAGTCTCACCTACTACCATAAAGAAGTTTTCTCCTGAACCTTCGTTAACATTGTTATCAATGTCCAAAATCAGGGCCTCATCAAAACCAGAATTTAGCGCATCTTTAAGTGCCAGCATTGAATACAAATAGTTTCCAGTAGCTTTTGCTTTATGTATCATGCTTTTGTCACATCTTTTAGGAAAATTAGTTACCTTTACTTTAATGCCATTGAGTATTTTATCCTCTCCTAAATAAGATCCCCAATCCCATGCAGCAACAATAGCATGAACTTTTAAATTATCAGCTCTTAATCCCATACCTTCAGACCCATAAAAACACATTGGTCTAATGTATGCATTATCTAAATTGTTTAGTGCAACAACTTCAGATTGAGCAGCATTCAATACGCTGGCTTGATATGGAATATTCATTCCAATCAACTTAGCTGATTCATATAATCTCTTAGTGTGATCTTCTAATCTGAATATAGCTGGGCCTTTTGATGTTTCATACGCTCTCACACCCTCAAATACGCCGGTCCCGTAATGAAGTGTATGAGTAAGTACATGGATTCTTGCATCAGACCATTCAACCAAATTGCCATCCATCCATATTTTACCTTTCAGGTCAGACATTATCATGCGGCATTCCTATATAAGATTAATAAATGAAAACTATATCATGTATTTAATATTTGGGAAATTATGCTGAATCAATAAACTATAAAAATAGAGAAAAAGCTTGAAATATAAAGCTTTTATCATAATAATGATAATCATTCTTATTTACAATGATTAGACAACTTATTTATATACTAGCCGTAATACCTGCTCTCATAGTTACAGGGTGTTCAAGTACGCCAGTAGATGAAGAAGTAAATTTATACACAGCAAGAAAAGAACATTTAATAAGACCATTGATTGATATCTTTGAAAAAGATACTGGTATAAAAGTAAATATTGTCTCAGCTAAAACAAAAGTTTTGATTAAAAAAATTATTGATGAGGGAGAAACAAGCCCTGCAGATTTATTAATTACAGTTGATGCTGGTAATCTACATAAAGCAAAATTGAAAGATATTACTCAGAAAATTGAATCAGAGAAGCTCAACGCTTTAGTTCCTCAGCATTTAAGAGATAAGGGCGGTCATTGGTATGCGTTATCTATACGATCAAGAGTGATTATGTATAACCCTGAAACTATTGATCCTGAAGATATAAAAAACTATGAAAGTTTAATGGCTTCTTCACTCAAGGGTCGTGTTTGTATAAGATCATCTAGTAATATTTACAATCAATCTTTACTTGCATCTCTTATATATCATAAAGGTGAAAAAGCAGCGCTAGAGTGGGCAAAAGGTGTTGTTAATAACTTCTCTAGACCACCTAAAGGTAATGATAGAGGACAAATGACAGCTGTTGTACTTGGTGAATGTGATGTTACTTTAGCTAATACTTATTACTTGGGAAAATGGATATCATCGAAAAAAGACACAGAAAAGATGTATGCAAAAAAAATAAAGGTCCTATTCCCCAATCAAGATAATAGAGGTTCGCATATAAATATTAGTGGTGGCTTTATTACTAAGAATGCTAAAAATAAAAATAATGCTATAAAATTGCTAGAGTTTTTAGCTGATGATAAAGCACAAGAAATTTATGCAAAACAAAATCATGAATATCCAATAAGAAAAAATATTAATATATCTGATATCGTTAGATCTTGGGGATATCCATTTAAGATGGATATGATGAATCTAACCAACCTTGGTGTACTAAATGATGACGCTGGAAAAATTTTTGATATAGCTACATGGAAATAGATTTTTTTGTCTCACAAACTCGATACTTTCAATAATTCTTTCTCATTTATATTCGTAGTTATATTTCTACTACCTATATTATTTATTTTTATTAATCTACTCACACCAATCAACGATGTCTGGATACACATAAGAACATACCTACTGGAGGAGTATGTAATTAATTCATTAATAATAGTCTTTTTTGTGGCTGTATTTACTATACTCATAGGCACATCACTTGCATGGATTGTAAGTATGTATGATTTCCCAGCAGTCAACTTCTTCAAATGGATACTTATACTACCTATGGCAATTCCAACATATATTAATGCTTTTATATACTCCGGTCTTAATGAAACATCAGGTATATTCTTTAATTTTTTTGAATACTATTTTGGATTAGGGCCATTCATATATAGCTTATATAATATCCAAAATATATACGGTGTAATTTTTATAATGTCTATTAGTCTATACCCATATGTATATTTATTATGTCTTCCCGCTTTTGCCAATCACTCTTATAGCGTGTTTGAGGTAGGTAAATCTCTAGGATTAAATCAATTTCAAAGAATGATCAAAATAGGTGTTCCTATTATTAGACCAGCAGTAATTGCAGGAGTAAGTTTTGTTATTATGGAAACATTAGCAGAATATGCCACTATGGAATACTTTGGAGTGCCAACTTTTGCGACAGGTATATTTAGAGCATGGTTTGTTTTAGGTGATGATTTAAGTTCTCTTCGTTTGTCGTCTATATTACTAACTATAGTTTTTTTCTTAATATATTTTGAAGAAATTTCTCGTGGTAAAAAGAACTTTGATAACCCTTCTAATAAGGTTTATGATAGAAAAAAAGAGGTTCCGAAAAATAAATTTTCATTATTCTTTATATGTTCTTTGGTTATATTTTTCGGTTTCATTTTACCATTGATGCAGATTTTCTATTGGATATCTTATTCTTTTGACGAAATTGATATTATTTTTTTATTTAAACTTATAGCATCAAGTGCAGGGATTGCATTTATTAGTGCTACAGTAATTATTTTATTTACTCTTAATATTAGTTTTATTTCACGTGTGACAAAAAATCTATTCACGCATATATCCATAAAAATATTTTCACTTGGTTATGCTATTCCTGGTGTTGTGCTAGCAGTTGGTGTAATTGCACCTATATCGTATATGGAAAAATCATTTTCTAAGTTATTAAACTATCCGCCAGAAAGTATTTTAACGGGTACATTTGTTTTACTTGTTATTGCTTATCTTGTTCGTTTTTCAACTATTTCCATAAAAACCATAGATTCAGGTTTCAATAAAATCTCACGAAACTATGATCTGGTCTCTGCCAGCTTTGGTTTCTCAAAGATTCAAACATTAATAAGAGTGCATATGCCAATTTTGTTACCGACCATCTATTCTGCACTAATATTATTATTTGTAGATATTGTAAAAGAACTTCCGATGACATTAATTTTAAGACCATTTAATTTTACTACACTTCCAGTTTATCTATACGAATTAGCCGAGGCTGAAAACTTATCTGCTATTGGTATACCAGGGCTTATTTTAATAATAATTTGTCTAATACCGGTTATAATACTCTCTAAAGGTATTGTAAAAAATGTCAGACATTAAATTAAATCTAGAATCTGTAAAAATAAAACTAGACTCTAAAATAGTTCTAGATGATGTAAATTTACAAATCAATACTGGTGAAATTGTTTCTTTGATGGGTTCAAGCGCCTCAGGTAAAACATCTCTTATACGCTCGATAGCAGGATTTCATAATATTACATCCGGTATTATTCGCATAGATAATCAAATTGTGAATGATTTTAATAAATGTGTAGACGTCGCTGAGAGAAACGTCGGAGTAATATTTCAAGATCTGGCATTATTTCCACATCTTACTGTAAGAGAAAATATTCTCTTTGGGTTGCATAAAGTAGACACCGCTCAAAAACAGAAAAGGGCACAAAAACTTGAAGAACTTTTAAATATTGAAAATATTACTGATAGATACCCTAATCAAATATCCGGTGGACAGCAACAAAGAGT
>JAPOHH010000010.1 GCA_029979505.1 bacterium | reverse complement strand
GACCTCCTTTTAATAGATCTTGGGTTTGACTCAAAAACTTTTCAGTCAAAACTCGATGTTTGAACGCCCCTGCTGAACTGAAAAATTTTCGATTTCAAAAAAAGATTGTGCATCAAAATAATCAAAACTTATATTTGATCCAACGTTGGACGACTGTAATGTGGTTGCATCATGGTTGGTGATCTCCGTCCCTCTTTCCAGGTTAGTTCAATTTGTTTAGATTCATCAAATAGTAGAAAGCGATATTTTTCAGGTAGAACCCTACCTTCTTCAATGAGTTTTACTACATCTCGTTTTTCATTATCTGTGAGTTTCATATATTGATTATAACAATTAATTCCTTGATTATGTTATGTTTTGATAGACAACACAAATTTAGTATTCTGAT
Source organism: bacterium (assembly GCA_029979505.1). Taxonomy (GTDB): domain Bacteria; phylum Pseudomonadota; class Gammaproteobacteria; genus CACLCV01. The sequence continues at coordinate 33,207 of JAPOHH010000010.1, read as the reverse complement.
AAGTTAAAATATACCACAGTAGTTTATGTTAGAATAATTGAAATGTGGGGTTGGTGAACTCGAAGTTCTCAAAATCCCTTTTTCGCAAGAAAGTATCGGTTCGAGTCCGATCAGTGGTATTAAAAAGTTACACATTATTAGTAATGCTTAAAAAGATAATGATTGACTATATTATAAAAAATTTAGAGAAAAGAAGAATAAATTTAGATTCTGCACAGTTAAATTTAGTTCATGCACTAATAAAATCAATACAGCCTGAAAAGAATCTAAACAACAAGTTAGAAGCTAAATCATCTAAAAGAAGCTTTTATGTATGGGGTGATGTAGGGAGAGGAAAGACTTTAATTACAAAATCTTTTTTTAATTTACTAACTGAAAGAAAGGCATCATATCACTATATGGAATTCATGCAGAGTGTACATCAAGATTTAACATACTTATCAGGTAAGAAGAATCCTTTGAATATCATAGCTAGAGATTTAAGTAAAAAATCTAAGGTCATTTTCATAGATGAATTTCAAGTTGAAGATATTACAGATGCAATGATTATTGGAAATCTTCTAAATCAGCTCATTAAATTAAATGTCACACTGTATCTAACTTCAAACGCACATCCTGATGATTTGTATGAAGATGGACTACAAAGAGAAATATTCATAAATGAAATAGAAATAATGAAAAAATCACTTAATATTCACAAAATTGAGGGGTTGATAGACTACAGATCGAGAAATATTGTAAATTTGAATAATAACGCTAATCGCATCTATGACGACAACAGCATTAGAGAATTTTTAGAAGATAATTTTGAAAATTTAAGCTTTCATAAAGAATGTAAAATTAACTCAAGAGTATTTAGCTGTAAGGCTGTATCAAGTGATTTTTTATGGATTTCTTTTGCTGATTTTTTTAAAGAAGCAGGAGGTGATAAAGAATACATAGAAATATCTGAGAAGACTGAGTGGATTTTTATTAATGATTTCATTGAGTGTGATGATAACTCAGCGGATCTCATAAGAAGGTTTATATCATTCATTGATATTTGTTATAGGAATAAAATGAAAATTAAGTTTTTTTTCAAAGACTATACATGTAATAGTTTATATACAGGTGATAAACTAAAAAGTCTTTGGTCTAGATGTCAAAGTAGAGTGAATGAAATGCAAAGTATAAATTATTTAACAAATATGAAGGAATAAAATGGAAAAAATGCTTATATATGGAATTGGAAATGCACTTGTCGATAGTGAATACAAAGTTTCAAATGATGAACTTAAACAGCTAAACTTGACAAAAGGATGTATGGAGCTAAATGACTATGAAAATCATAGTAGATTAAGTAATGAACTTAAGAAAAAACATGGAATTGTAAAAATGATGCCTGGCGGATCAGTTGCAAATTCTTTGTATGCTCTTGCCCAGTTTGGAGAAAATGTATCTTTTACAGGAAGAGTTTCAAAAGACAATGTTGGCGCTACTTTTGAGGAGTCATTGAAATTTGTTGGTATGCATTCGGCTATCAATCAAGTTCAAGAAGGCACAACTGGTGAATGCATAGTTTTAATTACTCCAGATTATGAGAGAACGATGTATACCTACCTCGGCGTGTCCTCTGATTTAGCAATAGAGGATATCTCTAAAGAATTAATATTAAGTTCTGAATATCTATTAATTGAGGGATATCTAGTTACCTCCAACAGTGCTAATGATGTCGCTAAGTACTGTCTCGAAGTTGCTAATGAAAATAATATAAAAAAGATTATCACTTTATCAGACCCTAATGTAGTAAATTTCTTTAAAGATAATATGTTAGAGCTAATCTATAAAAGATTTGATATTATTTTTTGTAATCAGCAAGAAGCATATAATATTTCTTCGACAGATAATATCAATGATGCAATAAAGTTCCTAAGTGATTTTTCAAACGAAATAGTAGTTACTTCAGGTAGTAAAGGGGCTTATGTTTATTATGATGGTAATCTTGACTATGTGATGTGTAAAAATGTTACTCCTGTTGATCTCACAGGTGCAGGAGATATGTTTTTAGCAGCGTATATTTTATCAAAGACAAATAACAATACGATTACCGAATCCATTGAGTTTGCCAATAAGTGTGCAGGACAAATTATTCAAACGTATGGAGCCAAATTCGATAGCGAAGATGAGTACTTAAAACTTAAGTCTGAATTATAAAGATTGATAAATTCCTTTTAGTTCTTCGCTTGGATTTAAGCTCTCTGTAATGCTTCTTCCTATAACAAGGTAGGTGGATCCTAGTTGCAATGCTTCTACTGGTGTTAATACTTTATAATGGTCATGAGCATTATTTTTAATTCTGATACCTGGTGTTACAAATATTTTGGTGTTTGCTTCTAAAGTATTGATGTCATGCGGTGAACAGACAAAACCGTCAATATTTGCGTCTAGCCCAATATCTCTTAGTCTTTTTAATTGCTCTAATCTTTTACATCCATAAATCTTTATACAATCATTATCAGATAGACTAGTCAGTGCAGTAACGCCAATCAGTTTTGAATCAGATTGACAGTCTTTCTTGGCTTTCATGGCTGAACTAGCCATATCATAACCACCAGATAAATGTATATTTAACATCCAAATATTAAGTGAAAATGCAGACACACATGCTTTATAAACGGTTGTAGGTATATCATGAAATTTTAAATCTAAAAAGATTTCAAATCCTCTTTCATGGATACAATTAATAATATTTGGACCGTACTTAGTAAAAAGCTCTTTGCCAATCTTGATTCTACATAAAGAAGGATCAATAGATTCGATAAATTTTAGAGCTGAATCAATATTATCATAATCTAAAGCAACTATTATTTTTTTATCATCATGCATTATATGTAACCCTCTCGCTGATTGTGATTGGCTTAATTGTCTCCCAATGATTACATGATGGACATTGCCAGATATGATTCTTAGCTGTGTAACCACAGTTTGTACAATTATATGTCAAGAAATTATTTTTTATTAATGCAAGAAGGTCATTGTTACTCAGAGAAGTATTATCATTAGAGTTTTTTGTTAGATAAAGATTATTAAATATATTTGTGAATATATTGTCTTTGGTCAAATTAATGTATTCTTCAGGTGAATCAAAACCATTTAAATTAAACATGTATTCATAAAGTATAGGTGAAAAGTTATGATCATTTGAAAACTTGAGAATAATATCATATATTATTTTATCAATTTTATTATCTTGATGCGTTGTAGATAGTTTGACAATTTCATCAGATAAAATTATCAAGTATTGTGAGTCAATTTCTAGTAATATTTTGAGATTATCTAATGCTGAGCTTGGATTGGATTGTGCATTCAACTCAAACAGAGTTACATAGGCGCGTTTACAATGATCATTAATATCAATAGCTTTTCTTAACACAGTTATAGATTTGTTTAATTGATTATCTTTTTTGTAGTCCTTAGCTTTCTCACAATAATAATGAGAAATGATTACATCAATATATGAATTTCTAATATTTTTTTGTTTAAGATTTTTAGTAAATTTAATTGCACTATCCCAGTCCTTTGAAAGCTCATAAATCAATAATAGGTACTCATTACATGATTCAGAGTATGATTTATTTTCTTTCAAATTTATTAAAATTTTTTCAGATTTATCATATAGACCAGCTGAGAAAAAATCTTTTGCAAGTTCATATAAAGTTTGATTTTTAATACTTTTATCCAACTTAGGTCTTGATAGTAAATTTTGGTGAATAAGTATTGCTTTATCAAACTCACCTCTTCTTCTATATACCCCACCCAGTGCTAAATGAGTTTCAATTGTAGAGCTATCAACATCTATGAGATCAGTGAATATTTTTAAAGCTTTATCATCTTCATTATTTAAAAGATAATTTAAACCTCGGTAATATTCTGAGCTATAAATATTATGAGTAGTATTAGAACTGTTTATATTTTTATTAATACCGTAAATAACTATTAATAACGCTATGATTGAGAAAATAAGTATTTCTATCATTCAGTGCCATCTCGTAATGGATTTCTTCGGAGATTATCTAACTCTTCTTGATTATTTTGTAATGCATTTTTCATTTCTCTAATTCTTTTTTTGTAAGAAATAATAATACTTATAAGATAGATGAGAGTTGTAATAATTCCAGCAATGAAGAAATACAGTATAAGTAGAGATAAAGGGAGTTCGTAATTATGTAAATATATATCAAAATTAATAGACTGAGTATTATGTGTAGTTATTACTACTGAAATAGTTATCAATATAGTAGTAAATATTAGAAAAAATAACCTTCCCATTCGTATATTCTAGAGCAATTTTATTAGATTGAATAGATTAGATATTATTAACTCTAGATTTAAGTTCTTTGCTCGGCTTAAAATGAACAGTGTTTCTTCTTTCTAATGCAATTTTATCTCCAGTCTTAGGGTTTCTTGCTATCCGTGATTGGTGTGTATGGAGACAGAATGTGCCGAAGCCTCTTATTTCTATTCGTTCACCCTGGTATAAGTTTGCACTCATATAATCAATAATTTTTTTTATTGAATATTCAACATCAGACAAGCCTAAATTATTATTTTCGCTTACTAGATTGATGATGTCAGACTTATTCACTATTACTTGTAAGTATGCAAATGACTTGGTAGTTTTTTTTGTCGATAGATTTGATATTGCATTGTATTTTTTGACTAACTTCTAATGATTTATTTTCAAGAATATCTCGAAGCTCTTTTTGGAGAAGTTTAAGTGAACCAGTAATGTTATTATCTAATTTAAGATATACACCTGTATCAGATACACTTACAACTTCAGCAGATATTTCAGAACCAGACTCCAAATCTTGTGTAAGTGATTCAAAGTTTGACTCAAGATTTTGCTTCAAACCTAGCGATATTCTCTCTCTTTCAGCATCAATAGAGAGAACGATTGTTTCGATTAGATTACCTTTTTTATATGATCTTATAAAATCTTCTGGCTTACCTATATTAGTGACATCAGATATATGAACTAATCCGTCAATGCCACCGTCTAGACCAACAAAAATACCGAAGTCGGTTATAGATTTAATTTCACTTTTAATCAAATCACCTTTATTGTGTTTACTTGAGAATTCTTCCCATGGGTTAGGTAAACATTGCTTATAGCTTAAAGAAAGTCTTCTTTTCTCCTCGTCAATTTCTATCACTTTAACATTTACTTTATCTCCTAAGTTTAGTACTTTTTTCGGACTAATATTTTTATTAGTCCAGTCTAACTCAGATGTTCTTATAAGACCTTCAATGCTGTCGCCTAAATCTACAAAAACGCCATAATCAGCAATGTTGACAACTTTACTTTCATAAACAGAGTTAAGTTCAATATTTCCCTCGACTTTTTCCCACGGATCATCAGTCAGTTGTTTCATTCCAAGACTAACTCTATTTTTTTCTTCATCAAATTTAAGAACCTTTACATCTATTTCATCTCCAACTTTAAGTATTTCTTGAGGATGATTAATACGTTTCCATGATATATCTGTAATATGTAACAAACCGTCTATGCCACCAAGATCAATGAATGCGCCATAGTCTGTCAAGTTTTTAACAAATCCCTTAGTTATGTTACCTTCTGCATATTTTTCTTTAATCTCTTCTGAACTTGAATTTTGGTCTAGTAATACTGCTTTTCTGGATAGGACAATGTTATTTCTAACTTTATCCATTTTAATAATTTTAAAGTCTAATGTTTTGCCCTCAAGGTAGTCTGTCTCTTTTGTTGGTCTTACATCAACTAATGAACCTGGAAGAAATGCTTTCACATCCATTAGTTCGACAGTAAAGCCGCCTTTTACTTTACCGCAGACTTTTCCGGATACAACTTCCTGGTTTTTTAAAAGATTTTCTAATGTAGACCAAACTTTTTTTCGTTTTGCTTTTTCTCTTGATAGAATTGTTTCGCCATAACCATCCTCTACTAAATCAAGCGTAACCTCAACTATATCACCTATTGCAACTTCTAACTCACCGTTAGAATTAATAAACTGGCTTTTTGGAATTATACCTTCCGATTTTAGTCCAACACTTGTAATAACGAAATCATTCTTTATATCAATGACAGTTGCTGGAATGATTTCACCAGGCGTCATATTTAATTGCGAAATATTAGATTCCAGTAATTGTTCGAATTCAGAAGTTGTTGTCATATGTTATATTTAATTAATTGGTTGATATAGTATACAAATTTAATATTTTATCAACAATTGCATCAGGTTTTAGCTGAGATGTGTCTAATATATGCCCATTATTAGGTATTTTTAGTGGAGATATCTCTCTATTCATGTCGCTATCATCTCTTTTCTTAAGAGAATCATAAATATTAGCAAAAGTTACATTTTCACCTTTTTCAAGTAATTCGTTAAATCTTCTCTTGGCTCTTATCTCCAAGTCAGCATCTATATAAATCTTAAGTGGTGCATTAGGAAATACTTCACTCCCCATATCACGTCCATTTGCTATAAGTCCATCTCCTCTTACACACGAATGTTGTAGTTCAAACATACATCTACGAACTTCAGCAACTTTAGATACAACTGATGCAGCTTTTCCAACATCCTCAGTATATAAGTAGTTATCTATTGATTGATTATTAAAATATACTTCATATTCGTTTGTAGTGTCATTAGGCTTTAAAGATAACTGAGAGATTAATTTTTTATAATCTATAGATGAATCTAATAGATTGGAGGATTTAGAAACTATGTATCCAGCTGATCGATAAAGTTTACCGCTATCTAATAATGTAAACTTAAGATTTTTTGCAAGTAATCTAGATATAGTAGATTTGCCTGAGCCACTAGTTCCATCTATGGTTATAATGAATGTATTTTTAGATTTCATAAATTTCAGCTCCCTGCTCTCTCATGATTTTCACAAATGACGGAAATGATGTACGTATATTTTTTGTATCAGTAATGGTAATTGATTTTTTAGAGACTAGCCCTGCAATCGCAAATGACATGGCTATTCTATGATCACCAAAACTATTAACTTTACCACCAAATATTTCACTACCTTCAATTTCGATTGAGTCGTTAGTAGATGAGACATTTATACCTACTGCTTTCAACCCTTCCTCCATAGATTTAATACGATCACTTTCTTTATGTCTCAATTCTTCAATGCCGCTAATTTTTGATGTCCCTGAGGCTACAGAACATGCGATGAACAATATGGGAAACTCATCAATAAGAGTTGAAATTATACTCCCATCAAGATTTATAGCTTTAAGTTTTGATGATGAAACATCTAAATCGCCTATCAATTCATTAGATTCTAATCGTTCATTACTTATGTTAATGTTAGCACCCATTTTCTTCAGCACTTGGATAATACCAATTCTATATTTATTAATATTAATATTAGGTAATGTAATTCTAGATCCTTTTGTAATTAATGTTGCAACTATAAAAAATGCAGCCGAAGAAATATCAGAGCCAATAACAATATCTTTTGCAGTAAGTACCTGTCTACCTATAATAGATGAACAGTTATCTGATCTAGTTATTTTATAATTAAAGTGTTCGAGCATGTTCTCAGTATGATCACGTGTTGTAATATTCTCTTTGAAATACGATGTACCATCTATAAATAGTGAAGTTAACATCAAACAAGATTTAATCTGAGCACTCGCTATTTTCTGCTGGTAATTTATTGGTTTCAGATTGGCATTACCTTGAATATTAAGAGGTGCCATGTAATTCTCTGATGATATATATGCTCCGCAGTCACTGAGTGGCTCGATAATTCTCCTCATAGGCCTTTTCTTCAACGAAGAATCTCCAGTAATTATCGAATCGAAATTTTGTGTAGCTAGTACACCAGACAATAAACGAATTAGAGTGCCAGAATTACCTGCATCTATAACATTTTTAGGAGCTTTAAGCTGTGTTAATCCCATACCATTAATACTTAATGAAGTATTGTCAATATCTATCTGAGCACCTAACTGTTGCATAGCTGATACTGTGCATAGGCAATCTTCTGAATTAAGAAAGTTGCTCACTGTGAGTTTTCCATCAGCAAGAGATCCAAGTATAACGCTCCGATGAGAAATTGATTTGTCACCTGGGATAATTATTGTTCCCAAAAATGGATTAGATTTATTGACTAAAAGGTTATTAGAAGAAATCATTTGGTTTTATTATTTATCTTCTCTAAAGTGGATATTATTTTTTTATCATTAGAATCATCAATAAGCTTTCTAAATATCTTAAGATTTTTTTCTATCCGGCTGATAGATTTTTTAAGATTATTTTTATTATTAATAAATATATCAGTCCACATTTTCGAGTTACTCTGACTTAATCTGACATGTTCTTTTATGCCTCCACCTAGTAATAATGATAAATTATTATCCATGATTCTTTTTGGCAAAGAATACATGAATATGTATGACATGAGATGAGATATATGACTTGTTTCCGACATTAAAATATCATGTTCATTTTGATTTAAGTCATGCACATGACATCCTAATGATTTCCAGAATGAAGACAATCGATTATACGTGGATTTACTACATTTCCTCTTATCTATAAGAAATACTACCTTATTATGAAACATATCTTGTAAATTGTTACTTGCACCCGACTTTTCTGAGCCGGCCATGGGATGTGAACTTAGATAATCAATATTAGTTTTACTTATGAGCTTATATAAATCTTTGCTAATCTTACCTTTTGAACTGCCAATATCTGTCAGTATTATCTTTTTTGATGTGTATTTTACAATCTCAGATGAAATATCTAAATAAGTACTTATAGGAGTACATAGTATTATCAAATCAGGATTATCAATCTTAGATATGTCAAATAAAGTATCATCAACGAGTTTCTCTTTCATCGCATACTTTAAGTTTTTTTTATTAATATCGTAACCGACAATATTTTTCGATAACTTATTCTTTCTGATAGATGCGCATAAAGATGCGCCCATCATTCCGAGACCAATTACTAATATTTTATTTAGTATTTTCACTATAGAATCCTTTTAGATGCTTTATAAATAGTTTATTGTCACTAGGAGAGCCTAAGGACACTCTTAAGTATTCTGGTAATTTGTAGTTAGTCAATGGTCTCACGATTACGCCCTTAGTTAATAAATAATTGAATAATGAACTAGAATTATTGCCGACTCTAAAAGTAATGAAGTTACAATAAGTACCTAGATAGGTTATCTTTAATTCATCAAATATTTTTTTAAATTGTTGTAATGCATCGTGATTATTTTTTTTACTTTCTTTTATAAAACTAGAATCTTTTAAAGCAATACTAGCTGCTTTTTGAGCAAAATAATTTGTACTAAAAGGTTGTTTATATAATTTAAGTTTATTAATATTTTCCGGGTTAGAAACTCCATATCCAACTCTTAAAGATGCCAATCCATATATTTTTGAAAATGATCTTGTAACATATATATTTTTGTATTTTTTAATCAAACTAATAGCAGATTTGTCAATATTTGAATCTAGATATTCAAAATATGCTTCATCAATAATTACTAATATTTTCTTAGGAATTGATTTAAGAAAATCATCAATATGCTTTATAGATATATAGGTCCCAGTAGGATTAGCTGGATTTGCAATAAATATTAACTTTGTATTTTTTGAAATTTTTTCATATATTGCAGTGAGATTTACCCCTAAGTAGTTTTTATTATTTTTATCATTTTCTGGTTTACTTATGATAATTTTAGCATTCTGGAGCTTAGAAATAATCTCATAAACTAAAAAAGAATGTTTAGGTATAATAACTTCAGATTTATTATCAATATTTGACCTCACAATGAGCTCTAATATTTCATTACTACCATTACCAAGAATAATGTTTTTATCAGTCATACGATAACCAATGCTTTTGGCTATTTCAGAATGGAGATTGTGTGGATTACTGTCTGGATAAAGGTTTAAATTATGTTTTGAGTTATTTATAAATGATAAAACATTTTTTGAAATAAATGGATTCTCATTAGATGCTAGTTTTATAACTTTTTTAAGATTATACTTTTTCTGGATATCATGTATGTTAAAACCAGGTGTATATTTTTTGATTATATTGGCCACTATTAATCTATGCTCTTTGGATAAGATCCTAGTAGTTGAAAATATCTAGATTGTTTTTTTATTTTATTTAGAGCATCAGATATTTTTTTATTATTTATATGCCCTGATATATCTATTAAAAATAAGTATTCCCAGTTTTTTTCTTTTGTTGGAATGGATTCAATTTTTGTCATAGATATTTTACTGTCCGATAGAACTTGCAATGCTTTTGATAGCGATCCTGATTTATTTTGTAATGACATGACGAAAGTAGTCTTGTCATTTTTTGATTCAGCTATTTCTGAATTTCCTATAACAAGAAATCTTGTTGTATTATCGTAAGAGTCATTGATGCTACGAGCGATAATATTAAGTTTATATAATTTGCTACATACTTCATTAGCAATACATGATGAGTTTTTTTCTTTTTTTACATGAAGTGCTGCTTGAGCATTACTATCTGTAGAAATACATTCAGCGTTCGGAAGGTTTTTATTAATCCATTCTGAACATTGAGATAAAGTTTGATTATGAGCATATATTTTTTTTATTGCTTTTAATGATGTGCTTTTTGACATAAGTGTATGTCTAATAGGCATATTCTGTTCCCCGCAAATTTTTACATTGTACTTTAGAAGGAAATCAATTGTTGCTTTAATGCTACCTTGATTTGAATTTTCTACTGGCACTACTCCATAATCACTTGTATTATTTTTTACAGCATCAAATACTTCTGATAGGTTTTTTTTACTGTCTTTTGTTACACTGTTTCCAAAAAATTTTCTTGCTGCTATTTGGCTATAAGTACCTTCTGGGCCAAGAAATGATACTTTTAGATTAGTTTCCAGTGACAAGCATGAAGAAATTATTTCTCTATAAATATTATGTATATGACTTGCATTAAGCGGGCCATCATTAAGAAGTCTTAATTTTTTTATAATCTGAGATTCTCTGTCTGGTCTAAATATAAGTGTATTATTAGATGCTTTTTTATATTCAGCTACATTTTTGGCAATCTCAGCTCTTTGATTTAAGAGTTTAAGTATTTTTATATCTATAGCGTCAATATTATCTCTATATTTCTTTAACATAATCTAATCACTTGTACGTTCAAATGAAACCGCTGTTATTTTCTCATCATCAGTCATATCTTGCAAACGAACGCCCTGAGTATTTCTATTGATAGTCTTCATGTCAGAAGCTGATATTTTAATTGTCTTACCTTTATTCGTTATTAGAATTATATAATCATTATTGTTAACATTAACAGCACCAACCACAAATCCATTTCTCTTTGATGTTTTTATAGATATAACACCCTGACCACCTCTATTTTGTTCATTATAAGAATCAACAGAAATCTTATTCCCATAGCCATTTTCAGTTACAAAAATCACCTGCTCGGACATAATATTAAGTGAAGAGATTATTTTAGCGTCATTATTTAGCTTAATTCCTACAACGCCTTGTGTGCCTCTAGATCTTTCTCTAATCTGAGACTCATGAAACATAATTGACTTACCCATTGATGATGAAAGTATGATTCTATCAGTGCCGCTTGTATGCAATGCATTAAATAAATAATCATCATCTTTCAATAGAATTGCTTTTAGACCACTGTTTCGAACTTTCTTAAATGATGATAAAGAAATTCTATTTACCATTCCATCCCTTGTTGTTAAAAATAGATAACTATCCTCTTCAAAGTTTTTGACTGCCAAAATAGCTGATATTGATTCATCTGATTCAAGTGGAAGTATATTATTTATTGACTTACCTCTTGCTTGTCTACTTGTATCAGGAATATCAAATACTCTTATGGAGAATGCTTTACCTTTTGTAGAAAAACACAAGATTGTATCATGTGTATGTGCACATACTAATAGCTTTGCCTTATCTCCTTCTTTAAAATTAGCAGCATTTACACCGCGACCACCACGTTTCTGACTTCTAAACTCTGTGACAGGCATTCTTTTTACATAATTTGCCTCTGTAAGAACAACGATAACATCCTCTTTTTTTATCATGTCCTCTCTATTTAGAAGTCCTTCATCATCAGATATCTTAGATCTTCTAGTCTGCCCATAAGAATCTTTGATTTCTAAAAGTTCATTTATCATTAAACTATTCAACTCATCAGGATTAGATAATATACTCAGGTATTCTTTAATTGATTTGATAGAATCGTTATAGTCCTGAATTACAGCGTCTTGTTCTAGATTAGTAAGCTTATTAAGTTTCATGTCTAAAATTGCTTGTGCTTGCTCATCGCTTATTGTGTATTTATCTCCAACTAATCCAACAGCCGTATCGACTGTCATATAATCTTTACAATCATTTATAAGTTTAGATAATATCCATTTATTTTTAGATGTTGACCATGCTTTATTAGTTATTTGTTTTTTTGCATCATTACTAGATTTAGATTTTTTTATAAGATTTATTATTTCATCAATATTGTTTAAGGCTATGCTTAAACCTTCAAGAATATGTGCTTTGCTATACGTTTTGTTTAATTGGTAAAGAGTTCTCCTTGTAATCACCTCTCTTCGATGTTTAATAAATTCAGATAGAGCAGAAGGAATACTTATTGTGCATGGTTCTCCATCTACAAGACAAACCATATTTACAGAAAAAGAAGTCTGAAGATTAGTCTGCTTATACAAGCTGCTCAAAATTACATCTGGTTGCTCACCTTTCTTAAGCTCTATAACAATTCTTAATCCATCTCTATCTGATTCATCACGTAGATGATTGATACCTGAAATTTTTTTATCTCTTACTAATAATGCAATATTTTCAATTAACTTTGCTTTATTAACTTGATATGGCAATTCGTGAATGATGATAGAATTTTTATCTTGCTTTTCTTCTACAGAATGAATAGCTCTAATTTTAAATGAGCCTCTTCCTGTTTTAATCGCTTGATAAATTCCACCATTATCTTTTATCTCAGCTCCTGTTGGAAAATCCGGTCCACTGAAACCAGTTTCTCTTATAAAATCATCTACAAACTCATCATTTGCAAGAGATGGGTTTTTTATAATGGCTATTACTCCATCAATTACTTCATTTAAATTATGAGGTGGGATATTTGTTGCCATACCAACAGCTATACCGGATGCACCATTTATTAATAAATTAGGTATTCTTGTGGGTAATACTGTTGGTTCATTTTCAGAACCATCATAGTTGGGGTTAAAGTCTACAGTGTTTTTATCAATGTCTGAGAGAAGTTCATGAGATAGACGTGACATCCTTACTTCGGTATATCTCATAGCTGCTGGTGAGTCGCCATCAATAGAACCAAAGTTACCTTGTCCATCTACTAACGGATAGCGCATTGAAAACGGTTGAGCAAGTCTTACGATTGTATCGTATACAGCTGTATCTCCATGAGGATGATATTTACCAATTACATCACCAACAATTCTAGCTGATTTTTTATAAGCCTTATTATAGCCATTATTTAACTCATGCATTGAGAATAGAACTCTTCTATGTACTGGTTTCAAGCCATCTCGCACATCAGGCAAAGCTCTTCCTACTATTACAGACATAGCATATTCTATGTATGAATGACGCATCTCGTCATCGAGCTTAATTTGTGAATATTCAGACATTAATGGTTATTTTTTGTGCCATATTTAAGCCTGTATTTTAGCATAAATACTGTCTATAAACGATATAAATTAAAGTCCTAACAGTATAGAATTTTATAATGTTTATAATTTCACCAAAATGGATTTATCTAAATAACAAAAAGTTTGAAAAAGAAAAAGCATTGCTAATTGATCAATCAGTAATTAGGGAGGTCATTGACAAAGCTAGTATCGAAAAAAAATATACAAATCTGAGAATAATTGAATATTCTGATCATGTACTTATGCCGTCTTTGACAGAAAGTTACATTAATACAGATGACTGTATTGGTACTGATCATTTAGATATTAAACTAAATAAATTATTAAGATATGGTGTTACGAGAGTAAATCTCTTAACTGATAATAACAATACTATAAAATATAATTTTGATGGTCATCTAGAACTTGGACAAGTTTTAGAATTAGATGGAAAAGTTATTAGCCAATTAGATATAAATAATATTACATCTTTACTTGATAGTTTTAAATCAGATCCGACTAAGTCATTAAGTATTAGCTTAAAGAATATTTGTAGCTTTAAAAATGAATTTATAAAAAAGATTTCATCAATAACAAATGAATTAAATATTAATTTACACATTAACTTAGATGAACTTAAAAATATGACTGACAAAAAAGAAATAAATGGTTATATCGAATATTGGGAAGACATAAATCTTATAAATAATTGTCACTTTCATGGCTTTTCAAGCTTTAGCAAAGAATGGTTGTTATGTGTTAAAAGAAATAATTCAACTTTAATGATTTCATATAAAGAGATTAGTGATATAGAGAAATTAAAATATTTTATATCACTACTAGAAAAAAAATTCAGGTGTGTATTAGTCTCTAATGACTGTGAATCATATCAGTTTTATAAGGTAATCAACCTTATAAATGCTGTAATGGGTAACAGTACAAATATTAATACTATAAATAAAATAATGGATTGTGTTACTACTAATACCTCTAATCTATTCTCAAATTACTTATCATCTGGATGTATAAAAAAAGGTAACCAGGCTTCATTTAATCTGTTCAATTATAAGAAATCGCATTTTATTGAAAATAGTGATATTAACCTAAATATTTGTAACCTTGACAAGGAAAGCTTAACTCATGTATGGTCATCTGGTAAGAAAATGGATATAAAATGAAAAAAAAAGAAGAAAATCAAGAATCTCATTTTAACGAATATGCATATGATTGGTGGAATAAGTCTGGGCATTATAAGTTATTACATAAATTAAATCCGATTAGGTCTGAATATATATTGTCCAAATGTAGTCTTAGTGGAAAAAATATCTTAGACATAGGGTGTGGAGGTGGACTCTTATGTGAAGAGCTCTGCAAAAAAGGCGCTAATGTTACAGGAATTGATTCATCTAAGAAATCGATATCAATAGCTAGACAACATGCTAAAGAACAAAGCCTTGATATCGAATATAAAAATGAATCTATATTTGATTTAGCAAGTACTATGAGCTTTGATTATGTAGTCTGCTTTGAAATGATTGAACATATTAATGATCCTAATATGTTGATTAAGAAAATCGACGAAATAACTAAAAAGGATTCTAAATTATTTCTATCGACTATAAATAGAAATCTTAAGTCTTTCCTTTTAGCGAAAATTGTAGCTGAATATATACTAAATTATGTTCCAAAAGGAACGCATCAATATTCAAAATTCATAACACCATATGAGGTTACATCATTATTGGAAAGCCATAATTTCAAAATTAAAAATATAGATGGATTAGATTTTAATCCTTTAGATGAATCATTTTCTTTATCAAAAAATACAGATATTAATTATTTCTTATATGCTCAAAAATACACATAAAATAAAATCAATTTTATTCGATTTAGATGGTACTCTTGCTGATACATCGCCAGATATGTGTGCTTCTTTAAACAGAGTACTTAAGGAGCATAACTTTAAAACGGTTGACTGTTTCAAGCTAAAAAAACATATATCTCGTGGTGCACTAGGTGTAATTGAGCATGCATCCGAAATCAATCAAAGAAATATAGATTCATCATTGCTTAGAGCAGAGTTTTTGGAGGACTACAAACATAATGTATTTGTTGATACAAAGCTTAATAATAATATGGATAAATTAATTGATTATTTATTAGAGAAAGATATCCTGGTTGGCGTGGTTACAAATAAGCATTCCAGATATGTAACAAATATTATTGATGGGCTTGGTCTAAATGATAAATTAAGCTGTGTAATAACTGGTGATATGGTATTAAATGCAAAACCAGCGATAGATGGTCTAATTAAAGCGGCAGAATCTATAAAGTGTGAATCTGATGAAATTGTTTATGTTGGCGATGACGAGAGAGATATCATTGCTGGCCGCGATGCAGGAATGCAAACAGTTGCAGCAGATTTTGGATTTATTAATGATGACATTAATATCTCATCATGGAACGCTGATTTAATTATTAAGGACCCGTTAGAAATAAAAGATTGTTTCTAATAAATCAATACAAGCATCTTGCAATTTACCAGCTTGAATAGATATATCACATCATAATCACTCATTCTAATGCATCCATGAGATTCAGGATGTCCTAACTTATCAATATGCGGTGTGCCATGTATATATATAAATCTATCAAAAGTATCGACGTCTCCACCTTTATTTATACCTTCCTCTAATCCGCCAAGTCTTATAATTCTAGAGGTAATATAATCTTTTTTATCTTTAGGATTTTTATGAATTATTTTATTTGTTGAAACTCGGTTTTGGAATAACGTTCCTGGGGGTAATCCGTCTCCAATTTTTGAGACAACTGTATGGAGACCGATAGGAGTTTTATTTGAATTAATTTTGCAGCCTGTTCCTTTTAAAGCAGTGGACACATTAAAATCACATTTAATTGTATTTTTTTCAAGTAAATATAGTTTTTGTTTTGATGTATTTATAAAAATCATTTAGTACTTAAATTAATAGCTATCAATAAACTACAACTTCATCAAAAGTTTGCTCTGCTTGATTTTTTCTAATTTTCTCTGCATCATTTCTAAGCTCATCGAGAGCTGCTAGATAATCTTTATCGACATCACCTGTGACATACTTACCTGTAAAACAAGAAGAATCAAATGAATTAATTTTTGAGCTTTCAGATTTAACTGCCTCTATAAGGTCATCTATTTCTTGATAAAATATTTTATCGCACCCAATAAATTCAGCTATCTCGTCTATAGATCGATTATCAGCTATGAATTCTTTACTAGCTGGCATATCGATACCATAAACATTAGGAAATTTTACAGGTGGAGCTGCAGATGCCATATATACTTTTTTAGCACCTGCTTCCCTTGCCATTTCTACAATTTGTTTTGATGTGGTTCCGCGTACAATTGAATCATCGACGAGTAAAACTGTTTTATTTTCAAATTCAGATTTAATCGCATTGAGTTTTCTTTTAACAGACTTAAATCGTTCATTTTGCTCTGACATAATAAATGTTCGTCCTATATATCTATTTTTTATAAATCCCTCTCTAAATGGTATTTTTAATTTAGTCGATAATTCTAATGCAGATATTCTGCTAGTATCTGGGATAGGTATAACCACATCTATATCGTTATCAGGGAATATCTTTTCAATATTTTTTGCAAGTGCAGTTCCCATGTTCATTCTAGCTTTGTATACAGAAATACCATCAATAATAGAGTCGGGTCTTGCAAAATAAACATATTCAAAGATACATGGATTGAAGCTATTAACTTCAGCACATAACCTTGTATGGACATTCCCGTTTGTATCAATGAAGATAGCTTCACCAGGCATTATATCTCTTACTAATTTGTAACCTGCTGAATCTAGAGCAACTGACTCAGATGCTATCATTGTTTCAGTTTTACCATCTGCTATTTTTTGTCCATAACATAATGGACGGATACCATAGGGATCTCTAAACGCCACTATACCTTTATCAGTAATCAATGAAACAACAGCGTATGCACCTTTAACCCTTCTGTGAACACCAGCTACAGCATAAAATATACTGTCTGGCGTAAAAGCATCTTTGCTGTGTAAGTAAAGTTCATGTGCGAATATATTAAGTAAAATTTCAGAATCAGATTTAGTATTTATATGTCTAAGATCTTCTTTAAATAAATCAGATTTAAGCCTTTCAGAATTTATAAGATTGCCATTATGGGCCAATGCAATACCATAAGGTGAATTGACATAAAAAGGTTGAGCTTCGGATGAATTATCAGCATGTCCAGCAGTAGGATAACGAACATGGCCAATACCAACATTCCCTTTTAATCGATCAATATGTTTTTTTGAAAAACCATCTCTAACAAGGCCTAGAGATTTTCTAAGTGTAATTTTACCTTTATGATTTGTGAGAATTCCAGAAGCATCTTGACCTCTATGTTGTAACACAGTCAAAGATTCATAAATATCATGAATTACATCTTTATTACCAGATACAGCTACTATGCCACACATATAAGCACATTATATTTATATTTAGAAAGTATTAAAGAGAGAATCATCAAAATTAGAGATATATTCAAAAAAATTAATATAATATGGCATAAATACAGAGTCATTTATAATATGACTAGCTATCGTTGTATCGTATATCAAGAGAATAAATATAAGAATATATATTTGGGATTTTATTAATGACACAACAAAACCGAGAATACGGTTAGAGTTTTCGAATAATATAGAAGCTATAATCTTTGCTAAAGTTAAATGCAAAACAAAAATTAAAGTAATAGACGATATTATTAATAAAGAAATAGAAATAACTCTTATGTAAATATCATCTAATTGAATATATGAATAAACTATATCTTTTATATTAGGTAAATAATTGAATAGAATATAAAGAGATATTAACCAAACAGAGACCGAGATAAGCTGTTTAGAGAAACCTTTTATATATCCTAATACCGAATATAAAACTGTAATAAAAATAAAAATATAATCAATAATTAACATTAGAAAATAAAGTCAATAATTTTGTTATTAATACCATGTATATTTTTTAATTTCTTAGATTCTTCTTTTGCATGAGAAGAGTCAACGAATGGGCCTAATGAATAATACATTTTCTTTGCGTTGTGTTTAGTTGAATAACCGCTGTTATTTAATTTAGATATTATTTTTTTCTGAGACTCCTTTTCATAACCTATGATTATAATCCATGCCTTAACTTTCTTTTGAGTTACATTAATATCCTCTAAAGATTTATTTTCAAAAACATCAATTTCTTTCTTATCAATTGTAATTTCTTTTAAAATTTCTTTGGAATAGATATCTTGATTAAATTCTGACATGTTCATAAAAGAACTAGAAAATATATATATTAATAAAGCTAAAAATAATAGTA
Source organism: bacterium (assembly GCA_029979505.1). Classification (GTDB taxonomy): domain Bacteria; phylum Pseudomonadota; class Gammaproteobacteria; genus CACLCV01. The sequence goes on along the minus strand of JAPOHH010000010.1, from coordinate 14,097 downwards.
CTTTAAATCGCATCGTCTTTATCAAGCCTGATGATATTTGATTTTAAAACTTCAGAAACAGTATAAAATGAACCATACACTAAAAGTAGAGTATCTTTATCTTGTGCTCGAAGTGCTGATATAAATGCTGAAGATACTGATGAGTATGTTCCAATTGAAAGTTTATTTTTAAATAAAGAATTTATTCTATACTTAATTTCATCAGCATTCATACCTCTTTGGCTATCAATAGTACCAATATACCAGTGACTGATTAATGAGCAGAATGGCTCTACAATACTATACACATCCTTATCAGCAAGAATTCCTAATACTGCAATGATTTTTTTATATCCTATATTTTTGATATTTCTAGAGAGACTTTTTGCAGCGTCTTCATTGTGAGCAACATCCAAAATAATATCAGGTGATTTCTGGAGATATTGAAATCTGCCAGAAATTTGAGTATCACACAGCGCGTCTCTAATATAATCGCTATTTGAGATGCAATCGGGTAACACTTCACTTAAAGCTATAACAGACGCAGCTGCATAATTATACTGATAATCCCCTATCATTTTTAAATTTGGAATATTGTCTATTTTGATGTTTTTATAATTTATATCCCATGATTTATCTTTTCTAGTAACTAGATAATCATTGTTGTGTGTCAATAAGTTTACAGATTTATTCTTAGCATACTGAAATAATACAGCTGGCGGTTTATCTTGAGCAAATATTGATTTCTTAAATGGCCTCATTACACCTGCTTTCTCCAAAGCAATACTATCTATTGTACTACCTAGGAACTCTGTGTGATCTATACCTATAGATGTAATGATTGACACATCAGAATCTATGATATTAGTCGCATCTAATCTTCCGCCTAAGCCAACTTCTAATACTGCGACATCTAGATTAGATTTACTAAATAAGTAAAAAGCAGCTAGTGTTGCAAACTCAAAATATGTAAGAGTTGTAGATCCTCTTTTTTTATCTATCAACTCGAAAACATCAAGCAAAGATTCATCATCAATCTCTTTTTGATTAATTTTTATACGTTCGTTATATCTTAATATATGTGGTGAAGTAAAAGTTCCGACATTATAGTTATTTTTTTTTAGTATGGATTCTAGAAAAGATACGGTAGAACCTTTTCCATTCGTCCCAGCAACCGTAATAATTTTCTTAGCAATAGATGTGATATTTAACTGTTCGTATACACTCAAAATCCTTTCTAATTTAAAGTCTATATTTAATGGATGAACAGTTTGTTGCCAATCAAGCCATTCGTTAACTGTATCAAATCGTCTTTTCATCTGAAAATCCAAGAACTCTTAAAATGCTGGCTATTTTTTCAGGTTGATTTTTTCTGTCAACAATCATATCTATAGTTCCATGTTCTTGAAGAAATTCACTACGCTGAAAACCCTCTGGAAGCTTTTCCCTGACCGTTTGTTCTATTACTCTTGGCCCAGCGAATCCAATAAGTGCATTAGGTTCAGCTATATTTATATCACCTAAAACAGCTAAGCTTGCAGAAACACCTCCCATTGTAGGGTCAGTAAGAACAGAAATATAAGGTATAGTGTTTTCTGACAACTGCGCTAAAGCTGCACTAGTTTTTGACATTTGAAAAAGAGAAAAGAGAGATTCTTGCATTCTTGCTCCGCCGCTCGCAGAAAAACAGATTAAAGGTCTATTTAGTTCTATTGAAAGATTTACTGCTCTAACAAATTTCTCTCCAACCACTGACCCCATGGAGCCTCCAAAAAAAGAGTATTCAAAAGCGCAAACCACTACTGGTATCTTTTTTAATTCTCCTTTGAAAACTAAAAGGGCATCTTTTTCACCAGTTTTATTTTGAGTCTGTTCGAATTTGTCTTGATATTTTTGTTTATCTTTAAATTTAAGCATATCTTTTGGAGAAAGATTAATAAACATCTCTTCATGATCTCCTTTATCCAGAAAAATACTGATTCTTTTTCTGGCTGATATTCTCTCATGATGGTTACATTTTGGGCAAACATGTTTATTTTTATCAAATTCAGCTGTATATAAAACAGATCCGCAACTTGAGCACTTATGCCATAAGCCCTCTGGTACAGAACCCTTTTCATCTTTGGTTGCGCGAATCCTAGAAGGTAATATTTTATCTAACCAGCTCATTATATTGCCCTTGATATAGATGAGAGATAATTAGACAGATGCTTTTCCATATTCTTCTTATTATTAGAGTACTTATGCATTAATTCTACTATAGAACTACCAATTATAATACCATCAGAAAATTTAGCCATTTGCCTTGCTGACTTACTATCTTTGATACCAAATCCCACAGCAACAGGTATATTGTTCTTAGAATAGTTTTTAATTTTTTTAACATTTATATTTATACTATTTAAATCAGTAAGTTTAGATCCTGTAATCCCTTTAACTGTAACGTAGTATACGTAACCTGATGACATTTTAGTAATGTCTTTCATGCGTGAATCAGTTGTAGTAGGTGATGCAAGATAAATATGTGATTTATTATATTTTTTTAGTTCATTGTTTAAAGCTAAAGATTCTTCAGGTGGTGAGTCAACAATCAAAACACCGTCAACATCGTTTTCTTTTAAAGATTTTGAAAATAGTTTAATACCCATTTTATGAACAGGATTCATATAACCCATAAGAACAACAGCAGTTGACTTATTTTTTTTTCGAAACTTTTTTACAACAGAAATAACATCTCTAAGTGAAATATCGTTTTTGAGTGCTCTATCTATACTTTTTTGAATAATTGGTCCATCGGCTATTGGGTCACTGAATGGTATCCCAAGTTCGATAATATCAACACCTGATTCAGCCATAGTATGCATAGCAAGTAATGTATGTTTCTCTGAAGGATCGCCGCACACTAGATAACTAATAAATGTTTTTTTATCCTTATCAGCATTATCTTTAAAAATAGATGGAATTCTTGAAGTCATAATTTTATATTTTTTAATTTAGCAATTGTGTCTATATCTTTATCACCCCTTCCAGATAAGTTTATTAGTATTTTTTTATCTTTGAGTTTTTTAGCAAGTTTGAATGCGTATGCTAGCGCATGAGCAGTCTCTAATGCAGGTATGATTCCTTCTTTTTCAGTTAGGGTAAAAAATGCATTAAGCGCCTCTTTGTCTGTCACTGATGTATATTGAACTCTTTTTTTGTCTTTTAACCATGAATGTTCTGGTCCAACGCCCGGATAATCTAGTCCTGCAGATATAGAATGAGTATTTTTAATTTGACCGTTTTTATCCTCCATAATATATGTTCTATTGCCATGAAGAACACCAGGGGTGCCTGCAGTAAGAGGTGCAGCATGCTTGCCAGTATTGATACCAAAACCACCTGCTTCTACACCAACAATCTTTACATTTTCATTTAAAAAAGGATGGAATAAACCAATGGCATTAGAGCCTCCTCCAACACATGCGACTAAATAATCTGGTAAACAATCATAATCTTTTTTAAATTGAGTTTTAGCCTCGTCTCCAATTATAGATTGAAAGTCACGGACTATCATTGGATATGGATGAGGACCTGCTACAGAACCAATAATATAATGAGTATCATCGACATTTGTAACCCAATCTCTCAGCGCTTCATTAAGTGCATCTTTGAGTGTTTTGGTACCAGAATCGACAGATCTTACTTCTGCACCTAAAAGTTTCATACGATATACGTTTACAGACTGTCTTTGGATATCTTGTTCTCCCATGTAAACAACACATTTAAGGTCTAATCTAGCACAAGCAGTTGCGGTTGCTACACCATGCTGTCCCGCACCTGTTTCGGCTATTATTCTAGTTTTACCCATTTTCTTTGCTAGTAAAGCTTGTCCTAACGCATTATTAATTTTATGTGCACCTGTATGGTTTAAATCTTCTCTTTTTAAATATATATGTGAATTGCCTAGAAAGTTACTAAGAGATTCAGCATAATAAATTGGCGTAGGTCTACCAACATAATCTTTTAATTCTCTTTTTAAAATTTTTTTAAAAGATGGTGATGTTGCAATTTTCTTATATGCTTGAAATAATTCCTTGAGAGGATGTATTAATGTTTCAGATACATAAACACCCCCGAACTTATCAAAATGACCAGTTTTATTTGGATAGTTTTTTAAATTAATTTTATTTTTCATTAAATGTATTTATTTTATGTACAAAATCACTCATTAATTTATGGTCTTTATAACCAACTTTCCTCTCTATTCCACTACTGACATCTACACAGTGAGGTGAGAATTTATTGAGTAAGTCTAATATATTATCAGCTTTCAAGCCACCAGCAATAAATAACTTATCATATGGCATGTCAGACATAATATCCCAGTCAAATACTTCTCCAGTTCCACCGCGCATATGTTTATCAGTCGCGTCAATCAAATAATTATATTTTTCTAAATTAATATTACTCAGTTGAGCGGGTAAGTCCTTAGAGACATGTATCGTCTTAATAATTTCTTTTTTTAAACAAGAATATTCATGAATATCCTCACTACCATGTAGCTGTATTACATCCAAGTCAACTTGATTTAATATTTCACTTACTTCATCTTTACTTTGATTTAAAAATACTCCTGTAGATTTAATATTTTTAGATTTACAAATGTCAGCTGCTCTACATGCAGTTTTGATATTAATAGATCTAGGCATATCTTTCACAAAAATCATTCCTAAGTAATCTATATTTAGCGAAGACGCAAATATAATATCTTCTATATTTTTAAACCCGCATAATTTAATTTTTACTTTCATACACATATGTTACAACAAGACAGATTCACTGTTGTATTTAATTCTGTATTTTCTAGGGTATGACACGTTCCAAAGAAATAACCCATTAGGTGGTGCCATTTTACTACAATATTTACGATCTTTATGTTTTAGTATTATCTTAATCTGACTCGGAGGTATCTTGCCAATACCTATGTCAACAAGCGTGCCTATTATGTTTCTGACCATATGATATAAAAATGCGTTTGCTGTAATTGTGAAAGTAATTATATTTTTATTTTTTATTAATGATGTTGAAATTATATTTCGTATTGCAGTATTTGCTTGACAACCGGATGATCTAAATGATGAGTAATCTTGAATACCATGTATATATTTTAAAGATGATTTCATTTTAGAAATAGAAATTTTATCATTCACAACATATGTATATGCATTATTAAAAATAGTACTATTTGAATCTGTGTTTATAAAATATTTATAAGTGCGAGATTTAGCATGAAACCTAGCATGAAAATTATCATCTACATGATATATTTTTTTAAGCCTTATATCATCAGGTAGATTTGAATTGACACCATCTATCCAATTTTTATCTGACCTTCGAGAAAAAGTATCAAAGTGTATAATTTGGTTTAATGCATTTACTCCAGTATCAGTCCTTCCAGAACAAATTGAATTAATTTTATGGTTTGCTATTTTAGATAGCGCAGAATCAACGTAGTGTTGAACTGTATTTGTTGATTTAGAATTTTGTTTTTGCCATCCATAGTATTTTTTACCTATGTATTCAATAGATAAAGCTAGTCTCATTAACTTATTTGTAGGTTAAGTATTCTCGCTTCATGTGCATCGCTAGCAGAACCATTTCTTATAATATCTCTCAAAACTTCTTTTGCTTTTTCTTTTTCATCGCTTTGGATTAATGCTCTAGCTAAATCAATATTCGATAAATTATCATCTCCAATTATAAGATTCTCTTTTTCAATATTTTCAGGCTCTGGTGTTGGATTAATATTTTCTTGAATTTGTTCTGATTTATCTACTATATCCTCAGTTCCTTCATTCATCATAGACTCTGATGAAACACGCCTGATTTTTTTTGATCTTATTGGTAATGCAGGATTAGATGTAATAGATTGTGTGAGTTTCTCTAAGAAATCTTTTATATCTCTCGCTATTTCTTTCATTTCATCGTCAGATTTAGAGTTATCTTGAATTTGAATAGATTCACTAGTCTTTGATGCGTCAATTCTTTTATTCAACATCTTGATTTTCTGCTCAAGGTTTATAAATTTGTCAGATATATAACCAACAATAAAAAGAATTAAAAAAACAGTAAGTATTAATTCAACGGTAATTTTTATATCTGGAAGAATTAAATAATAACTATGAATATGAAGTGATTTTATGAAGTTACCAATGATTTTAAGATTCTCTATGATGCTAAATTGTGTAATTGGAATAATCGCATTATATTCTAGAACTCCTACAATGGTTAATATGATTAAAATTGATAGTATGAATTTCATTATTAGCTCCTAATTAACACCTCAGCGATTTGTATACTATTTAAAGCAGCTCCTTTTCTTACATTATCAGCTACTACCCATAGATTTAAAGAATTATTTTTATCTAGTCCCTTTCTAATTCTCCCTACATATACGTCATCAGTTCCGTGACCTTGCTCAAAAGGTGTAGGAAAATCTAACGATTCAGTATCATCAATGACTGATATACCATCAAAGTTATTCAGAGCGCTAAATGCATCATCAAAATTAATATCTTTATCAGTTTCGATATAGATACTCTCTGCATGCCCAACAAGAACTGGAACTCTAACGGCAGTTGGATTAACTTTAATATTTTTATCCAAAATCTTTTGTGTTTCCCAAACCATTTTCATTTCTTCACGTGTGTATTTATTATCAAGAAAACAATCGACAAATGGTATTGCATTAAAAGCTATCTGTTTAGGGTATACTTTTTTCTCTATAGATCTTTGATCTATATATGATGATGATTGCTCAAGAAGTTCCTCTACCCCATCTTTGCCTGAACCTGAGACAGCTTGATAAGTAGACACATTAATATTTTTAATGTGGAACATGTCATGTAATGGTTTCAAAGCAACGAGCATTTGAATTGTAGAACAATTAGGGTTAGCAATAATATTTGTATCCTTATATCTAAATATCTCCTCAGAGTTTACCTCAGGAACAATCAGTGGAATATTATCTACATATCTAAATTCTGATGTATTATCTATTACTATGCAGTTCTGCGATGCAGCTTTAGGTGCATAGATTTTTGATATAGATCCTCCAGCACTAAAAAAAGCAATATCTATATTTTGAAATTCAAATTCATCAAGAGCTTCAACAGTAATTAATTCATTACCAAATTTAACTTTTGATCCTTTTGAGTTTTGACTAGCAACAGCATGTATTTCATTGATTGGAAAATCTCTGCTATCAATAATACTCAGTAGTGACTCACCAACTATACCTGTCGCACCTACAACAGCAACATTATATTTATCTTTTTTATTTAACATAATTTTTTTAATTTATACAATACTTTATCGCCCATCTGTGATGTAGTAACAAAATCATTTGAAGATAAATCTTTAGTGAAATAGCCTTCATTCAAAACGTCATCTACAGCCTGTTTGATCATTTTTGATATTTCAGGTTTTTGAAGAGTATACTCAAACATCATTGCCAAGGATAGTATCATTGCTAGCGGATTTACAATCCCTTGACCAGCTATATCTGGAGCGGAACCATGTATAGGCTCAAACATTCCCACAGAATCAGATAAGGATGCAGAAGGCAATAGTCCAATCGAGCCTGTTAACATTGAAGCAGCATCAGATAAAATATCACCAAATAGATTTGGTGTTAAAATTACATCAAACTGTTTTGGATTTTTTATAATTTGCATTGCAGCGTTATCTACATACATATGTTGAAGGTTAATGTCTGGATGTTGACTCATCATACGATCAACAGTTTGTCTCCACAATTGTGAACATTCAAGAACATTAGCTTTATCGACAGACGTTATTTGTTTTTTTCTTTTATTTGCTGTTTCGATTCCAAACTGAGTGATGCGTTTGACTTCAGATTCAGAATACAGCATTGTATTATAACCAATACGATCACCGCCTATATCTTTAAAACCTCTAGGTTCACCAAAATATACATCGCCAATCAATTCTCTAATAATGACAATATCAAGATCATTAATAAGTTCTGGCTTCAATGAAGAATAGCTAGACAATGAATTAAATACAAATATTGGTCTAATATTAATGTATAAATTAAGATGCTTTCTTAAAGTTAATAGGCCATATTCTGGTTTTTGATCCCGTACATTATTATCATATTTGGGTGTGCCCACTGATGCTAATAAAACAGCATCCGAATTTTTTGCTTTCTCCAAATCATCTGTACTAATTGGAGAATTATATTTATCTAGTGCAGCTCCACCAATATCAGCAAATTCATATGAAATGTTAGTCAATTTAGATTCGTTTAAAAAATCAATAATCTTTATTGCTTCAGTTGTTATTTCAGGTCCAATTTCATCACCAGGAAATATTACAATATTTTGTTTATTCATTTCCAAATAACCAAGGTTTCATTGATTTCATTTTATTCTCATAACTATTAATTTCATTTTTATATCTGAGAGTTAATTCAATATCATCAAGACTATTTAAAATTCTATCTTTATATGATTCATCTATATCAAAAATTATATCATCTCCATTAGGAAGGATTATAGAATTAGATTCTAATTTAATTTCGATTTTATACGAATCAGATGATAATGCATTATTAATTATTGTAGAAATATTTTCGTTGCTAAGACAAATTAATAATAAGCCATTCGTATAGCTATTTCTGGAAAAGATATCAGCAAAGCTCTCAGCTATAACGGTATTGATACCGAAGTTCTGAATAGCCCAAACTGCATGTTCACGTGAAGAGCCGCATCCAAAATTAGATTTTGAAACTAATATATTTCCATTTCTAAATGGATTTCTATTTAAGATAAATGACTTATCTTCTTCTCTAATTTTAGTGCTATCTAGTGTAGCTGTAGATGTATACCTAAGTGAATCAAATAAAAAAGGCCCGAAGCCAGATTTCTTGATAGATTTTAGATATTGTTTAGGAATTATTAAATCTGTATCTACATTATCCCTGTTTATTGGTATCACTTGACCTTTGAAATTATTATTTTTCATTCATAAATTCTCTAACATTATAGAAATGCCCTTTTATCCCAGCTAAAGCAGCCATTGATGGACTTACAAGATGTGTTCTTCCTTTGTCTCCTTGTCTTCCTTGAAAGTTTCTGTTTGATGTAGATGCACACCTTTCATAAGGCTGTAAAAAGTCATCATTCATTCCAAGACACATTGAACATCCTGGATCCCTCCATTCAAATCCAGCCTTAGTAAATATTTTATCTAGTCCCTCTGATTCAGCTTGAGCCTTCACTAACCCTGATCCAGGAACAACAATTGCTTGTTTTATATTATTTGCTACCTTTTCACCTTTGACAACTTCTGCTGCCTCTCTAAGATCCTCTATTCTTGAATTTGTGCAAGAACCAATAAATATCTTATCTAGCGAAATTGACTTGATATCAGTTCCTGATTGTAATCCCATATATTGAAGAGTGTTTTCATATTCCTCTTTGTTTGATACTTTATCAGAACTTGGAATCGCGCCATCAACTGATGTAACCATTTCTGGAGAGGTGCCCCAAGATACTTGAGGTTCAATATCTTCAGCATTAAAAATTTCTGTTCTATCAAATATTGCATCCTTATCACTGACAAGCGTCTCCCAATATTTTAAAGCTTGATCATAATACTTAACATTAGGAAGAAACTCTCTATCCTTCAGATAATTATGTGTTTTTTCATCAAACGACATCAATCCCGATTTAGCACCAGCCTCAATCGTCATATTACAAATAGTCATCCTTGATTCAATAGATAAACAAGAGATTCCATCGCCCGTATATTCTATCGTAAATCCGGTTCCACCTGATGTGCCAATTTTACCGATAATATACAAAATTAAATCCTTTGAAGTAATAAAAGGTTTTAATTTATTTTTTACAATAATATTAAAGTTTTTTTCTTTAGTTAAATTAAGGCATTGAGTAGCTAGTACATGTTCAACATCGCTCGTTCCTATTCCAAATGCTAAAGATGCAAGCGCTCCATGAGTTGATGTATGTGAATCTCCACAAACCAAAGTCATACCTGGTTGGGTTAGGCCTAGTTCAGGACCAATAACATGAACGATACCTTGTTTAATATTTCCTAAATCATAAAGTTCAATACTATGCTTATTACAGTTATCTCTTAATGTTTCAATTTGGACTTTAGAGACAGGGTCTGTTATGCCTTTATCTCTATTAATTGTAGGAACATTATGATCCGTAGTAGCTAATATAGAGTTTTTATTCCATATTTTTCTTTTTTTGATGTCAAGACCATCAAATGCTTGCGGTGATGTGACTTCATGAATTAAATGACGGTCTATGTATATGAGTGAGGAATTATCATCATTCTTTCGAATACAGTGATCTTCCCAAATTTTATCGTAGAGAGTATTTTTCATTTTAATCGAGTTATAAATTTTGAGCTTTATGCCTTAGATACAAATCACACAACGTCAAAGCCATCATAGCTTCAGCTATTGGTACTGCTCTTATGCCAACACATGGATCATGTCTCCCTTTTGTTCGAACAGTAGTAGGTTTATTTCTAATATCTACTGTTTTACCTGGCACTAAAATGCTTGATGTAGGTTTGAGTGCAATACTTACTTCTAAGTCTTGGCCTGTCGAAATTCCACCTAATGTTCCTCCGGAAAAGTTACTCAAAAACCCTCTAGGGGTAATTTCATCACGAGCCTCAGAGCCTCTTTGTGTAACGACATCAAAGCCAGCGCCAATTTCTACGCCTTTAACTGCATTAATAGACATCATTGCTTGAGCAATAATTGCATCTAATTTATCAAATACAGGTTCACCAATACCTACGGGTATATTTTTTCCAACTACTGTAACTTTTGCACCTATAGAATCTCCAGATTTTCTTATACCCATGAGATATGTTTCTAATTCCGATACTTTTTTTATGTCAGGAAAAAAGAAAGGGTTTTTTTCAATATCAGTAATTTTAAATTTATCTGGTTTAATTTCACCAAGTTGTGATACATAACCAAATATTCTAGTTTTATTAATTTTATTTAAAAACTTCTTTGCAACAGCTCCTGCTGCAACACGCGCAACTGTTTCTCTAGCAGATGATCTTCCTGCACCCCTATAATCCCTTATACCGTATTTTTTTTGATAGGTGAAATCAGCATGACCTGGTCTGAATTTATTTTTAATATCAGAATAATCTTTTGATTTTTGATCTTTATTGAAAATAATCAGTGTAATAGGCGTACCAGTTGTTACGCCATTAAATACACCAGATAATATCTCAACTTTATCATCTTCTTTTCTTTGAGTAGTGTATTTTGATTGTCCGGGTTTTCGTCTATCAAGATCTTTTTGTATATCAGATTCGTCAATTTTGATATTAGGAGGGCAGCCATCTATGACACACCCAAGAGCCTTCCCATGGCTTTCACCAAAGGTTGTAACCTTAAAAATCTTTCCAAATGTATTTCCTGACATAATTAATATATTTTTATTGCATTATAGACAAAATATCATATATTTGCTGATAAATTTAGCCGTAGCTTGTATTAATAGGTTGAGCATAGATATAACATACATAAAAATGAACATTAAGCTTACAAAAATAAAAAAAATGATTCTGTCATACTGGCTATATCTAGTTCCGCATCATTTGATGTCGCGTTTTACTTATATCATAACCAGAACACACCACCCTTTAACGCGATTTTTAATTAATCTTTATGTAAGAATTTTTAAAATTAATCTTAAAGAATGCGAGGATAGTAAAATAGAGAATTATCATACTTTCTGCGATTTTTTCACACGTAAACTTAAAAAAGGTGTGCATGTAATCGATAATGAAAAAAAATCTATAGTATCGACATGTGATGGAAGAATATTACAATTTGGTAAAATTACAGATAAATCAATTTTACAGGTAAAAGGCAGAAATACTCCTATCAAAGAATTATTATCAAATGATAAAGAACTGTCATCTATTTATTCAAATGGATCTTTTTTAACAATCTATCTTTCACCAAAAGATTATCATCGCGTTCATATTCCATTTGACGGAAAGCTTATGAAAACACTTCATGTTCCGGGCAGATTATTCAGTGTTGCTGATCACGCTGTAGAGTGCATAAATAATCTCTATTCTAAAAACGAAAGATTGGTATGTCATTTTAAAAATAAAGAATCATATTTCTCTGTAATATTTGTTGGAGCAATAAATGTTTCATCGATAGAAACACAGTGGAAAGGTGAAGTATCTCCACCAATGCCAAAAAAATTAATCTCAACTAAATACGGAAATAAAAATATTAACTTTAATAAAGGCGAAGAGATTGGAATGTTTAAATCGGGCTCTACAGTTATTTTATTATTTACAAACGAAGTAATATTGTCAGATGATTTGAGATTAAATCAACCAATAAGAGTTGGAAATAAAATAGGAGTAACAATTTAGATGGTATGCCCTGCGTAACTAGGTAGCGCATCCTTATAGTCAAACTTATTTTTTTTACTACAATAAGAATCATAGTACTCTATTAGAAGTTCAGACCCTATAAAGTCACAGATAAATAAACAATCCTCTTTATGCTCATCGAGTATGATTTTAACATCAGATAATAAAATATAATTTTGATCAATTACGACATCAGAAACATTAGTAGTTGTAATACTTCCTTTAGAAGTACATGAATTATTTGTTAAATGAAATAGACCATGAAATACCTTATCGCCAAATGCTTTTTTAATAACCTGAATCTGTGATTGATTAGTTTTTTTAAAACATGAATAAGCAGTCAGCATTAAAGCATTGATGCCATATACAGGACAATTATTGCTGAACCCGATAGCTTGAACAATAGCTGATGAAACCCTTACCCCAGTAAAACTACCTGGTCCATTATTATAAATAACTGTATTGATATCTTTAGGATTAAGCTCACAATTCGTAACAAGATTATTGATTTCCACTAATATAGTCTCACTAGATATATGATCAGACGAATCAACATATGTGATATTCTCGCCATCTTTAACAAGTGTTAGAGAAAATGAACTTGCAGAAGTATCAATTGAAAGTATATTCATATTGCATACTATACTATAGAATGTATAAAAAAATCTCCCCGTAGTTAAACAGGATATAACAGGACCCTCCTAAGGTTTAGTTCCTGGTTCGAGTCCGGGCGGGGAGGTAAAAGTCAAGAGTTTAATCAATGTTTAAAACAACTATTAAATATTGATTTTAAATAAGCCCCCAATAAAGCCCCCAGCAACACTAAATACAACTCAACTCTAGAGTAAAAATAAAATATATAGCTGTATGAGTGTGTGGCTAGAGTAGTCTTTTTATAAAGTTAAAGCACGACAATAATGCAGTAAGATAATCTATACAAAGTGTGTATAGATTGTTGCTATTAATAGTTAATGCATTTTTTTTACAAAAGTATTTGAGATTATAATACCTATTAAAAAAGCTGGAATTGATATATAAGTATAAGTCCAGTCACCATGCATGAATGCTGGATAGAAAGGTATTACATAGAACAGTTCTAGCATAAAGAAAAACCATGCTAAGAAAATAAATATTCCATAATCAGGATAGATGTCTATTAAGAGTTCATGACCTGCAGCAAATCCAACTAAAAACCCAATTGCATAGCATATATTTGTTAAAAGTTTGAAAAACCATACATGCGAATTTCCCATCATATACCCCCTAGCTACAATTAGTATATTGTGGTTATATTTAAAATTACAAGCAATTACTGTTATGTTCCCCTTGCGGTGTGTGGCTAGAGTAGTCTTCTTGTAAGATAATTATTTACTCCATGCATTTGTTTCAAATACTTCATCAACCTTTGTATTTGTTATATGGTTAGTATAATTCGACATAACTTTCATTGAAGTTCCTACAATAATATCTAATATTACTTCTTTGCTGTAACCAGCAGCAAGAAAATCACTTACTTCATTTTCACTTGGCCAACCTCGCGTCTCATTTATAATAGAAGTAAATTTACGCAAAGCTTCTAATTTTTTATCTTTAATCGGCTTATTGTCCCTTAAAGACTCAATTACATCATCAGGAACTTTTGCCATTTGTGAG
>JAPOHH010000015.1 GCA_029979505.1 bacterium | reverse complement strand
CTTCATTAATGGTTAGTGTATCCATTTCCTCATAGCCTTCCAAAGTATTAGACTTTTGATATATAAATGATGCTATAATTGATCCCCTTGGAATAATTTTTGACATTCTGATAGTATAAATTATTAAAATTAAATAAAAAAAGCCTCCGAAGAGGCTTTAATTTATTCACTTGAAGGTTGACCTCTTTCTTGTTGATATACATTAAAGTTAACAACTTTTCCATCACTTATCATAGCGTCAATAACTTGATAAACTGTGATGTCTTGCCCTTCAACATTTAATATAAGCTCGTGTCCAGCTGTAACATAATCAGATACCTCTCCTTCATTATTTTCTCCAGTATTTGAAATTGCCCAAAGAATTGTCCATCTAGGGTTATTTGTTTCAAACCACTGAGTTAAAAAATCTATATGAGCATCAGAACCCTCTACAACTTCTCCTGCGGGTCCATAGGCTGAGAAGTCATCGGCATTAAGAGATCTAATACCTTCTGCATCTCTTGAATTATGAGCATCAATATATGACTCCCAAACATCATTGATATCATCTGGTCCAGCAACTACATCAGTTTTACCTTCTTCGCTGGTTGTATAACCAATTACTTGTGGTGATGAATCTGGAGATTCACATGAAAATGAAATCATGCATACGGTTAATAATAAAATATATATTTTTTTCATAGTATTAATTTTTTTAAAAAGTAAATTTAGTTATAATCCTTGAGATTTGTCCATCTGCCTCCATTCGCAACACTATAGCCTTTTGATTCAAAAAATTTTTTTGCAGATTCAGCTCTAATTCCTGCAGCGCAAACAGTTACTATATTATCCTTTTTATCAAATTCACTAATTCGATAGGTTAAATCTTTTAAGGGAACGTTTATGGAATTCTTTATATGTCCTGATTTATACTCAGATTCTGTTCTTACATCAATAATAATTGCTCCTTGATTTAATAGTTCTTTATAACTTGTATTATTGCTTCTAGTATATTTAAAAAAAAATAATAAAAAAGAGGTAATCAATAAAATAATCCACCAGTTTGATATAATAAAATCTATCATAGTTTACTTATTTTTTTGAATTTAAAACATACATAAATTCCTATTAAAGATGATAAAAACAAAATTAAATAAACATATTGATGTCCTTTGATACCTGGATAATTATCAAGTATATATCCATACAATGGTGTTGCAAAAATATCAGGAGAATATCCAACTATTGAAATTAATCCAATTGCACTTCCCGATAGTATGTATGGAATCTTCCCATCTTTAAGAATAGAGAAATAAAGACCTCTAATTGCATATGTTCCAGATGCTACTATAATCAATGAAATTATAAATAGCATATTCATAGATACTTTAATTAAACCACTTGCAAATAGTATTGATCCAACCATCATTACAAAAAATCCAATAAGGATATTATTGATATTACCATTTTTATCTGTAAAAAAGGCAATACTAATACATACAATGGGTCTTAAGTATTGTTGTAAGGCACCAACTCTTGCAGCATTTATCTCGTCAAATAACATGACCTCAGATGCATAGAGAGAATATATATCTGTAATTTTATATCCCATATAAGCACATAGAATTATAAATGAGATTAACCAAACGGATTTTAATTTTGCGAGTTCTAAAAGGCTTTTAATATTTCCAATTTTTTCATCATCTTTTAATTCAATCCTTAGGTATGTATAAACCACTATACCAATAATAAAGACTATTAACGATGATGCCCCAATTACATACTTAAAGACTTCTTGCTTTTCTGATAAAGTAAGTGATGAAACATCCTTTGTTATTAAAATTGAGAAAATAAAAACACCTATTAAGCCTATAGATGATGCAACAATTCCTCTTCCTCCATCAAGAAAACTAAATGTTTTTCCTTGTTTTTTAAGACCTCCAATTGATCTTGTAGCTTTCAACATTGGTGCCCAGAAAATAAATACTGTTGTAAAACCCCAATAAGCAAAAAGTAACTGCATCACAAAATATGAAGGGTAAGTCATCATAACTAGTCCCCCAAGAGATGTAAATATTAATGAAATCGATAATAATTTCCTTGGTGAATATCTATCAGCTAATACACCTCCATATAAATACGAGAAGAATGCAACAATACCATATATAGAGAATAAACCACCTAATTTAAGATTAGTAAGATTAAATACATCGAGAAATGTGGGTCTAAAGACTCTTGCTAATACATATGGAAGAATATAGATAGATTCTGCTGCAAGCATCAATGTTATTAGATATGTATAGTAGTTTCTGATAGTTTTTTTTATTTAAGATTTTTAAATAATTCGTCTTTAGTTAAAACTTTACAAAACTCTCCATCAAGATTAGATAATGATATCTTGTAGACATCCTCACAATCAATTACTTCACCATTTTTTAGAATATTACAATATGCTGCAGTTGAATCCGAAACAAGATATGTGTCATAACCTAAATTGCCAGACATTCTAACTGTAGTTGAAATACAGTGATTAGTAG
This sequence comes from bacterium, assembly GCA_029979505.1. Classification (GTDB taxonomy): domain Bacteria; phylum Pseudomonadota; class Gammaproteobacteria; genus CACLCV01. The sequence continues at coordinate 358 of JAPOHH010000015.1, read as the reverse complement.
TCATACCAACTATAACAATTGATTTTACCTTGTTTTTATTTAGTATTTCGACTAGACCAGTCCCTATGAATGAGCTATTTACTTTTTTTGTAAGTACTATCTCATCATTATTAGGTTCTACAAAGTCATTAAATTCGAAGCCCGGTGAAGATTCGTGCAGTTTGCTATTAACTGAAGTGGAGCTATGTCTAACATGAATAACTAAAAAACCTAATTCTCTCCATTTTTTTAAAATAGTACCACATACTTCTTCTGCATTTGGATTATTTCTTTTAATCCCTACATAATTTTCATCTGATCCAGGATAGTCTTTGTCAAGAAATGCTTTTTGTATATCTACTAAAAGTAATGCAGGTTT
>JAPOHH010000009.1 GCA_029979505.1 bacterium | reverse complement strand
TTATTCCTGCTTTTTCAAGAAAGAAACTATTTGGTTATGACTCAATGGTCTATGCTACAGCATCCATTGCACTTCTATCATTCATAGTATGGGCACATCATATGTTCACTGTAGGCATGCCGTTAGCAGGAGAAATATTCTTCATGTTTACTACTATGTTAATAGCAGTGCCAACTGGTGTTAAAGTTTTCAATTGGGTAGCTACTATGTGGAAGGGTTCTATGACATTTGAAACTCCTATGTTATTTGCATTAGCCTTTATCATATTGTTTACAATTGGTGGATTTTCAGGATTAATGTTGGCTATAACACCAGCTGATTTTCAATACCATGACACATATTTTGTAGTTGCACATTTCCATTATGTACTCGTTCCAGGTGCCGTATTTGCTATCATTGCAGCTGTATATTATTGGTTACCTAAATGGACAGGGAAAATGTACAACGAAACTTTAGGTAAAATTCATTTCTGGATGACAACAATATTTGTAAATATTACATTTTTCCCTATGCATTTTGTCGGGTTAGCTGGAATGCCAAGAAGGATACCAGATTACGCGGTACAGTTTACGGACTTTAATATGATTGCTTCAGTAGGAGCTTTTGGTTTTGGTTTATCCCAACTATTATTTGTTTACATTTTGTTCTTAACACTGAGACAACCTGTAACTGCAGCTGATAAAAGCTGGGAAGGAGCAGAGGGATTAGAATGGACATTACCATCACCAGCACCATATCATTCGTTTGATACCCCACCAAAAGTTGACTAATGACAGGAATAAAATCAACAATTACGAAATTGTCGCTAGCAGTAGTTGCTATGTACGGTTTTTCATATGCACTAGTGCCTATCTATGATACTTTCTGTGAAATTACAGGATTAAATGGCAAAACTAATGAAGTTGCATATGTAGCTAATGATATTAAAGAAGATAATAGATTTATTACAGTTAAATTTATTTCAAATGTAGCAAATTCTGCTCCATTATATTTTGAGCCTTCAGTTTCAGAGATGACAGTCCAAATTGGAAAACCATACAATACTCACTATGTAATGAAAAATAATTCAAGCAAGCAGCTACATACAACAGCTAGTCCAAGCGTAACACCAGGTAAACACGCAGAATATTTTAAAAAAATTGAATGTTTTTGTTTCAATCAACAGACAATTAATGCTGGCGAAGTCAAAGATTTAGGCATTCAATTTATCATTGATGATGAAATACCAAACGACAGCGGCGACATTGTGCTTTCTTATACAATGTTCGATATTTCAAATAATATTAAGGAGACTAATAAATTATGAGCGGATCATCATATTACGTACCACACGAAACTAAGTGGCCATTTCTTGCGACTGTAGCATTAATTGTAATGTTCACAGGCCTAGCGAATTATATGAATGATGAATCAAACTTAACGTTAACCTACACAGGCTTAGCTTTACTACTGCTTGTTGTATACGGATGGTTTTCTTATGTCGTTAATGAAAGTGAAGGTGGACTATATGACTCACAAGTAGATATGTCATTTAGATGGGGAATGGCTTGGTTCATATTTTCAGAAGTAATGTTTTTTGCAGCTTTTTTTGGTGCTTTGTACTATGCCAGAGAATTGTCTTTACCCTGGCTTGCAGGCGAAGGTACTAAAGTAAGTACAAACCAAGAATTATGGCCTACTTTTGAAAATGTATGGCCATCAAATGGTCCAGCAAATTACGGAGGGGATTTTGTTGTCATGAAAGCAGCGGGAATACCGGCCCTTAATACAATAATTCTTCTTATTAGTGGTTTAACAGTAACATGGGCACATCATGGTCTTAAAGAAGGAAAAAGAAATCAACTTATTGTTGGGTTGCTTGCTACAGTTTTATTAGGATTTATCTTTGTTGGATTTCAAGCATATGAATACTCACATGCATATAATGATTTAAATCTGAAAATGACATCAGGTATGTACGGATCAACATTTTATATGTTAACAGGGTTTCATGGTTTCCATGTAACATTAGGCGCCATCATGCTAACTGTTATCTTGTTTAGATGTATAAAAGGCCACTTCACAAACGAAAACCACTTTGGTTTTGAGGCTGTTGCATGGTATTGGCACTTCGTCGATGTTGTTTGGTTAGGCTTATTTGTATTTGTCTATTGGCTCTGATTAAAAGCTATTTGGTTTTATCATATCTGTGTAGAACCCAACAATAATCAGGATAAAAAGCAATAATGATAGGATAATTCTTGTTTTAAGTGATGCGAGCCCTCTTCTACTAGATGATTTATCTTTAAGTATATATATAAATCCCATAACAAGATTGTATATAATTAATATTAGTAAAGTTACAATCGCATACTTAAACATAGAGTCATGTTAACACTAGAATGATAAATATTTTAAAAAACTTAAGTTTGATTAGCCTGATTGGCATATGCTTTTATTTAGGTATGTGGCAAATTGATAGGGGTCAAGATAAACTATCCATTCAAATAGACTTTGAATCTCAGCTTAATACTGAATACTCTGATATTAGTCAGTTAGTGGATAAACCGATTAGATATAAAAAATTATATGCGACAGGGATTTTTGATGAGTCATTTTTTTTATTGGATAATATTGTTTTCAAACGCAAAGCTGGTTATTACGTAATATCACCATTAATTGTAGGTGATAAAGTATTATTGGTGAATAGAGGATGGGTAGATAATCATTCTCGACAAAAATACCCAATAATTGAAACTCCTGAAAGCATGGTAACCATTAGAGGATATGTTAAGTATCCAATGCAGTTACTTGAATTGAGCCCTAATAATATTACTAAAAAAAAACCATATGTAATACAAAATATAAATACACAGCAAATCTCTAAAATATTAAATAAAGATATCTATCCTTTCATGATCAATCTTAATCAAGAGAATCAATACGCATATACTTACATTCCTATTAAAAATGAGAACAATCATCTGAAGCATTACATGTATGCCGGGCAGTGGTTTTTGTTTACAATCATTGGTATGTTTTTTTTATTTATATTAAATAGGAGGAAAAATGGGAAAAGTTAAACTTATACTAATACTTCTCGTGTTTATAACACCTTTTTTATTTGCTCAATATTTCTATATGAACAACGCGACAGATTCGAGAGGCACAACAAATCATGGAAAGTTTCTTGATGAGGAGATTAATATTAGTTTAAACAATCAAGATGAACACTGGGCACTTCTCCAAGTTCTCCCATTAGAATGTGATTTAAAATGCCAAGATAACACTCATATGCTTAGACAGGTAAATACGTTATTGGGTAAAAATATGGATAGGGTCGAAAGATATATTCTTTTTAATCGTAGTAATGAAAATCAGTATCAATACCTGAATAACTATCCAAAAGTTATTGTTTTAGATAAGTCAGAAACACTCTATAATAAACTTTCGAAAATGGGTGATGGAATATTCATTGTCGACCCTTTTGGGAAACTTATACTGGGATATAATCAAAATTTTGAGGCGAAAGGATTACTAAAGGATTTAAAAAAACTTTTAAAATATTCAAAAATATAAAATCATGGATGATTTAAAAATAGCAAAATTAAGTTTTATCGGTGCACTATTTACCTTAGTAGTCATATCACTAGGTGCGTGGGTTAGATTAACGGATGCAGGACTAGGTTGTCCAGATTGGCCAGGATGTTATGGATTATTAACTACACCAGATACAGCAGAAGAATTGGCAAAAGCAAAAGAGTATTATCCCGATGCAGATATAGATGTAGGTAAAGCATGGAGAGAAATGTTACATCGATATATGGCCGGTATTCTAGGACTATATGTTTTTTTCATCACATTCATATCAGTTAAATATTCAAAAAAAAATTACACTTTACCAGTCCTGTTATCTATTCTTATTGTGATACAAGCAATTATGGGCATGCTCACAGTAACTATGTTGGTAAAACCTACCATCGTAACAACACATTTATTTTTTGGAATGTTGACAGCCACATTACTCTTTATAAATGCTATTAATTATTCTGGTATAAGCGTAAGCCATAAACGTATCCCTTTTTTTGCACTAGTGTTAATATCTGCGACTTGGTTGTTTTTAATTGCTCAGATTTTATTAGGTGGGTGGACAAGTACTAACTATGCATCATTAGCGTGTACTGATTTTCCAAAATGTCTCGACCAATGGTATCCGAAAGAAATGGTTTTTGACGGTGCTTTTGATTTAATAGGACTACCAGATGTAAATTATGAAGGAGGTATTTTAGCTTATGGAGCAAAAGTTGCTATTCATTACTCGCATAGAATTACAGCTTTAATTTTAACAGTCATTTATATATTTGCAGTCTATACGGTTCTAAAACTAAAAGAGCATGTTTTTTTGAAAAAACTCATGAGCTTAAGTATCATATTTTTTATTTTACAAATAATCCTTGGGATTTCTAATGTGGTATACAGCCTGCCTCTAAACATTGCAGTGTGGCATACAATGAATGCTGCAATTTTAATGGCTTTTATATCAAGCGCTTTTTATTATTGTCTGGTATCATTCTATAAAATAAAATAGATGAACAACACAGCTAGAAACACTAATTCGATTTTATTCGACCTAATTGCCCTTACAAAGCCTCGTGTAAATTTTTTAATTATATTTACAGCAATAGTTGGAATGCTTCTTGCCCAAGATTTAAACTTAGACTACCTATTGATGCTGTATGCTAGCATTGGCATATATTTAGCCGCATCTGCTGCAGCAGTTATAAACCATGTCGTTGATCAAAAGATAGATGCTATTATGGACAGGACGAAAAGTCGTCCACTAATCAGAGGTAATGTAACGACAAATCACGCTATATATTTTTCTCTAATTATTTCATTACTCTCGACATATATTCTTTTTAAGTACGTAAATACTATCACTACCATTTTGACACTGTTTTCAATTATTGTTTACTCTATTATTTATTCGGTTTATTTAAAAAACTTAACATCACAAAATATTGTAATAGGAGGTATTGCCGGAGCTATGCCTCCACTTTTAGGTTGGACTGCAATGACGAATAGTGTGAGTGAGCTACCTTTGCTATTATTTTTAATTATTTTTCTATGGACACCACCTCATTTTTGGGCGCTAGCAGTTTACAAACAAGAGGATTATAGTAAAGCAAATGTACCTATGCTACCTGTAACGCATGGAGCTGATTTTACTCGCTTACATATCTTTTTATATTCTATTTTGTTATTTTGTATCACATTATTCCCATATCTTCTTAATCTCGTTTCATACATATATTTAATATCTGTACTTATTCTCGGTGGAAAATTTATAGCTGATTCTTACAAGTTATATTTAACTAAAAATGATAGAAAAGCTTTTGAGCTTTTTAAATATTCAATTGCATACCTTGCATTGTTATTTGCAGCGCTTCTTTTTGACCACTATATTTTGATGCTTTAATTATGCAAGCAGGATAGTTTCTTTTAAGGTAGCTAGAGATTTCTCTTCTATTTGTCTGATTCTCTCTTTGGAGACGTTGTATTTTTTTGAGAGATCATCTAGTGTAGGTTTGTTATCAGATAAAAATCTTTGTAAAATGATGTCTTTGCTTCTCTCATCTAATTTTTCTAGAGCTAGATTTAATTTCATTGCATTATCATCATCTGTGTCTTGATGTTCAAGTATGGTTAATGGATTTGTATTTTGAGTCAAATAACTAGCTGGTGCATTTTCATCATCTTCTACAGGATCGAATGCAACATCACTTCCGCTGAGACGGCTCTCCATTAATTTGACAGTTTTGCTGTCAACTTTTAATTCTGAAGCAATATCATTAGTCTCTTGCTCAGATAGCCAACCAGAAGATGTTTTTTTACTTCTTAATTTGAAGAAAAGTTTTCTTTGTGCTTTAGTGGTTGCAACTTTAACGATTCTCCAATTTTTCAAAACAAATTCATGTATTTCTGCTCTAATCCAATAGATTGCAAATGATAATAATCTAACTTTTTTGCTAGGGTCAAATTTTTTAACAGCTTTCATTAATCCTACATTGCCTTCTTGGATTATATCTAATAATGGCAAACCATAACCTTTGTAAGTTTTTGCTATATGTACTACGAATCTTAAATGAGACATGACAAGTTTGCGAGCCGCATCCATATCATCTGAATTTTGAAGTCTTTTGAACAACTCCTCTTCTTGTTCTTTTGACAACAAAGGAGTTTCCCTTAATTGAGCTAAATAGTAATTGAGCGCATCAGAAGACTCAAGATCAATTGCGACTTCTTTAGCTACTACATTATGTGTAAGGTTTTTATTCATAATCTTCAAGTTAATTATAGTTATTGATAACCTTATTTCAAGTAATTGATATCAAAATTAAGTTAAATATCTTTAATCAATCTAACACAAATCCCAACATTATTTGATATTATAAACCATGCATATAATCTTGAAGACAGCTATATTATTACTATTAATACCTTTCATTAAACCTGGATATTCAGAAATAAAATTCCAAGATAGAGTAGAATCCTATTCATTAGCAAATGGGCTGAAAGTTGTTTTAATTGAAGATAGAAGAAGCCCATCAGTAGTAAACAGTATCTGGTACAAGGTTGGTTCCAGTAATGAAGTTTCAGGAAAAACAGGTATATCTCATGTTCTGGAACACATGATGTTTAAAGGAACTAAAAATTTAATGCCAGGAGAATTTTCCTCAATTATAAAACGGATGGGAGGAACTGAGAATGCATTTACAAGTAAAGATTACACAGGTTATTTTCAAAAGGTACATACGTCTAATCTAGAGAGGTGTATAGAATTAGAATCCGATCGAATGAAAAACTTAAAGCTTGATGACAAAGAATTAAAAAGTGAAATAGAAGTAGTAAAAGAGGAGCGACGTTTAAGAACAGATGATAATCCAGTTTCAAAGACTTATGAAAAAATCATGATAAATGCGTATGGTATGAATGAATATGGTATTCCAATTATTGGAACTATGGAAAACTTGGAGAGTATTACTAAGAAAGATTTAGAGGTTTGGTACAATCTTCATTATCAACCTAATAATGCAATTGTGATAATTGCAGGTAACTTTGATACTAATCAGGTCAAAAGTTATATTCAAAAATATTATGGTAGGTATAAAAATAATAAAACATCAATTAACTCAAATGAACGAATAGATTATACAACAAAAGAATCTTTTGATGTTTATGATAAAGTTTCCAAACCAATAATTTTTCTATCGTTTAAAAAACCTAAATTTGATAAAGAAAGAATTAGAGAATTATATGCTTTAGATTTATTTATAGAAATAATGGATGGCGGTTACTCATCCCGACTTACACGAAATTTAGTTGATGATCAAAAAGTTGCATTAGACATATTTCTATCTAATGATACATACAACCAATATCCAAATTTAATAATTATTGGAGGTACTCCTAGAGGTGATACCTCTCCGGAAAAATTAAAATCAAAAATTCTTGAACAACTCTCAATAGAGTCTATTGAATCAGTAACTGACATAGAGTTGAACAATGCTAAAGCTAGAATAAAAGCTAATAATATTTATAAATTTGACTCAGTATTTTATCAAGCCATGCAAGTAGGAATGTTAGAAACTAAAGACATAGGATGGGAGAATCTTGATAATTATAATTCAATAATTGAATCTATAACTCTCAAGGAAATTAAAGACTCTGCAAGTAAATATTTTGTAAATAATCAGGTTCTTACCACAGTCCTTAGGCCAGAAAAATGAGAAGTATCGTTACTCTATTGGCATTATTTTTTCTACAGACGAGCAATGCGGATATTAAAATTAATAGTATAGCTGATAACAGTAATTATTTATTTGTTGAAACTAAGACACTACCTATCATAGATATTAATATCACAGTAAAAAATGGCAGTATTAATGATGGAGATTATCCAGGTATAACAAATTTAATGCTGAATGTTCTGATGACTTCTGATATCAATTCAAAAAGTATAATTAGTTATTTTGAGGATGTTGGCGCAAAGTTAACATATTCAGCTGCTAAGGAATCATTATCGATTTCTATTAGAACTCTAAGTGATATTGAACAAGTATTAAAACTTACGAACATAATTAATGTAGCTATTTCTTCAAATCAAATCAATGAAAATATATTATCTTTGGAGAAAGATAAAGTTAATAGAAACATATCAGAAATTGAAAAACGACCAGGATCGTTACTAGGCGCTGATATATCAAAGCACCTCTTTGCGGGCACAGGCTTTGAGCATCAGGTGATTGGTACTAAAAATTCAATTAATAAAATTACTAGAAATCAAATTCTGAATCATAGAAACAAGATATTTAATCTAAAAGATATTGAAATTAATATTGTTGGGGATATTTCTGAACGAGACTCTAAAAGACTAATTCATTCAGTTACTAAAAATTTAAGCACAGAGAGTCAATTTACTCAAAGTGAATATATGATACAACAATCAGTCCATCACACCGAATTTGATTCAGTTCAATCACATCTCGCCGTAATACTCCCTGCAATTAATCGAACAAATCCACACTATTACAATATTCTGGTATCAAATTATATTTTTGGAGGTAGCGGATTTGGATCATGGCTTATGGAAGAAATTAGGCAAAAGAGAGGGTTATCATATTCCGTTTCTAGTTATCTTGTATCAAATAAAAAAGGAGGTTATTTAAAGATTTCTCTACAGACCAAGAATGAAAATATATCTTTAGCTAAAAATATAATCCTAGATCAAATTAAAAGACTTCAACTTTTTGATGTCACGGAAGATCAAATATCTTCAGCTAAGTTGTCTATTTTGCGAAGCTTTGAAATGAGGATAGATACGAATAAGAAATTACTCAATCTTTTATCAGCTATTAATAATTTAGATTTAGATTTAAATTATTTTGAAAACTATAAAGCTAATCTTAATAAAGTTAATAAAAAAAGTATTCAAATGTCTTTAAAAGATGTTATTGATTTCAATAGTATCTCAATTTTTACTGTTGGTAAGACTATTGAATAATAAATTAAAGATAATCTCTGGAAAATATAAATCACGTACAATACATATCCCAGATAAAAAAAATCTTAAGCCTACTAAATCTTACATAAGAGAAGTTCTATTTAATGTAATTGATATCCATCGCTGTGAAACGTCATTAGATTTATTTTCAGGGAGTGGAATACTCTCTTTAGAGGCCATATCAAGAGGTGTAAAAAATTCTATTATTGTTGAATCTGATAAAGAGCTAGTTAAGTCTATAAAAACTAATCTCTCACATTTTGATATCAAAGATGTAGTTATTATAAATAAAAAAGTTGAGTTATTTTTAAAAAACTTAAAGATTGCATATTTTGATATTATTTTTATAGACCCACCATATGGCACCCCATTGCTTGAATATACTTTAGATTATCTAAATAAAAATGATTTTCTAAGGAAAAATAAATATTTATATTTTGAAAGATATAAAAATGACAACTGTAATTACTTAAAATATATTTTGAACACTCATAATGTTGTTAAAGATTTGAGTATTGGTGATGTAAGTTATACAATCGCGGTAAGCAAAAATATATGAATATAAAGGCAATATATCCTGGAACCTTTGATCCTATTACTTTTGGTCACGAGGATCTTGTTAAAAGAGCTTGCGGAATCTTTGAATCTGTCATTGTAGCTGTTGCTTTCAAAACACAAAAAAATACTTTATTCAGCTATAACGAGAGATTTGATATGTGTTGTAAAGTCCTGGAAAAATACAATAACGTGGATGTCATCAAGCTTGATAAATTATCAGTTGATCATGCTCAGGAATTGGGAGCCAAAGTTATGCTAAGAGGATTGAGAGCTGTTTCTGATTTTGAATATGAAGTTCAATTATCTAATCTTAATAGAACATTAAATCCAAAAATAGAAAGCATTTTCTTAAGTCCTGATGAAAAGTATAGTTTCATATCTTCATCTGTGATTAAAGATATTGCTAGACATAATGGGGATTTAAAAAAATTTTTAGATGAATATGTTGAAAAAAAATTAATTGATAAAATAAAGTAGATTTACCTTTTCATTGATTCAAAAAATTCTGAATTAGTTTTAGTAGATTTAAGTTTATTTAACATGAATTCCATTGCATCTAACTCATCCATTGAATGAAGGACTTTTCGTAAAATCCAGATTTTTTGAAGTTCATCTGGTTCCATGAGCAGCTCCTCCCTTCTGGTACCTGAGCGATTAATATTTATTGCAGGATATATTCTTTTTTCGGCAATCCTTCTATCCAAATGCACTTCCATGTTACCTGTACCTTTAAATTCCTCGTAGATTACCTCATCCATTTTTGACCCAGTATCAATTAGAGCTGTAGCAAGTATCGTCAAGCTACCACCTTCTTCAATATTTCTCGCAGCGCCATAGAATTTTTTTGGTTTTGTAAGTGCATTTGCATCTACACCACCAGTCAACACTTTCCCAGAGGATGGCGCAATAGTATTGTATGCTCTAGCTAGACGCGTTATCGAATCGAGAAGTATAATTACATCTTGTTTGTGCTCTACTAACCTCTTTGCTTTTTCTATCACCATCTCAGCTACTTGAACATGTCTGTTAGCTGGCTCATCAAACGTGCTAGCCACAACTTCACCCTTAACCATTCTTGACATCTCTGTTACTTCCTCGGGTCTTTCATCAATTAATAAAACAATTAAGTGAGCGTCAGGATTACTTGCCGAAAGACTCTGAGCAATATTTTGAAGCATAATTGTTTTACCTGCTTTAGGTGGCGATATGACCAGCCCTCTTTGGCCTTTACCTATTGGAGAGGCGATATCAATTAGACGGGCAGACATGTCTTCAGAGCTACCATTGCCTTGTTCGAGTCTCAATCTTTCATTCGCATGTAATGGCGTTAAATTTTCAAATAGAATTTTATTTTTAGTGCTAGATGAGGTATCTGAATTAATCGTATCAATTTTAAGCAGCGCAAAGTATCTTTCACTTTCCTTCGGTGGCCTTATTTTTCCTTGAATGGTATCACCTGTTCTTAGTGAAAATTTTCTAATTTGACTGGGAGACACATAGATATCATCTGGTCCAGCTAAGTAAGAACTATCTGCTGATCGTAAAAACCCGAAGCCATCTTGTAAGATTTCAAGAACACCACCTCCTGATATGTCTTCACCGCTAGATGAGTGACTTTTAAGAATAGTAAATATTACATCTTGTTTTCTGAGCCTACCAACATTATCAGCACCCATGTCTTCAGCCATTTTTACTAACTCTTGGACGGGTTTTTGCTTAAGTTCTGTTAAGTTCATGATTATAAATTTTTATCTATAAAACTTGCTAGTTCGCTCTTAGATAGAACACCTACGCTAGTATCTACTTTCTCGCCATTTTTGAATAGGAGTAAAGTTGGAATACCCCTTATTCCATATTTTTGTGTATTAGACGGGTTATTATCAATGTTTAGTTTTACAAATTTGACTTTATCTGAGTAATCTACTGAGACTTCATCTATAACAGGACCAAGGACTTTACAAGGTCCGCACCATTCTGCCCAAAAGTCTATCAAGACTGGTTTATCAGATTCTAAAACTTCTGAATCGAAATTATCATCACTTATGTCAATTGCATTACTCATATAAAGTCTCCATTAAAAATACGTCTGGTTAAAGGTTGTTTACGGTTTGATTAGTAACTTTGAGTAACATTATAATTAAATAGATTCAATATTATGTCAAGAGATTCTTTAGATAACATCTTTTATATTTCTGATAAGATACACAATAATGAAAATATCCAATCAGAAATTAGTAAGCATGACTTATACAATCTATGAGAACGGCAATATTATTGAAAATGTAGACACTCCTGTTAGTTTCATTTATGGAAAAGAAACTAATCTACTACCAATAGTTGAAAAATCTCTCAAGGATAAAAAAGCGGGAGATGAATTAACTATCGAAGTAAGCCCTGAATTAGGGTTCGGGGAAGTAGATAATAACTTAATTTTTGTTGATTCAATTAATAATGTACCAAAAGAGTATTCAAAAGTAGGCATGGAAATTGATTTTGAAAACGAAAAAGGCCTTAAAAGAAAATTCCGTGTAGCAGAAATTAAGGGTGATAATATTACATTTGATGGAAATCATCCATTTTCTGGAAAGACATTGATATATAAAATTATGATTACTAGTGTGTCAGAAACTGAAGCAGTAAAAGACTAATTTAAATCAAACTCATATTAAGCACGCCATCCATTTTTTCAGCCATTTCTGATTTACCAGTCCGACTGTCACCAATCGTGGCGATTGTAATATCTACCTCTTTTAAATTACTATCCAACCTTTTTCTTTTATCAATAGCAGCTTCTTTAATGAGTTCAATCATATCATGTGCAGCCCTTTCTGGTCCATGATGTTCAACTAATTCTCTATCTCGAAAACCCCCATCTTTTAAAACTTGATCTGTGCTTTCTTTATACACTCCTGCCATCAACATGCTGTGCGCTACGCCAATTTTCATTTCTCCTTTTTCAACACGTTTCTGAAAGTTATCAAAAAAACGTTTCTCAATCTGCTCAAATTTCTCACAAAGATCTTTATGCTCAGGGAGAGGTTTCCAATCATTATCTTTAAGAAGAGGGAATGGATTAGCCCAATAACTTATCTCAACATCACCACGATGTGTCTGTGTACTTCCTGCAGCAACTCTTGCTCCTTTTCTAAAATGTTCCAAAGCATCACCGGGACTCATGTTTGCTTTCATACATGATTCACCAACAGGTATTACTTCATAGTTATTTAAGTACAAGAGTATATCTAATTCTGAACCTGTCGCTATTTCAGAGTAGTCTGTTACTGGAACAATCTGTCTTGCATTTGTACCCGAATGTTTATTGTACCCAATTTCTCTTCCTTCCATTTGCATTTTTGCATGTTCACTGAAACCATCAAGACATGCAAAAGCTCCAGTTTCAGTTCCATAAAAGTATGGTATTTCATAGCCTTCTGAATTTTTTTCCAATATAGCTCTTCCCATATCATCTGCCTTGATAAGTGAATCAAAAATATACGGCTCATTTGTTTTTTCATCAAAACGAACTACATATCTTGTAGCACCACAGTGGAGAGGAAGGTTACCTTTCAATATACACAAAACATTATGAAGAGTAAGCATAGGTTTCTTTCCATACCCAAAATATTGACAATCATCTAATCCTGGTATGACCCCAACTAGTAAATTATTTTTCTTATCATGATAATAACCTAAATCATCCATACCTGAGTTAGGGCAACCTAGTATAAAAATACCATCTGCTTGTTTATCAGTAATATTTTTAGTTTTAGAGTAAGGAAATAAATTCAACAGACCTGGCTCAATTTCAATATATCCAGGAGTTTTGTGGATATAACACAAAATATTCCACGCTCCAATTTCAAAAGGTATTGCAATATACTCTTCGTGTTTAAATTTTTGTTTTTTAAATGGATTGTGCTTTAATTCAAAAAAAGGGAACGCACGTTTATTAGAATGTGTTGTGTAATAGACACCCGTTCTCATATCCGCGGTAGATGTAACTGGTACTTTTTTGAGACACGAATAGTCATTTGGGAGCATAATTGACTCTCCATTGATTTCTCCGACAGCTACATTTGGATGACATTCTAATCCTTGGGATCGTCTAATTCCTGAACCTAGACCTACTTTTACCAAAAGTAATCTTCTAGTTTCTAATATCAATTCAGATAATTTATCGGCTTTACTTGAAATTTTGTCTTTGACGGATTCAGCACTCTCGTTAGTAGAGGACTTATCTAATGGAAATATCAATCTAGTATATGTTTTTGTTCTATAGTGATGAAAAGCACCATCTAGAAATTGAACAATTGCTCGAAAATCTCTGAGTAAATCTCCCGAAAACGGGGTGACTCCATTAAGAATAACCATAAAATCACTAGGTTTGAGGTTTTTGATAAAACTAATCCTGTGTTGAAGTTCCTCTTTCAGGTCTTTGTCTTGTCTCTTTTTAAGTTCAGCAATAAATTCTTTTTTGTATAATTCTAGATATCTATTAAACGATTTACTTTCAAGCAACTGTTTAGGAGACTTACAAATCTCCCTTATCTCTAACATTTCTCCCATTACCCACCCCTATTTTTCGTAATGATAATTCTTCTTTGATATTTTTTCTAATGCATTATAATATCTGTCTTCACATCATAAATTAATTTAAATTTAAATATAGGTAGAATTTCTATGACTAATCTGATAATGCCTCATGGCTCAAATGAATTAAATACTTTATATATAGAGGACGATCTAGCTCGCGCATCAATGCTCTCAGCTGCTGCTGAGATGCGAACTTTAGAAATATCTTCAGCTGCTGCTGCGAATGCAGTTATGTTAGGTGCAGGCTATTTTAATCCGTTAACAGGGTATATGAACAAAGAAGAAGCTCTCAGAGTTTCTAAGGAAATGCTTACTTTGGATAATTTGTTTTGGCCAGTTCCTATAGTCAATCTAACGACTGATGCTAATTCCCTAGATTACACTCATGGAGAAGAGATTGCGCTTAAAGATCCAAATGTTGATGGCAACCCAGTCATAGCCATCCAACGTGTTGAAAATGTAGAAAAACTTAGTGATGATGACATTGACATTATCGTGACGAACGTATTTGGCACTAATGATAATGATCATCCAGGTGTGAAAGCTTTCAAGGACCAAGGGAGGTATATAATTTCTGGATCAATAGAAGTCTTAAATTACAGTTATTTTCCTTCAGACTTTCCAGAAACATTTGCTACAGCTCCTCAAATAAGAGAAATGCTTACTAAAGCGGGCTGGTCTAAGACAGTTGCATTTCAAACAAGAAACCCTATGCATAGAGCACATGAAGAGCTATGCAAAATGGCTCTTGATAGACTTCAGGCTGATGGAGTGCTCATACATATGACACTTGGTAAACTAAAAGAAGGAGATATACCAGGAGATGTAAGAGATGCAGCAATCAGGAAAATGGTTGAAATTTACTTCCAAGAAAATACAGCCATCATCTCAGGTTTTGGTTTTGATATGATGTACGCTGGGCCAAGAGAAGCTTTGCTTCATGCAGTTTTTAGACAAAACGCAGGATGTACACATCTCATAGTTGGGCGTGATCACGCCGGAGTCGGTGATTATTATGAGCCATTTGGTGCTCAAGATATTTTTAATCAGGATGTAGTCAAAGATTCATTAAAAATTGAGATATTTAAAGCCGATCACACAGCTTATTCAAAAAAACTAAATGAAGTAGTTATGATGAGAGATGCTAAAGATCATACGAAAGATGATTTTGTTCTTCTATCTGGCACAAAAGTAAGAGAAATGCTTGCTGCTGGACAAGAATTACCTCCAGAATTTGCGAGGAAAGAGGTGGCAGAGATTTTGATGACTTACTATCAACAAAAAGGCTGATAAATACCCTAAAAAATAGGGTGATGAAATAAGTGAAATTAAGTTAATAATTAATTCCTAATATTCTAAATTTTGGCTATAATGTTCATCGGGTAGTATCTAAGATACTAGATTTTATTAAGAATAGGGAGAAAACATGCTAGCTTACAATCCATTTTCAGATTTAGGTGCATTCATACCGTCTTTTGCTATGCAAGCCTTTTTAATTGCAATGGTTCTTTTAGTGATAGGTGGAGTGGTATTAGACATGATGCATAAAAAGAATGTTAAATACTTTTTTGAAAACGCACAAAAAGCCAAAAAATCTGCAACAAGAGAATTATCATCAGGCGAAAAAATTGCAATAATATCCAAAACAGTTGCATCAGATATTATGACATCATCTGAATTTTGCACATTTCAACGTCGTGCAGCTCACCTTTTGGGAATGTATGGCACAATAATTTTTTGGGTTACATCAGCTATGTTGATTTTTAGTTACTCAACACCATCATCATCAGCACCCTCTATGCTTCCAATGCTATGGCATATTGGCGCACTCATGACATGTGTCGGCGGATTTTGGTTTTGGTTTTCAATCAGAGTTAACGTATCAGCTGAAGGACACCCTTGGTATCATGTAATGTTTGCTGACTTATTTGTGCTAGCTTTATTAGCATCGCAATCAACTGCTCTACTCTGGTCTATAACACAAGGAGCTGGCTCAGCTTTAAGCGACCTATTTTTAATATTATTTATTGTTTCAAACGTTGTTTTGTTTGGGGGAGTGTATTGGTCTAAATTTGCTCATATGTTTTACAAACCTGGAGCAGCGATACAAAAACACTTAGCTGAGGCTGATGGTTCAAATAGTAATTTACCTTCGCCAGCTGATAAACCAAAACAATTTGGGTTGGGTATAAGACGTGAGTCACCAAAAAATTATTAATAACTATAAGGAAATAAGGAGATAAGATTATGTCAACTTTTGTATATATGACCAGATGTGATGGATGTGGTATGTGCGTAGATATTTGCCCATCAGACATCATGCACATTGATAAAACATTAAGACGTGCAGTAAACATTGAACCTAATATGTGTTGGGAGTGTTACTCATGTGTAAAAGCTTGTGATCAAAATGCTATTGATGCTCGTGGATACGCAGATTTTTCACCATTAGGGCACAGTGTCAGAGCTCTGCGCGAAGAGGAAAAAGGAACAATTTCATGGAAGATTAAGTTCAGAAATGGAACAGAGAAAAACTTTTGCTCACCTATAACAACCAAACCATGGGGTGAATATATTCCAGAACTAGCAGCTGAACCATCTCCAAGTAAAGATGTATATGATGGTGAGCTTCTTTATAACGAACCTAAATATCTAAAAACTGGAGAAATCGCTACAGCTAATGACGGTTTACCAGAAATGCAAAAAATCGGTAAACTAAAACAGGGAGTTTATTACTAATGGCTAGAAAAACACATTATGAAGATTGCGACATTCTTGTTGTAGGTGGAGGTATGGCTGGTACAGGCGCTGCCTTTGAAGCAAGATACTGGGGCAAAGACATGAAAATTATTGTTGCTGAAAAAGCAAACATTGATAGAAGTGGCGCTGTTGCACAAGGTCTATATGCTATTAACTGTTACATGGGTATGCAATGGGGTGAAAACGCTCCTGAAGATCATGTAAGATATGCAAGAAATGATTTAATGGGAATGGTACGTGAAGATCTAGCTTATGATATGGCTCGACACGTTGATTCTGCTGTACATATGTTCGAAGAGTGGGGATTACCGCTTATGAGAAATAAAGAGACAGGACGTTACCAAAGAGAAGGAAAATGGCAAATTATGATACATGGCGAGAGCTATAAACCAATAGTTGCCGAAGCTGCTAAAAAGTCAGCTGATAAAATTTATAATAGAGTAATGGTCACTCATTTACTTATGGATGAGGCTAAAGAAAATAGAATTGGTGGTGCGTGTGGATTTAATATGCGTACAGGTGAATTCCATGTCTTTAGAGCAAAAGCTGTAGTGTGTGCCGCAGGTGGTGCATCACACATCTTTAAACCAAGATCTGTCGGTGAGGGTATGGGTCGTACATGGTACGCTCCTTGGAGTAATGGTTCAGCATATGCTCTACCTATTGCTGTTGGCGCAAAAATGACGCAAATGGAAAATAGAATTGTGTTAACCAGATTCAAAGATGGTTATGGACCTGTTGGCGCGTACTTTCTGCATTTAAAAACATATACTCAAAACGCAGCTGGTGAAAACTATGAGAAAAAGTGGTACGACAACACAAAAGCAATCGTTGGTGATTACTTAGATCATGTTCCAACACCAACATGTCTTAGAAATCATGCATTTATTCAAGAGACAATTGCAGGTGGCGGTCCAATACATATGGTAACAATGGAAGCATTCCAAGATCCTCATCTTGAGGAAATTGGTTGGGAAAACTTTTTAGGAATGACTGTTGGGCAAGCTGTTGTATGGGCGGCTCAAGATATTGATCCTAAATACCAAAACCCAGAACTTACAACATCCGAACCTTATGTCATGGGTTCGCATGCAACATGTTCAGGTGCATGGTGTAGTGGTCCTGAAGATCTTTCTCCTCCTGAGTATTTCTGGGGTTATAACCGTATGATGACTGTAGACGGTCTGTTTGCTGCAGGTGATGCTGCCGGTGGAACTGCTCATGCATTCTCATCTGGTTCATTTACCGAAGGAAGATTATGTGCCAAAGCAGCTGTAAAATACATACAAGATCAAAAAGCTGTTGGCATTAGAGTCTCAGATAGCCAAATAGAGAAATATAAAGAAGAAGTTTATAAACCTCTTGAAAACTATACTGTAGGTCGTAATGAGATTACAGCTGGTACAGTTTCTCCAAGCTATTTACTTCCTATTCAAGGTCTCCAACGTCTTCAAAAAATAATGGATGACTATGCAGGTGGAATTGGGACAAACTATATGACCAATGGAAATATGCTTAAACGAGGACTTCAGTTACTTGATACATTAACAGAAGACTTAGAAAAAATTGGTGCTGAAGATTATCATCAATTAATGAGAGCATGGGAACTAAAACATAGAACACTTGTTTCACAATGTGTTTGTGAACATACATTGTTCCGTGAAGAAACACGTTGGCCAGGTTATTACTATCGTGGTGATTTCCTAAAACTGGATGATGATAATTGGCACTGTCTAACAGTCTCAAGAAGAGATCCAAAAACAGGTAAGTTTACATGCGAAAAAGCTCCTCTTTATCACATTGTGGATGAAGAGACAGAAAAAGTTTCTTGAGATAGATAATGGCTAATCTATTAGAACTATCAGATCAAGAGATAATAGATATTGCAAACCCACTGTGGGAAGATTTAATTAGAACTTCTAATAATAAAGACTACGGTGGGTTTACAAAGAACTTTTCAAAAAAAATGCTAATGGGAGCTGATGAAGTCACCCTTGGTAAACAGTGGGCTAATAGCCCAATTTTAGCTAAACTAGCACCCGATTATAGTGCTCTTGGTTGTTTAAAAAGAGACGATTATGTAACAGTCTTATTTAAACAAGTTAGCGAATCTGTACCTGGCGAGTACTTAGGTAGACTCGTACTGGGTATGCAAGATGAAGATATTAAAATATATGGCTGTACAATTTTTTAATATCTAATGTCAGATATCAAGAAAATTACTGTTATTTCAGATACTCATGGAATAATAGATGATAATATAATTCCACATTTAAAAAATTCAGATATGATTGTGCATGCAGGTGATATTATGGACACAGCTATTCTTACACAACTTAAATCCTATAGTAATAATGTTGTTGCGGTTGCAGGGAATAATGACGTTCCAGAAAGGTTTTCTGATCCTAAAGATAAAGAGATAATATCTAAACTAAGCAAAGTTGAACAATTTACTATTGGGGATGATATTGTAACAGTAGAGCACGGTGATAGATTTGGCCATCATCCATCACATGATGACCTAAGATTTGCTTATCCAGAATCTAAATTAATTATTTATGGGCATACTCATAATCAAATATGTGATAAAAGTTCCAAACCATGGATAGTAAATCCAGGCGCGGCAGGACATACTAGAAATAATGATGGAGGACCCTGTTATATGCAAATCTTAATCGAGAACAATAATTGGGATATACAACCATATTGTATTAAATAATGTCTAATATCCTGACAATTTTTGGTGGGTCTGGATTTATAGCTACTGAGATAGTCTACAGACTTTCAAAACATTTTAGTGAGATTCGACTCCTAACTAGAAATACACAAAAATGTAACCATATCAAAGTTCTTAAGAACATCAAAATTTACTTATATGACCCTAAAATACCATCCAGTTATAATAAACATATTAGTGATTCGAATATTGTAATTAATACTGTTGGTATTCTAAATGAAACGAGAAAAGATACATTTGATGAAGTTCATTATGAATTTTTAAAAAAAATTATTAATAAATCAAAAGAAAATAATGTTAAAAAATTTATTCATCTCAGTGCATTAAATTCAGACCCTAGTGGCGCAAGTCGTTATTTACAATCTAAAGGTAAAGCAGATAAATATATACTAAGTATCACTTCTGAGTCATTTAAAACTGTAATATTGAGACCGTCTATTGTTTTTGGAGAGAAAGATCAATTTTTTAATCGCTTTGCTAATCTTCTAAAGTATCTAATAGTATTTCCATTAGCTTGTCCTAATTCAATGTTTTCCCCTGTATATGTGAAAGACCTTGCTGGATTTATAGAACAATCTGCTCTTGTAAGTACTTACGACAATACAATCATAAATGTTACTGGTCCGAAAAATTATAAATTTATAGAACTCATTCGCTTCATTATATCAACAAAAAAAATACGAAGATTTATTATCCCTTTAAATTATTCATTATCTAAGCTTCAAGCATTCATATTTACATGTTTGCCTGGGCATATATTTACATTAGATAATTTTAAGTCACTTCAAAAAGATAATATCTCAGCTGGTGGTCTAAAAGGCAGATCGACCATTGAAGAAGTTGTTCCAACGTATCTCTGTAAAAATGATAAAAAACTTGATATGTATAGAAAAACTTCAGGAAGATAATGAAAATCTATTTAGTAGGCGGAGCAGTAAGAGATAAACTTTTGGGTTTAGAGCCAAAGGAGAGAGATTGGGTAGTTGTTGGATCTTCGCCAGAAGAGATGCTATCGAAAGGTTTTAAGCAAGTTGGTAAAGATTTTCCAGTATTTATTCATCCTAAAACTGGTGAAGAATATGCATTGGCCAGAACAGAGAGAAAATCTGGACATGGTTATACAGGTTTTAACTTCAATATTAATAGCAAAATTACCCTTGAAGAGGACCTTGAAAGGAGAGATTTAACTATTAATGCAATTGCTCAAGATGATAATGGGAATTTAATTGACCCATTTAATGGCCAAAAAGATATCGAAAAAAAACAATTAAAACATGTATCTCATGCATTTTCGGAAGACCCTTTAAGAGTCTTAAGAATTGCAAGATTCAAAACTAACTTGAAAAATTTTCAAATAGCCAGAGAAACTATTAACGAAATAAAAAATATCAAAGAAAGTGGAGAATTAGATTATCTCACAGGAGAAAGAATTTGGTTAGAGCTTTATAAATCGAATAACCCTTTTCTATTTTTAAGAAATCTTGAGGACTTGGATGTTGAATATATTTTCCCTGGTTATAAACAAGTTTCAGATTATTTCATTGATGACTTAAACAAGTTATTAAGTATTTCTTTATTTATGCACAAATGCATTGATAATCTAACTGTTTTTTGTGATAAATTGAAAGTACCAAATGAGTATAAAGATCTCGCATCATTATTAAACAAAAGTAAAGAGGAAATAATTAGCTATAAACCTACTGAAAATACCATATCACACTTGATATTAATTATTAAAAACTTAGATATTAGAAAATCAGATAGACTTGAAAACTTTTTTACTATAATAAATAGAGATACAAAATACGTAGAATTTTTTAGAGAACTTATACAAAAAATCAAAATTTATAAGTTATGTAGTACTGATTTAAAAAAATCAGGTAAAGATATACAGAAAATTATTCAAGATGCTCATTATAATATTGCTAGACAACATATTAAAGAATACTTAGAAAAGTCAAAAGTATAGTTCCTAATATAATTCTATACAGTATGTATGGTGTGAAATTAACTTTATTTATAGTGGTTATAAATAAATGTATTGTAATATATGAAAACAATAAAGATAATATCATACCAATAAAGTGTTCTGCATAGATGTCAATAGCTTGAGTATTTGCTAAATCATAAATATTATAAACGCTAGCCATAAAAATGGCTGGTATTGATAATAAGAAGGCAATTTTGATAGCATCAGCTCTATTATAATTTAACAATAATGCCGCCGTAATTACGATACCCGATCTAGATACACCTGGTACGAGAGCTAATATCTGGAATAAACCTATAATTGATATTGCCTTTAATGATATATCAGAAATGTTCATATTATATTTAGAGTTCTTATCTGCAAAAAATAATAACAATGCAAAACTAATTGTCATCAATGCAATCACTTCAACAGTCCTTAAATTATATTCAACAAAGCTAACCATAATTAACCCAGCTATAGGGAGAGGTATTGACCCTACTATAATTAGTCTAATTAAATCTTTGCCATGATTAGATAGCATTAATATTTTTTTTATGTCTTCTTTGTAATACATTAATACTGCTAACAAAGAACCTGTGTGAAGGGCTATGTCAAACATAATACCTTGATCAGGATAATCCGTTATTATCGGAATAAGAATTAAATGTGAACTACTTGATATTGGTAAAAACTCAGTAATACCTTGTATCAGTGATAAAATTATTATATTTAATATATCCACTATAGTTTTATTATGTCATTTTTAATAAATAAACTTTCATTTGTTTCAGAAATATTTTTTCTGACAACAAGTGCCTTAAAAATTTCACCCATATGATTAGGCATGATTAATTTTTTTACACTGTTGATATCATCCAAGTTATCGATATCAACATCTTCTAGTACATCGAAGCTCAGTAAATAATTGCTTTGACTCATAAATGCTTCAGTTATCCATCTATTTTTTTCAAATATGTTTTTTAGAAAAGTATAGTTAACAAAAGCACTTATATCTTTTAACCCAATATCAACTAAAGGATTAAAATCTGCTCTATGATTTTTGATGCAAGTTATGGTGCCTTGCATCCTATCAGCTAAGAATAATTCATTTGCTGGATATCCATAATCAAATATTAGAAAATAAGCTTTTTTAATAACTTTTGAAATATCATCAATAAAATTACTCTGGTGAGTACTATATTCAAATATATAATTATTTGGGAGATGTTTCGGAAGGCCAAGATGTCTCTTAATATATTCAGAATCAAATGAAAAATCTTCCCATACAATTTTATATTCATAATTTATAAATGCTTTTTTATATTTATTATTTGCATATTTGATAATGTCTGTGGGAAAACAGTCAAATAATTCATTAGATATAATAAATGCATTATCAGGTAATTCTTTATAATCATTTATCCAATGGATTTCTATATATTTTTCAAGCGAATTATCCTTGATTAATGATTTCTGTTTATCAATAAGCTTTTCTGACTTTTCTAAAATATAATATTGCTTGGGTAGCTTATTTTGAGACCTAAGATAAATTAGTAAATCAGTAGCTAGTTTGCCATTACCAGCGCCAACTTCAATTATATTTTCTAATGACGACAGTTTTATAAAATGTTTACCTATGCAATTTGCGAAATGTTTTGATATTAGTGGAGATGTCACAAAATGTCCCTTTTCACCAAATAGTTCTTCTGACTCATATAAACCAGTATCTTTATTGAACAATATGCTATTCATATATTCTGAGAAGCTAATTTTCTCGTTCCTTTCTAGTAATATTTGAAGATTATCAGTCATATAGATAAATTATTAATTCATTGTAAAGTATAAATTATTTTTAGATTGTGACATTATATATTGATGAATAAAGTTGCATTAATTACCGGAGGCGCAAGAAGAATAGGAGCTGAAACTGCTAATTACTTGCATTCAAAAAATATTGATATAATTATTACTTTTAGTAAGTCATCCATAGCTGCAAAAGAACTTAAAAAAGAACTCAATATAAAAAGAAAAAAATCTTGTGAGATTTATAAAGCAAATTTTGACCAACATGCAAATTATAAAAAAATAGCTGATGATATCCTTAAAATTTATGGACGTTTAGATTATCTAATAAATAATGCTTCAAAATTCTATCCCACTAAAATAAAAGAAGTTACAGATAAGGTTTGGCAAGATACTATTAATACAAACATTAAAACACCACTATTTTTATCGAAATTTTTTTTTAACGAACTTAAAAAAAGAAAAGGATCAATTGTAAATATTATAGATATACATGTAGAACCACCTCTGAAAGATCATATTATTTATAATATAAGTAAAGCCGGTTTGCTGGCACTTACACGAACACTTGCTAAAGACTTAGCACCAGCTATAAGGGTTAATGGTGTTTCACCAGGAGCTATTATGTGGCCTGAGAATGAATCTAACAAAAAAAAGAAATTGGATATCCTAAGTAAAATTCCAATGAAATGCACAGGTAATCCAATCGATATTGCCAAAACAATCTATTTTCTTCTCGAGCAAAGCCCTTATATCACAGGACAAAATATCAATGTTGATGGCGGTAGACGCTTGAACATGTAGTTGTTAGAGTTGTGAAATCACAAATAAATTAGCAGTCAAAATTAATGTGACAGGCACTCTGAGTGTAATTAAATATTTCATTGGGAAAATATCTTTCAGTGATAAAAATATGTCTATTAATAATTGAATAAATAAGAATAGTATCATTGCATTAAATAGATAATATTTACTACTATCAAAGATATTTACTGTAAGGATTATCATAGATAATAAGCTCGGGATGAAACCATAAAACTCAAGTAGATTAAAGTCCACCTTAAAGTTCCAGTTATACGCACCAATAAATGTAAAGATTATACAGGACATTATTATTGCTAAATTTTGTATCAATTGAACTTCAAGTAGTGCTATAAAATATCCGTCAATACTTAAAAAGATGAAAGGTAAGAGACCAAGGTAAGATACTATATATTTTATATTCACAGTTTATAGTCTATTTCAATTTGATTAATAATCATTTTTTCGTAAATAGTACTATTAATCAATGTGTGATGTGTTTTTTTTGTAATTGGGTGTATGTGCGCGGGGCATACATCACAGAGAGGTCGTAAAACAAAGTCAAATCTAACAATTTCACTTCTTGGGATATTTCTTTTTTCATCTATTAAATCATCATAATAGAGTATATCGATATCAAGTGTTCGTGAACTAAATTTTACTTCCCCCAAAGACCTGCCGTTATCAATTTCTATGGTATTAAGCGTTTGTTTCAGTTCATCTACTGTCATTTGTGTATTAAACGTAGCTACTAAATTATAAAAGTTTGGACCATCAAAGCCCATAGAACAGGATTCATAAGTTGGTGATAATTCTAAATTTTTAAATTTATGATTAAGAGCTGTAATACATGCCTGAATGTGCACTTTTTGATTAATATTGCTACCTATCCCTACAAAGACTTTATGCTTTTTTTCTGTATCGCTCAATTATTACTCCAACTTCTTTTGATCCGGTTACTGCTCCTGGCTTACTAAATCTCCCTTTTATGTATGTCACATTAAAGTTTTCAAATAGTAACTTAACGGACTCTTCAGCTAATGCTTCAATTAATTGAAATTGACTGTCACCTATAAATACCTTCAACTTTTTTGACACAGCCTTATAATCAACAGTATCGTTAATTACGTCACTATTTGATGCATTAGTTATATCAGTCCCTAATTCTAAGTCTATGCAGACAAATTGCTTAATTTTACGTTCCCAGTCATATATTCCAATCACGGTTTCAATACAAAGTTCTTTTATAAATACAATATCCATATTTTTCTCTCAATTTTGACAATAAACAGTATTGTATCTGATTAGGTTTCTGATATCATTACTGAGTTACAAAATCATGTCTAAAATTTGCGATATAACTAAAAAGAGAGTAATGGTAGGTAATAATGTATCTCATGCCAAAAACCGTACAAGGCGCACATTTGAGCCTAATTTACACTCTCACAGGCTATGGTCTGAAAAGCAAAATAAATTCATTAAGCTTACTTTGTCTAATAAGGGTTTAAGGATAGTAAATAAACTTGGCTTAGACACAGCTTTAATCAAATATGGGCTTAAATCATGAGAGAAAAGATTAAGCTAGTTTCATCGGCTGGAACAGGCCATTTCTATACTACTACAAAAAATAAAAAGACTATGCCTGATAAAATGGAAATCAAAAAATTTGATCCTGTTATCAGAAAATATGTAACTTATTCAGAAAAGAAAATTAAATAACTTTGTAACTTCTAAGTCTCACTATAAAATCATCTAGTGCGTCTATTCCATGACTTTTAGCTTCGTTTGACCAATTATTAAGGGTTTCAATAAACTGCTCATGCTTCGTTTGTCTAGAGTGTAATATTTCGTGAAGTCTATTTTTTAAGGTGTATATAGTGTGTAAAGTAGAATTACTATCGAGAAGAGCTTTTACTTTGATTTCTTGGTATTCATTTAATCTTTGAGGATGATCTGCAAGAAGTTTAAATGAAAGCTTAAATTTCTCTTTTCGGTAAACTGGTTTTAATACTTTTTGAGTAAAGTCAGTAATTACAGCTAGTTTAGATTGCAGTAAGGATTGTGTAATAATTTTTGAGTCAGTATTTTCATTTTTCTGTATTACTGGTTTTGGAGCTATTCTCTTAACTTTACATAACCCAATAGAACCAAATATTTTAATGTACATCCAGCCTATATCAAATTCCCATGGTCTTAGAGAAAACTTTGCTGCCGTTGGATAGGCATGATGATTATTATGAAGCTCTTCTCCTCCTATAATAATACCAATGGGAGACATATTTGTTGAGTCATCATTAGTGTTATAATTTCTGTAACCCCAATAGTGTCCTGCACCATTTATTCCGCCTGCAGCAAATATTGGTGTCCACATCATCTGAATGGACCAAATTATAATACCTACCGTTCCAAATAAAACAATATTCAAAATAAAAAGCAGCAAGATGCCAAGATTATTTCTTCCAGTATAAACATGATTTTCAATCCAATCTTTTGGACAGTTCTGTGAATATTTCTCTATTGTCTCTTTATTATTTTTCTCTTTATGATAAAGATCTGCACCTTGAAATATTACTTTATTAATACCATAAACAGCTGGACTGTGTGGATCGTCATCAGTTTCAACTTTAGCGTGATGTTTTCTATGAATTGCTACCCAATCAGCTGTTCTCATTGAGGTGGTTAGCCAAAGCCAAAATCTGAAGAAATGCGACAATATAGGATGTATTTCTATCGCTGAATGACAAACACCTCTATGGAGATAGAGTGTTATTGCTACAATTGTTATATGTGTAACTACTAACGTATAGATGGTATATCCTATAAAGCTTAGTGGTACAAGTCCATGTATGAATGTTTCGAGCATATTAGTTTCCAGTAGGTTATCATCTTATCAAGAATATAAATTTTGTCCAATAATTATGCCTGAATTACCAGAAGTTGAGACCATTATGAGCCTTGTCAAAAGGAGGCTTACAAATAAAAAAATTATTAAAACTAAGGTTTTAAATGCAAAACTTAGATGGCCTATTGAAACTAGAAAGCTTAGAAATCTTGAAAATGAAACCATTAAGAGTGTCAGTAGGCGTGGTAAATATATTCTTTTAGAATTTGAGATTGAGAAGGCCATATTAATAATTCATCTTGGTATGACTGGAGTAATATCATTTACGAATCAGGAGGAATATAAAAGGCATAAACATGACCATCTCTTATTATTTTTTGATAGTTTTATTTTTATATTTAATGATGTACGAAAGTTTGGATCAATACACATAACTCAAGATCTTTCTGAGATGTTTCTTATAAAGAATTTAGGAATAGAACCTTTATCGAAAAAGTTTGATGGGAAGTATCTTTTACAATTATCAAAAAATAAATCATGCAGTATTAAAGAATTTATCATGAACCAAAAGATAGTTGTTGGTATTGGCAATATTTACGCTACCGAAGCATTATTTTTATCAAAGATTCATCCTTCAATGCAAGCTAAACGTCTAAATCTTTCAAAATCAAAATCATTAGTTTCGAATATAAAGTTTATTTTACAAAAAGCAATTAAACTGGGTGGAACGACTATAAAGGATTATGTAAATGCAGAGGGAAAACCAGGTTATTTTACTCAGGAGTTAAATATATATCAGAAGAAAAATTGTCCCATACACAAAAACAATGCAGTGCGGAACATAAAAATTTCTGGAAGATCATCATTTTTTTGTGATATCTGTCAGAAAAAATAATTATGAACCGATATCAGTCCTGAAGAAAATTAGTTCATTATTTTCAGTCTTCAAATCAGAGTCATTGAAAGCTTTTATCTTAGAGATATTTTCATAAGCAAGATCAATCGCTTCTTGTTTACTTTCGCTGAATGCGTTGACTGTTAAAATTCTCCCACCAGTAACTTTGATAGCACCTTTACTAATTTTAGTGCCCGCATGAAATATTTTTACCGTATCAGTATCTTTTATACCAGATAAATCGATATAAAAGTCTTTTACTGGTGAATCTGGATAACCTTTTGCTGCTAAAACAACAGTACAACAAAAACCTGAATATTTATTATCATCAATGAAAGATAAATTAAAATTATCAGGATATTTTTCATTATCAAATCCAATAAGATCAAGGAAATCAATATTATTTTTTTCTAAATAAAGCATTATGTTTTGTGTTTCTGGATCTCCCATTCTGCAGTTATATTCAAGAATATAAGGTTTATCATCTAAAGTAGATATCATTAATCCTAGATACAAGAAACCATTGTACTTACTAGCAGATTCAGAACCACTATTGATAGCTACTAAGGTTTTGATAATAATTTTTTCAATTTCTACATTGAGTGAATAGATATCGTTTTTCTTATAACTACAAAAAGGATGTGTAATAGCACCCATACCACCTGTATTAGGTCCAGAATTATATTCATCACGGGATTTATAATCTTTTACCCATGTAAGCCCTATATTTTTTTTACTTGCATTTGGGTTACAAATATAAATAGCAGAAAGCTCTATACCCTTTAAGAATTCTTCTATTATGATTTTATCATTAGGTTTTAAAAGATTATCAACGGATTCTTTAGCATCAATAACTGATTCACAAATATCAACGCCTTTACCTGCAGCTAGACCATCATATTTTATAACAATAGGCATCTTTTTTGTATCTAAGTATGCTTTTGCATTTTGAGAATTATTAAATTCTTTATATTCAGCTGTTGGTAGCCCATTATTGCTCATAAAATTTTTTGAGAATACTTTTGAACCCTCAAGTTGTGCAAAATATTTTTTAGGCCCAAATATATTAAGATTATTTTTTTCAAATAAATCACTAATTCCCTCTACTAATGGGACTTCCGGTCCAACGATAGTCAAATCTATCTTGTTAGTTATTGCAAAATCCAATACGGCTTGATGATTACTAATATCACATTCTATATTAAATACATTTCTTTCTGATAATGTCCCTGCATTTCCAGGCATGACATAAATTTTCTCAATTTGCCTATTTGATTTTGAGATTATCCAAGAAAGTGCATGTTCCCTACCACCAGAACCTATGATAAGAATTTTTAGATTCATTTTAATGTTTGAAAACTCTTGTATGAGAAAAGCACATTGAAAGTTTATGGTTATTCGCAACTTCTATTATCTTTTCATCATTTATAGAGCCACCTGGTTGTATAATCGCAGAGATTCCAATCTTTTTTGCCAAATCAACATTATCTCGGAATGGAAAGAATGCTTCAGAAGCTAAGACAGCACCTTTAAGCGAGATATTTTCTTTTTTGGCTTTATTATAAGCAATGTTTGTCGAATCAATTCTACTCATTTGTCCTGCTCCTATAGCAAGAGTTTTATTATTTTTTACAATAATAATTGAATTAGATTTTACATATCTAGATATCTTAAAAGCAAATATCATATCCTCTAATTGGTTACGAGTAGGTTTTTTTGAAGTTACTACAGTTAGTTCTTTTTTTGAAAGACTCTTACTATCTTTTTCTTGAATAAGTATTTTATTTCTTAATAGTTTTGTTTCATAAATTATATGATTATTTTTTTTAAGTTTTATTTTTAATAATCGTATATTTGGTTTTTTCTTAATAACATCCAAAGATTTTTTATCGAAATCAGGTGCTGCAATCACCTCTACAAATTGTTTTTTTATTATTTTATCTATGAGCTTATGATTTATCTTTTTATTGAATGTTATAATCCCTCCAAATGCAGATGTTGGGTCTGTCTTATATGCATACTTATATGCATCCTCTGATGTTTTTGATGTTGCAACACCGCATGGGTTAGCATGCTTGACTATTACACATGAAGGCTCTTCAAATTGTTCAACACACGAAAATGCACTTTCAGTATCTACCAAATTATTAAACGAAAGTGCTTTACCTGATAATTGTACATAATCAAATTCTGCTAACTGAGGATTAGTTACTTCATATAATTTTGCTTTTTGATGTGGATTTTCACCATATCTAAGTTCTGACAGCTCTCTTGCGTTAATTGAGATCCTACTTTGAAGTAAGTTTGTTTTATTATCTATTGATTTATCTAAATAAGTTGAAATCATCGCATCATAATTCGAGACCATTGAAAATACCTTCTTAGCAAGCGTTAATCTGGTACTTGAATTAACTTTACCATTATTCTTTATTTGATTTAACACATTACTATAATCAGAAGGATCTGTTAGTACGGTCACCCTTTGATGATTTTTTGCTGAAGCTCTTAATAGGGTAGGACCGCCAATATCAATATTTTCTATAGCATTGCTAAAGGAGCAATTTTTTTTTGAAATAGCTTTCTCAAATGGATATAAATTCACTACAACCATGTCTATCAATGAATATTTCTTATTACCAAGTTTAGCAATATCCTTTTCTGTCTTGGCAAGAATACCAGCATGAATTACAGGATGAAGTGTTTTTACGCGTCCGCCAAGAATCTCTTCAAATTTTGTGAATTTAGAGATAGGGATTATTTTGATACCTTTATCTTTGAGATAGGTGGCTGTTCCACCAGTTGAGATTATTGTATAGCCATTTTCAATTAGTTCAGAGGCGAGTACATCAATATCAGTCTTGTCTGAAACGCTAATAAGAGCTATTTTATTCATTTTTATTTAATGCCATATTCTTTTATTCTTTTTATTAATGTACCACGACTTATTCCTAAAAAATCAGCTGACTTTGTTACGTTTCCCTTGCATAATTCAAGAACGGTATCAATCAGAGTCCTCTCTGTATCATTGAGGAAAAGGCTATGCATATTTGAGCTACTGCCATTGCCGTTCATATTTTTAATAAATAATTTAGCTTCCTTTTTTACAACTGCGCTAAGACTACTATTAGATAGATTTTTTGTAGCTCTTTTCTTTTTCATATTAATTTTAAAGTAAACGATACCCCGAGAAGATTATATTACAATCAAAGAGAGTATTGATAAAGGTTAAATACTTAAAAACTAGTTATTTTTAATATACTTAGTCAATGTGTTAATAGAATATTTACCAGATGTAAAGAAATCAGTTCTTAGTAGCTTTTTATGTAGATCAATATTTGTCTTAACACCTTGTACTACCGTTTCGCTTAGAGCTTGATACATCTTTTCAATAGCTAGCTCTCTTGTCTTATCATAGGTGATTAATTTTGCTAATAATGAATCGTAATAAGGTGGAACAGAATAGCCACTATATACATGAGTATCAATTCTTACACCAGGCCCACCTGGAGCATGAAATGATTCAATTTTTCCCGGAGATGGTATAAACGTGTTAGGGTCTTCAGCATTTATTCGACATTCTATAGCGTGTCCAGTAAGAGTTATATCACTTTGTTTCATACTAAGTTTCTCGCCAGATGCGACTTTAATCTGTTCAGCAATTAAATCAGTATTAGTTACAAGTTCTGTTACAGGGTGTTCAACTTGTATTCTAGTATTCATTTCAATGAAGCTGAAATGGCCATCTTGATATAGAAATTCAAATGTACCTGCACCAGTATAACCAAGTTTCACGCAGGCCTCTGAACATATTGCACCTATTTTATTAATTTCTTCACGTGATATACCGCATGCTTGAGTTTCCTCAATAATCTTTTGATTTCTTCTTTGCATTGAGCAATCTCTTTCTCCAAAGTGAACAGCATTACCATGCTCATCACTCATTATTTGTATCTCAATATGTCTCGGATTATCAAAATATTTTTCAAAATATAAATCACCATTACCAAATGCATTCTTTGCTTCAGTTCTAACAATATTCATACTATTTGCTAATTCAGATTCATTCTCTACAACCATCATTCCTCTACCACCACCACCATGAATAGCTTTTAGCATTATTGGATAACCTATTTCATTGACTTTTTTCAGCATAGCCTTATCTGGTTGTTCTGGAAGAACGCCATCAAAACCTGGAATACATGGAACTCCAAAATCTTTCATTGCGTTTTTTGCTTTTATCTTATCACCCATCTTGTTCAATACTTTGCTTGAAGGACCGATAAATTTAAATTTGTTAGTCTCAATGATTTCTGCAAACATTTCAGATTCAGAAAGAAATCCATAACCTGGATGAATTGCATCTGAATTAGTAAGCTCAGCTGCACTTATTATTGATGGCATATTTAGGTAACTTTCTTTTGGATTTGGGCCACCTATACAAACAGATTCGTCTGCAAGTTTGACATGTGCTAGTTGTCTATCAGCCGTTGAATGAACTGCGACGGTTTTAATACCAAGTTTTTTACAGGCTCTCAAAACACGAAGAGCAATTTCACCTCTATTTGCAATCAATACCTTTTTGATCATTGTATCACGAACAAAGGTTGGTCAAATTCTACAGGTTCAGCATTATCAACTAATATTTCTAATATCTTACCATCAGTTTCAGCTTGGACTTGATTCATCATTTTCATTGCTTCTAATATACACAAAGTGTCACCTTTTTTAATAGTCTGCCCAACTGTCACAAACGGTTTAGACTCAGGTGATGCAGATGCATAGAACGTGCCTACCATTGGAGAATTGACGGTGTTTCGATTCTCATTTGCTGAAGTTTCTTTTAAATTTGCAGGACTATTAGGAGCTTGTGGCATTTGTTGCTGTGATGCAACAACTGGCTGTTGCATAATTTGTTGAACTGGAGCCGATAGATTTGAAGTGTTCCTTGATAACTTAATAGATTCCTCACCCTCTTTGACTTCTATTTCTGCTATTCCACTTTCTTCTAAAAGTTCCATTAATTTCTTAATCTTTCTTAAATCCATGTTTAACCTCTTCGTGTAATTGATAATAATGCAAATTCATAACCAGCAGTTCCTAACCCTGAAATAAGACCTAAGCTAATGTCGGACAAAAAAGATTTTTTTCTAAAGTCTTCTCTACTGTATATATTGGAAATATGTACTTCTATGAACGGTATGTTTACACCAAGAAATGCATCTCTTAGTGCAACGCTAGTGTGAGTAAAAGCACCAGGGTTAATAATTACGTAATCTACCGACTCCTTCTTTGCTTGATGTAATCGATCTATTAATCCATTTTCTGAATTAGACTGAAAAAAATCAATATCTATGGAGTTTTCTGAAGCTTGCGAGAGTAATTTGTTCTCAATGTCACTTAGTGTTTCTGACCCGTATATCTCAGGTTCTCTGGTGCCAAGAAGGTTTAAATTAGGTCCATTGAGTACTAATATTCTCATTTTATAAGTATTTAATTAATTTTAGGTGATTTTATATGAACTTAAAAGAAAATAGAAGTTTTATTTTATTTTTTTACAATTTCTAAAATTTTTAGGAAATTCTCACTTTCAATAAAGCCTACAACTCTGGCATCCTTGATTTCATTACCTTCTTTATCATAAAAGAACAGTGCGGGCGGTCCAAAGATGCGCATAGACTGTAAATATTTTGAATGATTCTCATTAGTATCTGTTATGTCAAACTTTATAAGCATCAATTGATTAAGGATATTGCTTACTTTAGGATTGCTGAAAGTATATTTTTCTAATTCTTTGCAAGCAACACACCAATCTGCATAAAGATCCACCATAACAGGTAGTTTTGAATCTCTTATTAGTTTATTCAAATCCTGACTTGTGTTAACTGTAATGAAATCAACATACCTTTCTTTTTCAATAAAACTTGTTATAGGTTCATAATATGAATTATTTTGAATACCATAGACTTGTAAACTCGAGTATATAAATAGAGTTAAAGAGCTCCCATAAGTAAAACTTTTATAAATATTATTATTTATAATTTTCAAGGACTTTATTAGTATCACAATCATAATTATGGATAATAATGACCATAAATAAGCAGCTATTTCGACTGATAGTATTCTCTCTAATAACCAAATTGAAACTATTAAAAATAAAATTCCAAAAAAGTAATTTACAAGCTCTAAGTATCGTCCTATTTTTGAAATTAACTTAGTCGTAGTGGATCCTAGTATAACTAGTGGAGTACCCATACCTATTCCTAAAGCAAAAAGAGCAAGGCCCCCAACAATTATATCACCTGTACTTGCGATATAGATTAATGCTCCGATGAGAGGTGCGGTGACACACGGGCCTACAATTAAAGCAGATAGTACCCCCATAACGGCTACATCTCTTACAGTGCCAGACTTTTGTTTGTTACTTAATTTAGTAAATAATGTTTGAATAGATTTAGGCATTTGTAAATTGAAGAATTTAAACATAGCCAATGCGAATAAGAGAAATAAAAATGATATTGACCCTATTACATAAGGGTTTTGAAGACTAGCTTGAATATTAGTTCCAGAAAGAGCAACAATTATACCTGCAGCTGAGTAGGTTATAGACATGCTGAAAACATAGACCAATGATAAAGAGATTGATCTTTTTTGCGACACATTTCCTTGCCCTGCAATAATGCCTGTGAGTATGGGCACCATTGGTAGCACGCAAGGCGTAAATGCTAGTAATAAACCAGCTATATAGAAAATTATCGTATTATAGAATAGTGAATTTGAGAGAAGTGAGTTGCTCATAGCATTTTGACTCTCAAACAATGATGTTTTTTCAAGTTTACTTATTGGATACTTTTTTTTTAAAGATAATGTCTTGAATACTGGTGGGTAGCATAATCCAGCATCCGCACAACCTTGGTATTTAATTTTTATTTTATGTGAATCATTTATATTTTTCTCAAAAAAGATATCAGCGACCGTAGAGTAGTAGAAGACATCTACATCACCAAAAAACTCATCTTTCTTTTTCTCACCCTCCGGCATTTCAACTTTGATAATTTTGTTTGATTCATCAAGTGATTCAAATTCAAACATTCCCATATACAAATAATAACCAGGATGAATTTTCCAATTAATTTTGATTTGATTATGATTAACTATTTCATAATTAATTTTGAATGCATCTTCAGGGGAGAGAAATTCTGAATCATTTTTTGGTAATTCAGCATGCACATTGTTTATTGCTGAAAAAGAAAAAAATCCTAAGAATAAGATTAGGCTTATTTTTTTAAAAGTCGATATCATCTTTATTTTTGAAAAATTATTATACTCTTTTTAATTTCTATTGTTATTATTTCAGGGGTTACAGTGTTATGCAATTACTCAATTATTTTTAGTTAATTTATCTCATATTACCTATTATTAGGCATGAATATGATAATTTTCCTTTTTTACCTTATAATCATCTCATGAATAAACTCAGGTATCTTTTTCTTATAATACCTTTGCTAGAGCTAGTGATTTTTATTGAGTTAGGTTCAGACATTGGTAGTTTAAATGTTATTTTCTTAATCTTTCTTACAATATTTCTGGGAATATATTTAATAAAATCTAACCTTAGAAATATAAAATTAAGCATTTTTGATATAAGAAATCTTGAAAATATGCACCAACGATATACAGCAAACGTATATTCATTAATTGCTGGCATATTATTAATAATCCCAGGATTTCTAACTGATTCTCTAGGACTTCTTTTATTGCTGCCGATCTTCAGATCCCAGATTTCCAAATATTTTAAAAATGATAATAGGACACGAAATAAAAACAGTAATAAGAATAATATCATTGATGGTGATTACAGGAATGATGAGTAGTTTTTTTGTATAATCCTTGAAATTTGAGTCAAAGTCCATATCATTAGCAGTCGTAGGGTTAGAGTGCTAACTTATAATTTAAGAGAGGTAAATAATGAATATAAGACCATTACATGATCGTGTAATCGTAAGAAGAACAGAAGAAGAGAAGACATCACCAGGTGGTATTGTAATACCTGACAGTGCCACAGAAAAACCAGTAAAAGGTGAAATTGTTGCTGTTGGTAAAGGTAAAATACTTGAAAATGGCGATATTAGACCTCTAGATGTCAAAGAAGGGGATCAAATCCTATTTGGAAAATACTCAGGAACAGAAATAACTATTGACGGTGAAGAAATGCTTGTCATGAGAGAAGACGATATCACCGCAATAATAACTAATTAATATTTGAGGATAAAATAAAATGACAGCAAAAGAAGTAAAATTCGGCGATGACGCCAGAAAGAAATTAGCAAATGGTGTAAATATCCTTGCTAATGCCGTTAAAACTACACTGGGGCCTAAAGGAAGGAATGTTGTATTAGATAAATCATTCGGTGCTCCAACTGTTACGAAAGATGGTGTATCTGTAGCAAAAGAAATCGAATTGAATGACAAATTTGAAAATATGGGAGCTCAGATGGTTAAAGAAGTTGCATCACAAACTTCAGACATAGCTGGTGATGGAACAACTACTGCTACAGTGGTTGCTCAAGCTATATTGAAAGAAGGATTAAAATGTGTCGCTGCCGGAATGAACCCAATGGATCTTAAAAGAGGTATTGATAAAGCAGTGTCGGTAGCAGTTGAAGAATTACAAAAAATGTCAAAACCATGTACCGATCAAAATGCGATAGAACAAGTTGGAACAATATCTGCAAACTCTGATAAGGATATAGGCTCTATCATTGCTGAAGCGATGGATAAAGTTGGTAAAGAGGGAGTAATTACTGTTGAAGAAGGACAATCATTAGACAATGAGTTAGATGTAGTTGAAGGTATGCAATTTGATCGTGGATATTTGTCTCCATACTTTGCTACGAATCAACAAACTATGACTGCAGAACTAGATGACCCTTATGTTTTATTATATGACAAAAAAATAACAAACATAAAAGACATGCTTCCAGTTTTGGAAGGTGTTGCAAAAGCAAGTAAGCCTTTACTTATTATTGCAGAAGACGTTGAAGGTGAAGCGTTAGCAACTCTCGTTGTGAATAGCATAAGAGGTGTTGTAAAAGTAGTGGCTGTAAAGGCACCGGGGTTTGGAGATAGACGCAAAGCTATGCTAGAAGATATCGCAATTTTAACCGGAGGTACTGTCATTTCTGAAGAAGTTGGACTAAGTCTAGAAAAAGCTGAGCTAAAAGATTTGGGGACAGCTAAGAAGGTTACTGTCAATAAAGAAAACTCTACTATTATAGATGGAGGCGGTGATAAAACTGCAATTGAGGGTCGTGTTACCCAAATACGTTCTCAAATTGAAGAGGCGACATCTGACTATGATAAAGAGAAAATGCAAGAACGTGTGGCTAAACTAGCTGGCGGGGTAGCTGTTATTAAAGTTGGTGCTGCAACAGAAGTTGAGATGAAAGAGAAGAAAGCAAGAGTTGAAGATGCGCTTCATGCAACTAGAGCAGCTGTTGAAGAGGGTGTTGTCGCAGGTGGAGGTGTTGCAATGTTAAGAGCTAGACAAGCTCTAGAAAAACTTGAGGGTGATAACTCTGATCAAACACAAGGTATTGCAATTGCTACACAAGCTATGCAAGAACCATTGAGACAAATAGTGACAAATGCAGGACAAGAAGGTTCCGTAATTCTGGCAAAAGTGGAAGAAGGGAAAGATTCTTTTGGATATAATGCCTCAACAGGACAATTTGGCGACATGCTAGAGATGGGAATATTAGATCCTACTAAAGTTACAAGGACGGCTTTACAAAATGCTGCATCTATAGCTGGCTTAATGATTACCACAGAAGCTATGGTAACTGAACTTGCCAAGGACGATGAGCCTGCAGCTCCTGCTATGCCTGATATGGGCGGCATGGGCGGCATGGGCGGCATGGGCGGAATGGGAGGCATGGGAATGTAACCCTTTCAATCCAATTAAAGTTCACTCAAAGCCTCTTTTTTAAGAGGCTTTGTTTTTTGTATATTTGATAATTTTCAAATATATTCAATGTTACAATTCATATGAAATGAAAAATAAATGGCATAAAGAGTATCCAAAACACTTGAGTGAAAATCTAGGTGATATCGATAATGATACTATTATTGATTTACTTGAATCTTCAGCAAGAGAATATGATTCTAAACTTGCATATTACAGTTTAAATAGTTCATTAACCTATAAAATGACAAGCTTGTTATCTAAAAGGTTGGCAGCATATTTACAATATCTTGGTGTAAAAAAAAATACTAAGATAGCTATTATGTTACCTAATCTACTCACTTATCCTATAACATTGTTTGGCTCTTATTATTGTGGAGCAACTGTAATTAATGTAAATCCTATGTATAAATCAAGAGAGATAAAACATCTTTTAGAAGATTCGGAAGCTGAGTATATTTTTGTTTTAGACAAATTTTTTAATGAACTTGAACCATGTATTAAAAATTCAAGACTAAAAAAAATTATTATTTGTCAAATAAGCGATTTATTAAATCCATTTATGAAATTAGTTATTCCAATAGTAATGTTCTATAAAAAGCAAACAGTCAATATAAAAAAGAATAAAAATACTATTTATTTTAAAGATATTATTTCAAATAATTTTGGTTTTGAAGATATTCATGTTGAGCAGAATGATATAGCACTTTTGCAATATACGGGTGGGACCACAGGTAAATCTAAAGCTGCTGTGTTGACACATAAAAATCTATTATCTAATGTGCAGCAAGTATCAAACTGGATAGAACCTCATATAAAAAAAGGAGAAGAGATTATTATTACAGCCTTACCTTTGTTTCACATTTTTTCTTTCACTGTCAACTGCTTAACTTTTCTAAAAATAGGAGCTGAGAACGTTCTGATTGCAAATCCAAGAGATTTAAAATCTTTCCTTAATGTTCTTAAAAAGAAAAAATTTACAGTGATGACTGCTGTTAATACTTTGTTTAATCTTCTTTTAACAAGTAAAAAATTTAAAGATCTAGATTTCTCAGCCTTTAAATTTTCAGTAGGAGGAGGT
Organism: bacterium; assembly: GCA_029979505.1. Classification (GTDB taxonomy): domain Bacteria; phylum Pseudomonadota; class Gammaproteobacteria; genus CACLCV01. Next base: position 1,273 of record JAPOHH010000009.1, on the reverse strand, counting down.
ATGGCAGTTTTGAGTGAGACTGCAAAAAATTGGAGAACAATCACTGGAACTAATATTACACAAGGCTATGGATTAACAGAAACTTCTCCTGTTATTTCAATTAATAAAATTGATAGTCTGTATAACGGAAGTATTGGTCTTCCTGTTCAGTCTACGAGTATTAAGATTATTAATGAACATGGAGATACTATAAATGATGATCAACCTGGAGAGCTCTGCGTTATGGGGCCTCAGGTTATGTCCGGTTATTGGAAACATCCTCAAGATCAAGAAAATCCGTTTACTAGTGATGGTTTCTTTAAGACAGGAGATATTGCTTCAATTAGTGCAGATGGTTATCTTACTATTGTGGATAGAAAAAAAGATATGATTATTTCTTCTGGTTATAACGTTTTTCCGAATGAATTGGAGGATTACTTAACGACTCATCCAGATATTCTAGAAGCTGGAGTGATTGGTGTTCCTGATAAAAACAGGGGAGAATATATTAAGGCATTTATTGTTAAAAAAAATAAAAGCCTCTCAGATAATGAAGTAATTACATTTTGTAAAGAGGGGCTGACTGAGTACAAAGTACCCAAAAAGATTATATTTATAGATGATTTGCCTAAGACAAATGTAGGTAAAATATTAAGAAGAGAACTAAGAAATCTTGATTAACTCTAGAAAATAACTAAATGATCAAGATTTAACTTTATGCCTATCACTTCATTAATTTGATGGTTATGATGACTAGGTGCGTAGCAAAATATTCTCTGACCATCCTTAAGCTCTAATTCATAGAGAAAGTCTGAACCACGAAATGTTTTCTCTGTAACTTTAGCAGAAAAAAGTGAATCGTCATCATGAATAATATCATCTGGCCGAATCAATAAATCTACATCAGCTCCATTTTTAAATCTATCTGCTATGCCAACAAAATCACCCAAGACGCAGCTGATATGGCTAGAATCAGTAATCTTTGCTTTAATGTACGAGGATATTCCAAAAAAATTTGCGATTTCTTTTGAGTTTGGCCTATGGTAGATGTCATACGGATTTGCAAACTGAGTGATCGTATTATTACTGATGAACGCAATTTTATCTGACATTTTAAAAGCTTCCTCTGCACTGTGAGTGATAAGTATAGCCGTAATTTTTTCTGACTTTATTAGTTTCATAATGTCACTCATGAGATTATCTTTAAGTTCATAATCAAGAGCACTGAAGGGTTCATCAAGTAGGAGTAAATTTGGTTTTGGTGCTATCGCTCTAGCAATCGCAACTCTTTGTT
>JAPOHH010000014.1 GCA_029979505.1 bacterium | reverse complement strand
TCTAGAACAGGTAAGTTATTTAAATTATCAAATTTTTTTGTGTATTTATCTAACTCTTCTACTACTAAAACCTCTTTATTAAGCTCCAGAAGAGATTTAACAAGATTTGTACCTATAAATCCAGCACCGCCAGTGACAATTATCATATGTTGAATGATACCTCATTTTAATTGCAAATATAATAATTGTTAATAAAAGTATTGTGTTGAACTTCTTATAACTGTTACAATTATTTTTTTTAAAAAAAATGAAAAAGTCACAAATACTAGTTGGTATAATTATGGGGTCCAAGTCTGATTGGCCAATAATGAAGCATGCATCTGACACCCTTACAAGCTTATCAATCAAACATGAAAAGAAAGTTGTATCTGCTCATCGAACGCCTGATTTACTCTATGAGTATGCTGAAGAGGCTTATAGTCGTGGAATAGAAGTTATAATAGCAGGTGCAGGTGGAGCAGCTCACTTACCTGGTATGACAGCTGCGAAAACTCACATACCTGTGATTGGTGTTCCCATAAAGACAAAAACTCTAGAAGGAAAGGATTCATTACTTTCTATTGTTCAAATGCCTGCTGGAATACCTGTTGCTACTGTTGCAATAGGGAAAGCTGGGGCAATAAATTCAGGATTACTTGCTGCTTCTATTTTAAGTATGAAACATCCAGCAATAAATAAATCACTTATTGATTTTAGAAAAAAACAAACTAGGCGTGTACTAAAATCAAGTAAATTACTCTAATGAAAATTGCAATATTTGGAGCTGGTCAACTTGCAATGATGATGGTGCAGGCTGACACTGAAAAAAATCATGAATACATTGTCATAGACCCAAGCCAATCTCCGCCAGCTAGTAAATATGCTAAGCATATTCAAACAGAATATTCAGATTTAAAAACATTAGATGAAATAGCAAATAACTATGATGTGGCAACAATAGATTTTGAAAATGTTGATGTATCAGCAATGCGAGAAATTGATAAAAAAATACCTGTTCATCCTTCACCAAGTGCATTAGAAATATGCCAGGATAGAATAAATGAAAAAAACTTATTCAAACTTTTAGATATTAAAACAACACTTTATTATGAAATTAATTCACTTCTTGATTTAGAAAATAATGTAGATAGTAAAAAAAGATATATACTTAAGACAAGAAGATTCGGTTACGATGGAAAAAATCAATATAGAATTAATTCAAATACCTCTCTCTCAACAAATTTGATTTCATCACCTTGTATTCTTGAAGAGTTAGTAGACTTTAATGCGGAAGTATCTTTAATAGCAGTTAGATCGGTTAATGGAAATACCTTTTTTTATCCTCTCGTTGAAAATCAGCATAAAGAAGGTATTCTGGATATGAGTATTTATCCAAGCAATTATCAAGAATTGCAAGCATCAGCTGAAAAAATAGGTACTAAGCTACTTGATGAAATGAAATATATAGGAGTTTTAGTTATTGAGTTTTTTGTTGATAAAAATAATGAATTGATAGCTAATGAAATGGCTCCTCGTGTGCATAATTCGGGGCATTGGACAATTGAAGGATCAAATGTAAGTCAGTTCTCAGCTCATATTTCTGCGATAACAAATACTATGAAATCTAAGGAGTTAAGATTAAAACCATCTTTCATGTACAATATTATTTCTAAACATGTTTCTGAAGATAAAATTCTACAATTATCAAACAAACTTGATATACACATCCATGACTATCACAAAACTCCTAGAGATAAAAGAAAGCTGGGTCATATCACTTGCACTGCAAAAAATAAAGATAGGCTTGAAGAAAAAATAAGAGACTTTAAAGAAATAATTTAATGATTACGTTTACCGTCAAAAACACAAACAAAATAACAACCTTCATCACCAGCGTGTACTCGATGAAAATCTCCATCTTTGATTAACACAGTATCGCCTTTCGTTACTGAAAACTTATTTTGATTTATTTCCATTTCTCCATTTCCTTTAATAAAAAAATAAATTTCTTCTTGGCCAGGATGTTTATGTCCTGATGTGCTTTTATTAGGCTTGAGATCAGTGCTACTCAATACAAGATTATTAAGTTCAGAATTATCACAGACTTTATATCTGTCATCTTCTTTTGCAATGATGCCGCCTATGTCATTAATATTATATTTATTCATTTTTAACGCTTCTATTAAATTATAATTCTAAGACGCAAGTCTTATATAAAATACATCATACAATTTTAATTTGCTTATCTATCCTATCAATTATCTCATTATTACTATTTAAATGCAGTATTGTTGGCTTGTGGTTCTCAATCTCATTTTTTTGTAATTCTATGTATGAGCATATTATCACTTCATCATGTTTATTTATTTTATGACAACAAGCGCCATTAGCACAAATTTCTCCAGAATCTGCTGGACCTGCAATTGCATATGTCGTTAGTCTCTCTCCATTAGTAATATTATAGATATCTATTTTTTCGAAAGGCAGAATCTTTGCAGCATTGAGAATTGATATGTCTATCAAACAAGAACCTTCATAGTTAATATTAGTACCAGTAATAATACCTTTATGGATTTTAGAATTTAGAAAGCTTCTCGTCATGCTCCGTATAATACTATTTTTTTGAGTGAAATTTAACTATATTTGAATGTTATCTATCAGTCTGACATTATCAATAAAACATGCAATAAATATTGAAGTATCAGAGATATCCTGTTTTACTGGATTCAATGTAGTATTCGTCCTGTGCTCAAGATATTCAACTTTAATATTCTTAGATTCTAAATTTTGAATTTCTTCATCTCTTATAATGTTAAAATCTTTACCGTCGATAATTTTTTGCTTAATACTTGTAAGACAAATATAAATATTTGCTGCTTTAAGGATTGCTTTTTTATCTAATTTATTCAGTCGTGAGCTTAATGCTATTTTTTCTTTATTTCTTACAGTATCAACCTCAATAATCTCAAGATTAGGAAAATATTTACTTGCAATAAATTTTATTAGAAGAAGTTGTTGATAATCTTTAATACCAAAGCATGCATAGTTAGGTTTTATCATATCAAAAAGATTCCTTACTATTTTATAGACACCAAGAAAATGACTATCTCTAGTTTTTCCACACAAGTGATTCGTAAATTCAGGTAGATGTATATCTTCATACTCATTTATGTTCTCTAAAAAAGAGTCATCCGGCATAAATACCATATCAACATTATTATCTTTACACTTTTCAATATCCAAATTAATAGACCGAGGATAACTATCATAATCATCTGAATTATTAAATTGGAGTTTATTTACATATATACTTACAATTTTGTGAGTATTAGCTGGTGCTTGTCCTATTAATTCTAGATGTCCTTTATGAAGGTTGCCCATTGTAGGTATTAAGGTAATTTTTTTATTAGAATTTAATTCTAGGTATTTATGTAAATCTTTTATAGATGAAATTGATTCCATTTCTACTTTTTATTTATAAAATTCTTTATAACATTATTCAATGAAGGGTCTACGGCTGATGTAAGAGAAGATATTTGATTAAAACTAATTCCAAGTAAATCATAGATAACTGCTACTTGCCCATCTAATAAATTACCGGAACCAATTCCTATTACTGGTGCTTTGCATTGTTTTGCTATACTTCCAGCAAGACTTTCATCAACACATTCCAGTAGTATTATATCAGTTCCTATTTCATCCAATATCAAAGCATTCTTATAAATTGAATCAGCTTCTCTTTTTGTCTTACCATGTTTCCTGTACCCTTTTTTTGTTTTTATACTCTGCGGTAATAATCCAATATGCCCACACAAAGGTATTTTTTTAGAGACAAGGTAACGAGCTATGTCCATATTATTACTGTTGAGTTCAATTTTTATGAAATCAGCTTTACATTCACGAATAATTTTAGATGAATTTTTGTATGCTTGATTATTAGATGTATATGTATCTTTAGGGAGATCTACCATTAGCATAGATTTTTTTATTCCAGATTTAACACATTTTGAATGATATAAAATATCATCTAAAGTAACTCGATGAGTTGAATTATCACCTTTTATCACTTGACCAAGTGAATCTCCAACAAGGATGATATCTACTCCTAAGTTATCTAAGAAATTAGAAAATGTTGCATCATAAGCAGTAATACATGATATTCTTCTTCCACTTTTATAAAGTTTCTTCAATCTATTATTCGTTTTCATTGCTATTTAGAAACAGGATTGAAGTATTTTTTCCCGTTTATATCCGATGATATTTCATGAATCAACATATTATAATCATCTGGATTATTAATATTCACGTTACTTGTATTAATGATTAGTATAGGAGATTCCCTATATTCATGAAAGTGCTTCATATATAGTTCATTTACAGAATCAATATATTTTTTTTTAATATTTTTTTCAATTTCAAGACCTCTTTTTTTTATTCTATCGAGCAGTATGTCTGTTGATGCTTGTAAATATATTATTAAATCCGGTATTGGAGGAGAGAATTCTAACTTTGATTTAATCTTAGTATACATGTCATATTCAATATCAGATAAATTTAGTCTTGCAAACAATTCATCTTTGCCAAAATAAAAATCTGATACAAGCATATCATTTGATTTATCTACTAATTCTAACTGATTTATTCTTTTAAGAAGAAAATAAAGTTGAGTTGAAAAGGAATTAGATTGATCATTATCATAAAAGCTTTTCAAAAAAGGGTTGTCCGAAAAATCTTCAAACAATGTTTGGCACCTCATAGTATTGGATATGTTTCTAGCTAATGTTGTTTTTCCTACACCTATTGCACCCTCAATTGCTATATATTTATTTTTAATCATCACAAATTCTTTATAAGGCTTGTAATCTTTCCATATTTTGGAATTTTATATCCATAACTCGTTATTTCATACAAGGGCATTAAAACAAAATCCCTATACTCTAATCCTGGGTGAGGTATCACCAACTTATCTGTATTCATTATAAGCTTATTATAAATCAAAATATCAATATCCATGCTTCTGGGACCCCATCTTTTTGTTTTCTTTCTGTTATGTAGCCTCTCTAGATATTGTAATTCATTGAGTAATTCAATTGGACTGAGATTGGTTTTGATTTCAATAACAGAATTTATAAAATCTGGTTGTGCTTGTGGTCCAAGAGGCTTAGTCACATATAAACTTGATTTTTTTATGATACTTGTAGATTTTATACGATTAATTTGTTTTAGAACTGTATTGATTCGAAAATAGGGATGGTTTTTGTTACTTCCTATTCCTAAGTATACTTGATTCAATTTCGGAGCTTAATTTAGCTTTTCTTTAATCCTAGCAGATTTGCCAGATCTTTCTCTCAGGTAATAAAGCTTAGCTCGACGAACAGCCCCTTTTCGTTTGATTTTTATACTATCAATAATAGGACTATGTGTCTGAAACACCCTTTCCACGCCTTCACCGTATGATATTTTTCTGACTGTGAATGATGAATTTATACCTCTATTTTTGACTGCTACAACTACACCTTCAAAAGCTTGGATTCTCTCACGTTTTCCTTCTTTGACTTTTACAGAAACGACAACTGTATCCCCTGAAGAAAAGTTAGGTATAGATTTCAGCTGCTTTGATGTTATATTTTCTATAATTTTACTCATTTTCTTCTTGCTTGTAATCTGCTATAAATTCTTGCAGTAGTCTATCATCTTCTTTTGAAAGTTTCACGTTTTTTAATAATTCAGGTCTCCTTAAAAATGTAATTCCTAGAGACTGTTTTCTTCTCCAAGAAGCAATATCCTGATGATTACCTGATAATAGAACATTGGGAACTTTTTTATCATCAATTTGTTCCGGTTTAGCATAATGAGGGTGATCAAGAATCCCGTCATAAAATGAATCATGAGTTATTGAATCTATATCATCTGCTACTCCTGGTAAGAGTCGCGTTATGCCCTCAATAATAGTTGCTGCGGGTATCTCACCTCCAGAGAGTACATAATCACCTATAGATATTTCATCATCAACTAAATTATCAATTATACGCTGATCAAGCCCCTCATATCTCCCGCATAATAATGTCACATTCTCTTCTTTTGAAATATCTATGAGTTTTTTTTGCGTGAGAGTCTCTCCTTGCGGCGATAGGAGATAACACTTACCTATTTTATTAACATTAAGACAGTCTCTTACAGGTTGATATTGTATGACCATCCCTGGCCCCCCTCCATATGTCTTAGAGTCGACTCTCTGGTGTTTGTCTTTAGTATATAGTCTTAAATCAATTGAGTTTATTGAGATTATTTTTTTTTCAATAGCTTTTTTGATAAGTCCATGATTGTAGAAGGACTCAAAAAATTCTGGATATATTGTTATTATATTAAACTGATTCATCACGTACTATAATTGTATCATTATCTATTTGACTGATATTTTCTTTTATAAAAGCAACATAATAAACATTATTATCTTTCTTGATAACCAAGACGTCATTTGATCCATTATTAAAAATAAAATCTACAACTCCTAAATATTTTTTTTCAGTTGTAAAAACTGAAAGTCCTTCTAAGTCTTTCCAATAATATTCATTATCTTTTAAGTTAGGCATGTCATTGTTGTTTACCAGAATATTTTTCCCTAAAATTTTTTCTGAAACATTAATATCATTATAATTCTCAATTTTAATGATAATTTTTTTTGGCATGATTTTTATGTCTAAAATTTTAATCTCATCTTCGAACTTATCATCAAGAAATGTTTTATAGGTTATTAAATTTTCAGGAGGATGAGCATAACAATCAATTGATACCCATCCATTTATACCATGAGTAGATATAATCTTACCAAGTACAATGGGTAGTGAACTCTTCATGGATATGTATGAGTATTTCTAAGGAGATTAAGCTTTGTCTTTTTCAGCGGCAATATCTTCAGTGGGTGCTGCTTCTGTAGCTGTATCTTCTGCAGGTGCTGCTTCTGTAGCTGTATCTTCTGCAGGTGCTGCTTCTGTAGCTGTATCTTCTGCAGGTGCTGCT